>NZ_BAABCW010000088.1:0-513 GCF_039539305.1 Aquimarina addita | reverse complement strand
CATTCTGATTGCCACTTACAGGCGTAATATCCGTACTTACTGTTGTCCAAGAACTCCATGAATTTGTGCTTGGCACATTAATAGTCCCTATTAATTGCCCAGAAGCAGCTCCAAGCCTTACTTGAATAGTTCCTCCATTGTTTTTACTTGATACACGAGCTTGGATTGAAGTAGCACAAGTAAGGTCAATTGAATTATACTTAGCCCAATCACCATTATTTACAAAACCTACATGTTGGTTTCCAGAAGAATCATTAGTAGATTCTTTAACAATTCCATTCATATTGTTATAACTTTCAGCTTGTATAGCTGAAAAACTAGCACATTCGATATCTCCATAGACTTCAACTTCTGCTAGTGATAAAGGTTCTGTAGTATTTGTGATGATTCTAACAGTTCTACCCAAAACACCCTCAGCATCAATAGTCATAGATGGATTTGGAGTAGTGGTATATGTTTTACTAAATACCCAGTTACCGTTTCCGTCTCCAATTTTAACCGTAAAATTAGATA
>NZ_BAABCW010000087.1:0-516 GCF_039539305.1 Aquimarina addita | reverse complement strand
CTGTACATATGAAAAAATCGAGAAGAAAATTTAGTTCTGCATTCAAAGCAAAGGTTGCTTTGGAAGCTATCAAAGATCAACTTACTCTGCAGGAAATCGCCTCAAAGTTTGACATTCATCCTTCCCAAATATCTACTTGGAAGCGAGAGTTTATAGAGAATTCATCAAAAGCTTTTGACTCCAAGACCAAAACAGAAGAGACAGATAATGAAAAAAGCGCTCTTTATAGTAAAATTGGTCAGTTGCAAGTTGAGAATGATTTTTTAAAGAAAGTCTTGGAGAAATGAGTACTACCCAGAAACGGCAAAAGGTTGTAAAATCTCATCCAGGACTTAGCCTTAAACAACAATGTAAGCTATTAGAGATTCATCGTTCAGGTTTATATTACAAACCTAAAGGCGAGAGTCTATTAAATTTAAAGTTGATGAAAGAGATCGATAGGTACTTTTTAGAACATCCCTATTATGGCGTAGAGCGTATGACCGATTATCTTAATTTAGATTTAGGATATCGTGT
>NZ_BAABCW010000086.1:0-517 GCF_039539305.1 Aquimarina addita | reverse complement strand
TTAAATCCTTTTGTATATAGATTTTGTTGTACTACTTTATTGTCCTTACTCACATGAATCCAGATGATGGTTCCTGCATCCTTAGTATTGGTAAGTGTTGCTTCTATTTCTGCTACTCTGGTAGCATTTGTAAAGTCATCGGTGAGCACTATTTTGGTACCGCCTTCTACATTGGTGAAATTGGTAAGATAGAGACCTACATCGCTTTTCATCGTAAAAAACAAGCCTGTATAATCGTAGATATGTTTATTACTATTAGCTGTAGGATCAAAAGCGCCTGTTTCTTTATTTGCAAGATCTAATTGATACCAGTTTTCAATATTGGAGACACTATACTGGTAATCGTAGTTAAACCTGCTCAAGTCTGAGTCCCAATATCCATTGATGGCCGCTTTATACCTTTCAAAATAATTGTTAGATTTAACCAGATCTATACTCTTTCTATCTGCTGCTAAGGAGATTCCCAACTTATCTTTACGCAGCGCTTCTTTAATAATCGAAGCTCGCTTTTTTGATT
>NZ_BAABCW010000085.1:0-520 GCF_039539305.1 Aquimarina addita | reverse complement strand
AGACGATCACATGAGAAACGGTCAACTTAAAGCCGCTTATAATATACAAGCTTCTTCCAATAATCAATTCATCACCAATTATACCTTAGAACAAACCACTACCGACACTACTACACTGATAAAACACCTAAATGAACACCACACTAGTTTTGGGTCTTCGCCCGAAGTAGTCACCGCAGATGCAGGCTATGGTAGTGAGGAAAATTACCAAGATTTAGAAGATAAAGGTATAGAAGCCTATGTGAAATATAATTACTTCCACAAAGAACAAAAAGAAACTAAAACAGGTAAAACAAAACATCCCTTTGGAGCAGATAAACTCTATTACAATACAGAAACAGACACCTACTACTGCCCAATGGGGCAAGCGATGAACCACATTGGTAATTATAGTCGAGAAACCAAAACAGGTTATAAGCAAATCATCAGTCGTTACAGGGCTCAAAACTGTCAAGGCTGCCCACTACGAGCGCAATGCCATAAAGCCAAAGGGAACAGAATTGTGGAACGAAACCATAAT
>NZ_BAABCW010000084.1:0-530 GCF_039539305.1 Aquimarina addita | reverse complement strand
CCTCCAAGTTCAAAGAAATTATCGTGTATTCCAACCTTTTCTACTCCCAGTAATTCTTGCCAGATCTCAGCCAGTTGTTTTTCAATGTCATTTCGTGGGGCTACATAAGATGCGGTAGCTGCCTCTGACATGTCAGGATCTGGTAATGCCTTTTTATCAATTTTTCCATTACTAGTCAAAGGCAAGGCCTCTAACTCAACCCAAATCCCAGGCACCATATACTCAGGTAATCGGGAACCAATGTAGTCTACCACAAGGGCTTTGTTGAAGCCTCCTTCCATAACCAGGTAACCAATCAGGCGTTTATTGCCATTATGATCTTCTCTGGCAAGGACACAACATTCCTTTACCTTATCCACTTCCGATAAAACACTCTCTATTTCTCCCAACTCAATACGGTATCCACGAATCTTTACCTGATCATCCTTTCTACCTATGAATTCAATATTACCATCTGGCAACCAACGTGCAAGATCCCCTGTCTTATATAAACGCGAACCGGAATCATCGCTAAATGGATTGTCGATGAA
>NZ_BAABCW010000083.1:0-537 GCF_039539305.1 Aquimarina addita | reverse complement strand
AAGAAGATTTCAAATAATCAATATTTAACCCTTTTGGAAAATCTACTATTAATTGAACAACATATGCTTTAGAATCCTCATCATATAAACCATGAAATAACATGCCTTCTTGAAGTGGACTTAACTTGTAGATTTTATCTCTATTACTATTATCTTTTCTTTTTTCTTTTTTAAGTATTTCTATTAATAATCCCTTATTATCCTTAATAAAGTCAATTATATTATACTTTTCCTTTTCGAAGTCAATTTTATAATTATTAACGCGATCTTTATATCTTTTTAAAATTATTTCTTCATTTTCTTCTATTAAGAATAAATTAAAATGATCAAGTAGTTTAAAAAACTCTTCTAAATCTTTCATGTGGTTTATATTTTAAAAATATCCTCAGAATCTGAATTTTCATTTAAAAACTTTTCTAATTCTTGAAATCCGACTTCTTTTTCCAACCCATAATCAGAGGGTGTAAAATCTCTTTTTTGTTTAGAACAGCAGTGAAGAATTATTTTTTCTAGATTATCCAAATATTGATTGGATAA
>NZ_BAABCW010000082.1:0-569 GCF_039539305.1 Aquimarina addita | reverse complement strand
TTAACCCCCAAAGAAGAACATCAGTTATTAAAAGTATTCAATGATACCCAGGTCGAATACCCAAAAGACAAAACGGTTATCGACTTGTTTGAGGAACAGGTCAAAAATAATCCCGAACATATTGCTGTAGTTTTTGAAGAAAACCAACTGAATTATAAAGACCTGGACAAACGTTCCAATCAATTAGCTCGATACCTACGTAAAAATGGTGTGAAAGGTGATGTGTTGGTAGGGATTTGTTTGGAACGCTCTATAGAAATGATCGTGGGCATTCTGGGAATCTTAAAAGCAGGAGGAGCTTATGTACCTATAGATCCCGAATATCCCAGCCAACGTATCAACTATATGATAGAGGATGCTAAACTGGAGGTATTACTGACTACCTCAAAAGCTATTAAAGCAGTGCAAGATGCTAAGCTAAATCAAATAATAAAACTCGATAGCCAATGGGAGGAGATCGCAATAGAATCGTCTAGAAAACTACCAAAAATCACATTGCCCAACCACCTCGCATATGTAATCTACACATCAGGGTCAACAGGGAAACCTAAAGGGGTAATGATTGAACA
>NZ_BAABCW010000081.1:0-586 GCF_039539305.1 Aquimarina addita | reverse complement strand
TTGCCAATATCTTCAATAGCGACATATTTTCCTTTTAAAGCCGCCGATACATATACCCAATAATAGGACTTCCATCTTATAGCTCCACTCTTAGTTACTTTAAGAATTTTATACTTAGAATCATAGTCAAAATTTGGTATTTTTTCTGGGAACGGTCTGTTAGAAAAATCATGAATTTTAGCTGGTGTTTTCATGTCCAATGCTTCATGAGGTCTAATGTTATTATATTGTTTTACAAAGTGATTTAATCGCCTTTGTTGAGCTTTTAAATCATAAGCAGAAGGCTTAGCACAAGCAGCCTTTAAATCACGATGCATACGTTCATGTCTACCATTTTGTTGTGGCTGTCCAGGATCAGAAAAAACAGGTGTGATTCCCAGTTCAATAAACCAATAAGAAAGCTGAGTAAATCTTTGAATAGCCCTCACCGAACCAAAAGGACTTCCATTATCGGTGTGGAGTTGCTTAGGGATTCCATATATTCTAAAAACCCTTTTAAACTCAGCCTTTGCGGATTTTAGGTTTTCTTTATAATGCCCTTTAGCAGTAAACAAAAATCGGCTTTTAGAGTCAGCAATGGTTAGCG
>NZ_BAABCW010000080.1:0-632 GCF_039539305.1 Aquimarina addita | reverse complement strand
GGGATTATTTTTGACCTGTTCCTCAAACAAGTCGATAACCGTTTTGTCTTTTGGGTATTCGACCTGGGTATCATTGAATACTTTTAATAACTGATGTTCTTCTTTGGGGGTTAACATTGATAAATCCCCAATAGCCATATCAGGGTTGTCTACAATACTAGAGAGTAATTCACAGTAATGTACCGCCATGTGCTCAATGGTCTTTTGATCGTATAGGTCAGTACAGTATTCTATACTTAAAGAAATACCTGAGGTTGTTTCCAATGAGGTCATAGTCAGGTCAAACTTTGAAGTACTGGCTTCTTGATCATAAGGTGCCAAGTTCATTCCTTCGATAGATACTTCCCCTTGATCAGGAATGTTTTGTAAGACAAACATTACTTGGAATAAAGGTGTTGTACTCATATCTCGTGTAACGACAACCTGGTCTACAACTTTTTCAAAAGGGACTTGTTGGTGGTCATACGCCTGCAATGTCATTTCTTTAATCTGTGACAACAAGGTATTGAAAGAAGGGTTCCCACTTAAATCACTTCTAAGGGCTAGTGTATTGACAAAAAAGCCAATCAATCCTTCTAATTCTTCCTGTGTTCTATTAGCTATTGGTGTCCCCACACAAATATCAACCTGTC
>NZ_BAABCW010000079.1:0-649 GCF_039539305.1 Aquimarina addita | reverse complement strand
GCAATAGAATCGTCTAGAAAACTACCAAAAATCACATTGCCCAACCACCTCGCATATGTAATCTACACATCAGGGTCAACAGGGAAACCTAAAGGGGTAATGATTGAACATGATAACTTGATGAATTTGTGCTTGTGGCACAAAAAACAGTTCGATTTGACCAGGATAAGTAAGGCTACAATGTTTTCAAAAATAGGTTTTGATGCATCAACTTGGGAGATGTTCCCTTATCTTATAGCAGGAGGGACTCTCTACCCAATTAAAAATTATAATTATGATATTTTTGAATTAATAAAATTTACAGTAAAGAATAAGATATCACATATTTATATACCTCCATTAGTTTGTCAAGATTTTATCAATCAAAAAAATGAATTTAGTAATATTATTATTTTAACTGGGGGGGATACTCTTCAATTAAAAAGTAATAATGACTATAATATTTACAATAATTATGGTCCAACAGAAAATACTGTAGTTTCAACCTGTTATAAAGTTCAAAATTATTTAGTTAAAATTCCGATAGGTCGTCCAATCTCGAACACTCAGATTTATATTGTAGGGAATGGTCTTGAATTACAGCCTATAGGGGTAATAGGTGAATTATGCATAAGTGGTGCTGGTTTGGCACGTGGGTATCTCAATCGTC
>NZ_BAABCW010000078.1:0-665 GCF_039539305.1 Aquimarina addita | reverse complement strand
AAACCAGCACCACTTATGCATAATTCACCTATTACCCCTATAGGCTGTAATTCAAGACCATTCCCTACAATATAAATCTGAGTGTTCGAGATTGGACGACCTATGGATAGATTTGATGGTATTTCATCTATTTTTATGGCAGATGACCAAATACTACATTCTGTTGTGCCATATTCGTTGTAAAGTATTGTTTTCTTAGATAAATCAAAATGATTTAAAACCAATTTTTTATCTAAAAATTCTCCTCCTAATATTACTCCTTTGAGAAGAGTATTACATAATAAATCGTCACTTAATAAAAAATTATAATAAGATGGTACACAAAGTAGAAAGTCAATCTCATTGTCTATCAACATTTTTTTTATTGTAACCGAATTATTAATATCTTCAATTTTGGGTATTAACAAACGAGCTCCAGATAACAATGTACCAAATATAACTGCAATTGAGGGGTCAAAAACAAATGATGGAATTAAAATCATCGATTCAATTTTTCCATAATAATTTAATCTTGAATAACCTATATTCATCAAATTATCGTGTTCAATCATTACCCCTTTAGGTTTCCCTGTTGACCCTGATGTGTAGATTACATATGCGAGGTGGTTGGGCAATGTGATTTTTGGTAGTTTTCTAGACGATTCTATTGCGATCTCCTCCCATTG
>NZ_BAABCW010000077.1:0-709 GCF_039539305.1 Aquimarina addita | reverse complement strand
GGGAGGAGATCGCAATAGAATCATCTAGAAAACTACCAAAAATCACATTGCCCAACCACCTCGCATATGTAATCTACACATCAGGGTCAACAGGGAAACCTAAAGGGGTAATGATTGAACATGATAACTTGATGAATTATTTGTCTTTTGCAATGTGCAATTATGGGAAAGATTTTGATACTTATAATTTTCCTTTGTTTACTTCCTTATCTTTTGACCTTACTCAGACAAGTATCTATCTAACATTAATAACAGGAGGACAGTTATCTGTTAGTACAAATGAAAATGTACATATTGTTTTAGGAGACATATTGAACAACAAACATATTGATTCAATAAAGTTAACACCATCTCATCTACATTTTCTAAAAGACATTAACAATTCTACTCTGACAAAAGTAATAGTAGGTGGAGAAAAATTGGAAAGTACAATTTTAGATAATTTAAATTTCTCAAATTCGAATATAGAGTTTTATAATGAATATGGTCCAACAGAAACTACGATAGGCTGTACTGTACTTAATATTTCCATGAATAGTTTAGATAATCTATCCATAGGTCGTCCAATCTCGAACACTCAGGTTTATATTGTAGGGAATGGTCTTGAATTACAGCCTATAGGGGTAATAGGTGAATTATGCATAAGTGGTGCTGGTTTGGCACGTGGGTATCTCAATCGTCCCGATCTGACCAGAGAAAAATTCATCGA
>NZ_BAABCW010000076.1:0-739 GCF_039539305.1 Aquimarina addita | reverse complement strand
GCCAATGGGAGGAGATCGCAATAGAATCGTCTAGAAAACTACCAAAAATCACATTGCCCAACCACCTCGCATATGTAATCTACACATCAGGGTCAACAGGGAAACCTAAAGGGGTAATGATTGAACACGCAGGAATGTCGAACCGTTTATCATGGACTCAAGAGCACTATAAGTTAAATCCAAAAGAAGATGTGGTAGTTCAAAAAACTAATTTTTGTTTTGATGTTTCGGTATGGGAGTTACTATGGCCATTAATATCAGGTACTAAATTAGTCTTTCTACATCCAGAAGGACATAAAGATCCTATATATTTAAAAGAAATTATAGATTTGTATAGGGTGACAACAATTCATTTTGTTCCTTCTATGCTAGGGGCATTCTTGGCTGAAATAACTATAGGAGATTGTAAATCACTGAAACAAGTTTTGTGCAGTGGGGAGGCATTACGTTCAGATCAAGTAAATTTATTTTATAATAAATTTTCAAACGTATGTTTGGACAATTTATATGGTCCAACAGAGGCATCAATTGATGTAACTTTTTCAGAAATATCTCCAAATGAAATACCATCAAATCTATCCATAGGTCGTCCAATCTCGAACACTCAGATTTATATTGTAGGGAATGGTCTTGAATTACAGCCTATAGGGGTAATAGGTGAATTATGCATAAGTGGTGCTGGTTTGGCACGTGGGTATCTCAATCGTCCCGATCTGACCAGAGAAAAATTCATCGACAA
>NZ_BAABCW010000075.1:0-743 GCF_039539305.1 Aquimarina addita | reverse complement strand
CAGAGATGGATGCTATACTTACACAATTTGGGAGTGTCGTATTTGGAGGGATTACCGATGGGTTAAACGCTGTACAATTACCCAAAGAGTTTTGGGACAGTGCTGCTCCGGGTTATTATTTTAAAGATGTCAATACTTGGGTACAAGGAATACCTATCCTAGAACAAGCGGTGTTATATCTACAAAACGATATTGCTTTTATTGCGGGAGTATATAATGGGCTCATCAGTACTGCTTCCTTTGTAACGGGTACGGTTACAAATGTATTAGACCTCAAAGCTTTTGTTAAAAAGATGTTATCTGATACAGCGTATCGTAATTATATGTTTAGTGAAGCAAAAGCAATAGCCGATCTTATTACTGATGAATCAAAGAGAGAAGCAGTATGGACACTAGCAAAGGTATTAGTAGTAGGTGAGGTAGAGAAAGGCTGGGAATATCAAAAGAATAAAATTACCGATTATAACTTCACGGGCGTCTATTATTTTGCTGGTAATATTGCTTTTGAGATTGTAGTAGGTGTTTTATCAGGTGGAGCTACCGTAGAAGCAGGAGTTGCAAAGGAGTTTCTTGCTGTACTAAGATGGGCTACCGATCCATTAGAATTTGTGATCAAACGAGGAAAAAAGTTTGCTGCACCTGTAGCAAAACTAATGGCTAAAGGCCTTAAAGTCGCTACAGATGGAGCTGTTAGTATAGGTAATAAAATCTTATTTAAGATTGATATCGAAGCCAATAAAATT
>NZ_BAABCW010000074.1:0-780 GCF_039539305.1 Aquimarina addita | reverse complement strand
GCCAATGGGAGGAGATCGCAATAGAATCGTCTAGAAAACTACCAAAAATCACATTGCCCAACCACCTCGCATATGTAATCTACACATCAGGGTCAACAGGGAAACCTAAAGGGGTAATGATTGAACATGATAATTTGATCCAACTATTCAAAAGTGATAAACCAGACTATAATTTTAATGATAGTGATGTTTGGACATTATTTCATTCCTTCTGTTTTGATTTTTCAGTATGGGAGATATTCGGCGCACTTATTCATGGAGCACGTTTAATTATAATTCCAATAGAACTTACAAAAGATATAATTTCTTTTGGCGATTTATTAATTAAATATAAAGTGACAATATTGAATCAGACACCATCTGTATTCTATGTTCTTCAAAAACATCTTATTCCTTCAATTTCAAATCTAAATTTAAGATATATAATATTTGGAGGAGATGCTCTAAACCCTTACAAGCTAAAAACTTGGAAAAACAACTATAAAGAGTGTATATTAGTTAATATGTATGGTATCACAGAGACAACTATACATGTTACATATAAACAGATAACAGCAACAGAAACCTTTAGCCCTAGTAGTGTAATTGGTAAAGCAATCTCCTCATTGAACTGCCATATTGTAGGGAATGGTCTTGAATTACAGCCTATAGGGGTAATAGGTGAATTATGCATAAGTGGTGCTGGTTTGGCACGTGGGTATCTCAATCGTCCCGATCTGACCAGAGAAAAATTCATCGACAATCCATTTAGCGATGATTCCGGTTCGCGTTTATATAAGA
>NZ_BAABCW010000073.1:0-829 GCF_039539305.1 Aquimarina addita | reverse complement strand
TATTGACAAAAAAGCCAATCAATCCTTCTAATTCTTCCTGTGTTCTATTAGCTATTGGTGTCCCCACACAAATATCAACCTGTCCGCTATAACGGTATAGCAGTACTTTAAATGCTGATAGCAAAACCATAAACATCGTACTACCTTGTTTCTTACATATCCTTTCTAATTTATTGCTTACCTCTATGCCCAACTCAAAGGATAAAGTAGCCCCTGCAGTACTCTGTATGGCAGGTCTGGTATAATCGGTAGGTAGCAATAGGGGCGCAACTCCTGATAACTGGTTCTTCCAATAAGATAGTTGCCCTTCCAATAGTTCTCCATTTAAATGTTCCCGTTGCCATAGAGCATAATCAGCATATTGTATTGGTAGTGGTTTTAAGATTGGTGATCGGTCTGTTTTGAGCGCTTGATATATCTCAACAAATTCTTCAATCAGTATGTTGTCTGACCATCCATCACTGGAGATATGATGGAAGATACCAGCTAGTACATATCTTTGTGATCCCAGGTCATATAAAGCTGCTCTGAACATATAATCTTTAGAAAGATCGAATGCCAGAGAGGCAAAGTCCTGTATTTTATAATCTAATAAAGAAGCGTCTTCTATGGTATTGATCTCTATATTCCAGTCTTGAACCGGAAGTATTTCCTGATAACCAATACCATCTTCCTGTTTGTAAATAGTCCTCAGTACTTCGTGTCTGGATAGGATCATCTTCAATGCATCTTGTAATGCATCAATATCCAGATCTCCTTCTAAACGCAATACAACAGGGATGTGGTATTCTAAACTACCCTGCAATTGATCTAAGAACCATAAACGTTC
>NZ_BAABCW010000072.1:0-832 GCF_039539305.1 Aquimarina addita | reverse complement strand
TAGCTCATGAATATATTGAACTAAAGTTAATGGAAAAAGGAGTTCCTTACAGAAGTATTGATGAATTGTACTCTTTGAAACCTTATAATGTAGGAGCTCACGATGCTGTTCCTTTGATTCATAGGAATGGTTATGCTTCATCTTTGGAAAGGTTAAAAAATCCTCCTGTCCCAAATTCTAACTTATCTAATTTAGATGAAATAGTTAATGAATTACTAGATATATATGGCATTAAATAAAGATAAAATTATTGATGAATACAATGCAAGAATTAAAAAAGTAACAAGTCAAATTAAATATAACAAGAAAGTTAAATATTCTCATGTGGCTTTGTTTAAAGATTATGTTAGTAGGTTATTTCTGTGGAGAAATGCATTAGAAATTAATGACACACATTTAAAAAGCCGAGAATCTCATAATATTTTAATTTATTTAAATAATGATTTTAAAGAAATATTTAGTTTAGAATTAACAAATTTAAAATCTAACTTTAATGCTACTTTTATTCATTTATATGTTTGTTGGAATATTTTTAAATCTTCAATTAATCTTTCTAAATACAAAAAATTCCCAGAGCCATACGATCCCATTTTGAAAATCATTTTAAGGGGAGGGGATGTATATATCCATAATGGAGTTTATCATATTAATGATAATGGGGTTTCTATTAATAATATACTTAATGGTAAATAAAAACATTTTTTGCCAAGTTTGGAAGATGATTTTTTGGATTTTTTAGATTTTAAATTCGAAAATGAAGAGTTAACTAATTTTACTAATTACGATGAATTATGGATTACTTATAAAAATCAAAGTTCTTTAATGTAAGACA
>NZ_BAABCW010000071.1:0-835 GCF_039539305.1 Aquimarina addita | reverse complement strand
GCAATAGAATCGTCTAGAAAACTACCAAAAATCACATTGCCCAACCACCTCGCATATGTAATCTACACATCAGGGTCAACAGGGAAACCTAAAGGGGTAATGATTGAACACGCAGGAATGTCGAACCATCTTTTAGTTATGCTAGATAGTTTTAAGATGAACTCCTCTAGTATTGTTGCTTTTACAGCTCCTTTTACATTTGATATATCTGTATGGCAAATGTTAAGTGGGTTATTGTGTGGAGGGCAAATATTAGTATACAGTTATGACTTAATACGTAGTCCATCAGATTTGTTAGATGCACTATATCTGGATAAAGTAAATTTACTACAGCTAGTACCGTCATACATGTCAAATTTGTTAGATGTAGTCTCTGATCGTGATTTAAAACAATTACATTATTTCTTAGTTACAGGAGAAACTGTAACTCCTTCTCTTTTAGACAAATGGTTTAACCGCTATCCTTCTATACCTGTAGTGAATGCATATGGACCTACGGAAGCCGCAGATGATATAAGTCTTTATTTTATATATAACGAAATAGAAAGAGTTATTGTTCCTATAGGAAAGCCTATAGCCAATACCCAATTATATATAGTTGATTCATTTAATAATTTATGCCCAATAGGAGTAATTGGAGAATTATGGGTGTCAGGTATCGGAGTTGGTAGAGGCTATATTAATGATGCGATAAAAACTCGAAAAAGTTTCATCGACAATCCATTTAGCGATGATTCCGGTTCGCGTTTATATAAGACAGGGGATCTTGCACGTTGGTTGCCAGATGGTAATATTGAATTCATAGGTAGAAAGGATGATCAGGTAAAGATTCGTG
>NZ_BAABCW010000070.1:0-889 GCF_039539305.1 Aquimarina addita | reverse complement strand
AGATCATCCGATAAATTGTGCTAACTATGGGAATTGAAACAATTTTAATTGCCCTCATTTCATAATCAATAACGGCCCGGCGAACCTGGGCGTTAAGACTATCAATATCCTGTATTTGTAGAGCAATATCCCATCCATGTTTCCTTCGATGACGAAGCCAATCGACAATTGGTTTAACGTGGGGTTTATTCCATTCCTGGCTGTTAAGAAAAACCCCGGCCTCATCGAGCAATAAAAGGCCGTTTTCATCCCCATATTCCGGCCTGGGATTGCCAGGGCCGACAATGCCGCCTGCCTCAAGCTCGCGCAAAATATCGATACTTAACATATCGGGAATGCGATAAAGACGAATTTTACTATTACGCTTATCGCGAAAATTTTCGGGAAATAAATCCATGTTGGTTACTACAGGTCGACCAGCGGAGAGATAATCACGCGCCAGGCCGACAGAACAGAGGCCCTTACCCTGGCCGGTGCGACCCGTTACCGCTATAACGCCATCAATCATAAGGCCCCCTAATAATTACTCATACCGATATAATTACGCTGCCATTTATAAAGAGCGATGGCGCCATAACAGACAGCATAGAAAGACAAAATCGAAGCCCAATTTTCAGGAACAACCCAGGATGCAGCGACTTGAATTGGATAGGGCATAACCCAGGTTAGAGCGGCACCGGCGAGCCTAATAGTGCCATATGCGGCAGCAATAGCAGCAATAAGGATGGTCAGGCTAGCGACCCGATGAGCAATCCCCTTATTAAATATTAATGCCCGAAACTCAGACAAACCATTAAACATTCCGCCGAGAAAAGACGTAAAAGAACCTATTGCAGATGATACAGCAGCCATATTAGTTTAACTCCCGTGTTGCGATAGAAAACAAATG
>NZ_BAABCW010000069.1:0-899 GCF_039539305.1 Aquimarina addita | reverse complement strand
TTACTGATTTTCCAAGCCTTATATCCTCCAGCTTTTTTGATCTCATCAATATTTTTACCAACCAGCTCTAGTTCATCAAGATTTCTTCTTAGTACATCATCAACCCCTGCATCATTAAGGACCTTCCAACTGTCAACCAACTTAGAACTCTCAATAAAAACAGTACCTACCCATCCACCATTTTCTAGATAATTTTCTAAATTTCCACCAAATTGAAAATGTGATATAAGATTTTTAGAAACACTTTTTAAACATACTTCTCCCAGAAAGTTTTGAGTTAAATTTTCTGACGGAAATTGTAAATAAGAGAGTTGTTCTTGGTTGGTAGATTCTTCTTGAAAACAACATAAAGCTAACCACTCTTTTTCTGCTGAAACTTCTTTAAAATCTTGTTTTGAAAATGACTTTATTTTATCATTCCCTATAACAATACTTTCTGCTTTCAGATTTTTCGAATAAAAACCAAGAAATGATAGTATAAGAAATATGTGCCTCAGAAAATTCATAAATTATAAATACTCAAGAAGCTTGATGGTATGTAATCAGACAACCATATTCGGTCGTTGCCCTCATAAAACTTAACACCTTCATGAAAAGCCTTTTCCGCATCTACCTGTAAAATAACAGGTTCACTGTCTTTTCTTTTTCCTACTCTCATTGCTTCTTTGACAACCTGTGATAAATGTACGTATTGCCTGTCCATAGATTTGATACCCTCTTCTAAAATGATTGGAGCGGTCTCTCTTGATGTGCCGTGATAAAGTATTTCGGGTGGCTTTTGATTATCCTTTCTAAACTTACCATCTACCGAATGACCATAAATAGCACGGATATATTCTCCTTCTAATTCATGCCGTTTTTTCTCGGATTGATTGACCATATGTTGTAAGTCTTCTACT
>NZ_BAABCW010000068.1:0-899 GCF_039539305.1 Aquimarina addita | reverse complement strand
ATCAAGATCAGTTAAGTCTTTTACCACCTAGTTACGATGATTTAGTTCCAGCGAATCATCCTGTTCGTATTGTCAATACCATTATAGATTCCTTAGATATATCAGTTTTAGAGCAGGGTTATAAAGGCGGAGGCACTTCGAGTTACCATCCCCGAATGTTACTCAAAGTTCTTATTTATGCCTACTTGCGTAATTTATATTCATCACGCAAGATAGAGCAGGCGCTTAATGAGAACATTCACTTTATGTGGCTTAGTGGTCAGAGTAAGCCAGATCACAATACGATTAATGATTTTAGAGGAAAACGTTTAAAGAACCATTTAAAAACGATTTTTAATCAAGTAGTTATCTTACTCAATGAACAAGGCTATTTAAGTTTAAAAGAAATTTATGTTGACGGTACGAAAATAGAAGCTAATGCCAATAAATACACCTTTGTTTGGGCAAAGAGTATAAAGACCAATCGAGGCAAAATCACCAAGCAGTTAAAAGAGCTATGGGCTTATGTAGAAAAAGTGTATGCCAATGAAGAGCAAGTACCTAATACACCAGAGTTCGAAGCTATAGATCCACAAAAAGTAGCCCAAACCATAGATCAAATCAATACCGCATTACAAGATAAGCCTACCTGTAAAAAGGTGAAGCAAAAGCTCAACTATGCCAAGAAAAACTGGCCATCCTCTGTAGATAAATACAATAAACAAGAAGCTATCTTAGGCAAACGAGGTAGTTACAGCAAAACTGATCCTGATGCCACATTCATGCGCATGAAAGACGATCACATGAGAAACGGTCAACTTAAAGCCGCTTATAATGTACAAGCTTCTTCCAATAATCAATTCATCACCAATTATACCTTAGAACAAACCACTACCGACACTACTACACTGATAAAACAC
>NZ_BAABCW010000067.1:0-1033 GCF_039539305.1 Aquimarina addita | reverse complement strand
ATGGCATTCATTAGTTGTTAATCCAGCAGATGTACATCGTCCCGCCAAAGCACAATTTCAAAAGACAGATAAAATCGACGCCAGACTGCTTTGCAAAGAACTAAAAGATGGTCGTCTTAAGGGAATTTATGTTCCTGATGTGGAACGAGAACAATTGCGTTGTCTATTTCGTCGACGTAATGATTTAGCTAAAGAACAACGCAAGATCAAAACTCAGGTCAAAATGCAATTACTTTATCTAGGTATTGAGATCCCTAAAGAACTGGATAAACCACACTGGTCTCATAAATTCAGAGGCTGGCTAAAAGAATTATCATTTGATTATAAAACGATGGATTATTGTTTACAAACTCGCTTAGAGGATTATGAATTTAGGGATAAACAAAAAAGAGATGTAAGTACTAAATTACGTGCCTATTGTCGCAAGCATTATAAGAAAGATTATTATCTACTACGCTCTGTACCTGGAATAGGTTCTATTGTGGCTTGTGGAATTATTTGTGAACTTGGAGATTTGAGACGTTTTAAGAACTTTAAACAATTAGCCAGTTATGTAGGTTTGATTCCTTCAGTACATCAAAGTGGTGATAATTTAACAACTTCTGGGCTTACACCCAGAGCCAATCGAATTATGAGAAGCTATATGGTAGAGGCTACTTGGCAAGCTTTACGATTCGATCCTGTGATGCAAGCGTATTATCGTTCACATCAAGGTAAGGATGTCAAACGCATTTTAGTAAAGGTTGCTAGAAAACTGTTGAGTAGAATTCATGCAGTCATACGAACAGAAACACCATATCAAATAGGAGTAATAAGTTAAAAAAGAAGAAAATAATAAGCCTGAAAACTCGAAAATACTTTTGGCTCAGAATGGGACAACTAAACAATTTGGGTGAAATTCGATGAGTTATCACATTTTATAGCAAGTTGCCCTGTTAGCCAATCATAATCATAGAGATGCTGGTGGATCCGCAAGCGGATACCACATATAGGATGCGGAGTTACTTATAGGGCTGAGTATTGAAATATTGAC
>NZ_BAABCW010000066.1:0-1125 GCF_039539305.1 Aquimarina addita | reverse complement strand
ACTTCGCTTGTGTACGTCGATGCCAATAAATAACTTTGAGTCGGTAGTATCCTTTGTTTTCATAATAAAGAAATTAGATTGTTTTTATTATATAACTTAGGGTACGGCTTTTACATTGTTGCTAAAAATAATAAGGGTTAAGTGCCAAACCCAAAGTTGGTATATATTACAAAGTCCGCCAAATTTAATAGTAAGTACATTTTAATCCCTTACTATTCTTATACTAACCGTTAAGTGCAATTTGAAAAATGAAAATAATTGAGCTGATACCAAAAAAAGGAATTGAGCATATAGATTTTGGTATGACCAGAGATAAAGTTCGATCTATTATGGTTGACAAATACAATGCAGGTTCTCCTGTTAAACGAAATGAAGAAACAGAATGCTTTTTTGAAAATAGCCTTCAATTTTCATATGAACAAGACAACACTTTATCCTTTATAGAGGTTAGTTCATACCCTCCTATTGGCGTCAGAATTCTAGGTATTAATACTTGGGAAATAGATGGAAAAGAATTACTTGATTTTCTGAATGAAAGAGATAAAATGAATGAAAAAATATCAGAAGGTGGCAGTAATCCAATTTTTCAGGAGAACATAATTACCTTATACGAACTTGATGAGCAGTATGATGTAATTGGAGAATTTAAAGGTGAGAAGTGGGCTGCAATTGGTATAGGCGATTTGAGATATTATGAATCAATATGTGAAATTTATGAATAGAGATGACGTAATACGAATTATTAGTGACAGCTATCCTCTTGATATCGTCTCATTTGATCAAGAATTTCCAAATGAAGCATATTGTATTCGGTTGAATCAAGAAAATAAATGGGAAGTGTATTACTCAGAAAGAGGAAACAAAAATGATTTGAAAGAATTCAGTAGTGAATCAGAAGCGTGTACCGATTTACTAAAAAGAATGAAAAAAAGCACTTAACACGGTGTATAGTGCATACCCTTAGGGATACGCACCATACACAGAACGTTGTACCACATTGGGTACGTTAAAGGCACATAGTTTACAAAGTTAAAGGGACATAGTTTACACTTTTTCAAGTTATAATTTGAGACAAAAATCAAATTATTATGCCTTGGAAAAACACAACAACTATGGAACAAAAAA
>NZ_BAABCW010000065.1:0-1276 GCF_039539305.1 Aquimarina addita | reverse complement strand
AATTTTTTGTTCCATAGTTGTTGTGTTTTTCCAAGGCATAATAATTTGATTTTTGTCTCAAATTATAACTTGAAAAAGTGTAAACTATGTCCCTTTAACTTTGTAAACTATGTGCCTTTAACGTACCGGATTACCGCCAACGGTTGGTGTATGAAACGTAGCTTGCAAAAAGGCACTACTTTTCGGATTAACACAGAGCCGAATTTTTATGTTTTGTTTTTAACTTATCAATTTTAAAAGCCAAATTTAAAAATTTGGCGGTCTTTTTAAATAAGCACAAATCTTGCGATTAGACACTCATTAGCTATGTTTTATACACGTTGTTGCCAGTAGTTTTTCATTCATATTCTGGTACTAGCAATACTAGAAAATCAATTACAAGAGAAACAATTTCTCCGTCTTTGTCAATTCCCCAATATGACGGATACGTTCCGTCACCGTAACCTGAATGAAACATAGTTATATTTAATTCCGAGTTTGGTAATTGAAAGTTTATCCAATCTCCATAATCAGTTTTGTCATTTTGGTCTTTAGCATTTTTCTTAAATTCAGATGCGAAAAGGTCATCATAAATATTTCCGTCTGGATTAGCTTTCATAAAATCAGATTCAAATTTCACATATTCCTTTCCAGATTGAAAGTCATAAAATCCACCTAATCCTGCGTCAACAGGAAATCCGAAATAGTCAGCTTCGTCTGTCAATTCAGATATGTTATCTTCTTCTCGTAATGCCATTACCCATTTTTCTGCTTTCTTCTCGCTAAATTCAAGTTTTGCAATAGCATATCTATCTCCCGAATCTTTAGTTTTGGCAATGTAAATTTTGATTGGATATTTACCTGGTTTAACTGTTCTAGTCAAAGGTTTAGTTTCGGAATAAACCAATGGGTCGCAAACCACAATTTGTCCACTTGGAACATTTAGCATTCCAATTTCAAGTAATTCAATAGGTGTTTCTTCAACTTCTTTATTGTCAAAAATCAAATTATAATCAGCGTGAGAAAGCACTTCGGTTTTCTTTTCAGTTTTTTTCTTAAACAGTCCAAACATTTCCTTTCCTTTTTGAGGTTCAGTTTTTTTGTCCGATAAATTACAAGACAAAAAGTTTAGAATCATTCCGAATATTAATAGTTTTCTCAATGTTTTTTAAATTCTGACTAACGTAAAAATACATCACTGATTTACAGTTATTTGCAAATCATCATTAGATAATCCAAATTTATCAATTTGTTTTCTAATTCTTTTGACCAGACCTAGTTTTCTTTTTTGGTCGAG
>NZ_BAABCW010000064.1:0-1340 GCF_039539305.1 Aquimarina addita | reverse complement strand
GACACTATCCCATTAAGTGTGTAAGTTTAAAATAAAGAGGGTTTGACTTTTATTTAAAGTTGAACCCTTTCATCAAATATAGTTAAAAATTGATTTAAAATTATTCCCCAATTCCGAATAGGCATTGTCCATTTTTTAGTAGCTTCTCTAAGCGCTAAAAAAGTAGATTTCATTACTGCATTATCGGTTGGGAATGAGAGTTTATTTTTGGTGTACTTTCTGATTTTACCATTGAGATTTTCAATGAGATTAGTAGTATAAATAATTTTTCTAATTTCTACAGGGAAGTCATAAAAAACAGTAAGTTCATCCCAGTTATCACGCCAACTTTTAATAGCATACGAATATTTAGATTCCCATTTTTGAGCAAAATCATTAAGAGCTGCTTCAGCCGCACTTTTGGTAGGAGCATTATAAATTTCCTTCATATCTTTTGAGAACTCTTTTTTATCTTTCCATACTACGTATCTGCTAGCATTTCTAATCTGGTGCACCACGCAAATTTGAGTAGTTGATTCTGGGAATACATTTCTAATAGTTTGAGTAAATCCATTGAGATTATCAGTAGCTGTGATTAATAGATCTTCAACACCTCGAGCCTTCATATCGGTGAGTACACTCATCCAAAAAGCAGCCGATTCATTTTTACCTAACCATAAACCTAGTACTTCTTTTTTACCATCTCTACGTAATCCAACAGCTATATACATAGTCTTATTGATCACCTTTGAGTTCTCCCTTACCTTAAAGACAATACCGTCCATCCAAGTAATTAAATAAACAGGCTCTAAGGGCCTATTCTGCCAAGCAACAATGTCATCACTAATGCGATCCGTAATTCTGGATATCGTTGATGTAGAAACATCAAAATCGTATACCTCTCGAATTTGTTCTTCAATATCGGAATTACTCATTCCCTTTGCATAGAGACTAATAATGACATTTTCAATACCATCTACTATATTTTCTCGCTTGGGGACCATCAGAGGATTAAATGATGCCTTACGATCTCTAGGAACTTTAATTTTACTTTCTCCTAGAGAGGTTTTAATCGTTTTACTAGAGTAGCCATTACGAGAGTTAGGGTTCTCTGATTTCTGGTGTTTTTCATAATCTAAATGAGCATCTAATTCTCCTTCTAAAATCTTTTCAACTCCTCGCTTTTGGATGGATTTGAGAAAACTGCTAAGTTCTTCTCCTGTTTTGAACTGTTTCA
This sequence comes from Aquimarina addita, assembly GCF_039539305.1. Classification (NCBI taxonomy): domain Bacteria; kingdom Pseudomonadati; phylum Bacteroidota; class Flavobacteriia; order Flavobacteriales; family Flavobacteriaceae; genus Aquimarina; species Aquimarina addita. The sequence continues at coordinate 124 of NZ_BAABCW010000064.1, read as the reverse complement.
AAAAATCCTCGGTAATGAAATCTTCTTTCTTCATAAGTGCATAAAATTTAAAGTTAATAAAAAATAAAATACGGAGGTCGCGACCTCCGTATTTTAAACTTTACACACTTGGTGAGATACTACC
>NZ_BAABCW010000063.1:0-1347 GCF_039539305.1 Aquimarina addita | reverse complement strand
GCGTGGAGAAAAATGTTTGATCTCGGGGATGCTATCCCAGATGCGATAAAAAGACATCCAGATGTACTTAGCAAAACCCAGAATTGGAGTGATGATTTATACAGTAAGCTTGGTAAAGTTAAAGATAGAAACCCGACTTTCTTTGATAGGGTAAACGACAATCCCCAAATACTAGAATTTTTTGAAGAAGGATCGTCAATCATAAGTAATAAATCAGGTAATCTAAAAGCAGTTGATCTTGATATGTATGCTCTTGATAGGTCTAGGAAATTATCTCCAGATGTAACCCCAATAATTGATGACGCTACACTAGGATATGTTCAGAATACAACGAGAAAAAATCTAGCTGATATGAATATCAATGCTCAATCGGGGAAAATTAGGGATGCAAATGGTAATGTACTTAATACTGATAATGTGAATGGCGAAGGATTAATGTATGTGATTGATGAGTCTGATAATATTATAATAGGTGGTCGTGGGGGAACAAATAGCTACCCACATCCAACTTTAATAGGAGGTGTCAATCCAAATGTTAAAAGTGCAGGAATGATCAGATTTAAAGATGGTCGTGTTTTAGAAATAAATAATAACTCGGGTCATTTTAAGCCTTCAAACAGTGTTTTGCAACAGGCAGAACAGATATTTAGGCAAAAGATGCCTACAAACTCTTTTGACTCTGGGTTTAAAGTAACGAGTTTTTAAAATGGAGTATTTTGTAGGGAAAATAGGTTGGATAAACAGAACGAAAGTAGATCGTACCCTCCCTCTGGAAACTTTGGAAAAACCACACCAATGTATACGTTCTTTAGGGGATAAGTTAATGATTGATGTTGATGGAGATGAAATCGAAGTTCCTTTAAATGCTTTTTATACTGTTTCTTCTGAATTAAAGTTCAAGCCATATGAAAAAGTTAAATACTTATCGAGTAAAGGGAAACTAGGTTACGGTGTGATAGTGGAGATTCATTTCCATATAAATAAAAATGAGTACTTCTACTTTTTAGAGGTAAATGGAGTCATGAAAACTAGACGTTACTTCGAAGAAGACCTACAAAAGATAGAAGAATGAATCTAGTAGAATTAAGTAAAACGGTATCCCATGCCTTACGGCATGCCCCAGAGAAATATGATCTTAATTTAGATGATGAAGGTTGGGTAGAAACCAATCTATTGTTGAAGTCTCTTGGAGAAAAGAATCCAGAATGGCAAAGCCTTAGAGTAGAAGACTTACAACATATGGTCAATCAATCCGAGAAAAAACGGCATGAATTAGAAGGAGAATATATCCGTGCTATTTATGGTCATTCGGTAGATGGTAAGTTTAGAAAGGATAATCAAAAGCCA
>NZ_BAABCW010000062.1:0-1358 GCF_039539305.1 Aquimarina addita | reverse complement strand
AATTTTATTGGCTTCGATATCAATCTTAAATAAGATTTTATTACCTATACTAACAGCTCCATCTGTAGCGACTTTAAGGCCTTTAGCCATTAGTTTTGCTACAGGTGCAGCAAACTTTTTTCCTCGTCTGATCACAAATTCTAAGGGATCGGTAGCCCATTTTAAAATGGCGTAAAATTCTTTGGCGACTCCTGCCTCTGCCGTAGCTCCACCAGATAAGACTCCTACAACGATCTCAAAAGCGATGTTACCCGCAAAATAATCGACGCCTGTAAGGTTATAATCGGTAATTTTATTCTTCTGATACTCCCAGCCTTTTTCTACTTCACCTACCACTAATACCTTTGCCAATATCAATACTGCCTCTCTTTTATCCTCATCGGTGATAAGTTCTGCTATTTTAATTGCTTCTGTATAGACCTTCCCTCGATACTCCGAATCAGACAATATTTTTTTAGCAAAAGCTTTGAAATCTAATACATTTTTAACCGTACCCGTAACAAATGCAGCGGTACTAATTAGTCCATTGTAAACCCCTGAGATAAAGGCAATATCATTTTGCAAAGATTTTACAATCTCTTCTAACACGGGTATTCCTTGTACCCAAGTATTCACGTCTTTAAAATAATAACCCGGAGCAGCACTGTCCCAAAACTCTTTGGGTAATTGTACAGCGTTTAACCCATCGGTAATCCCTCCAAATACGACACTCCCAAATTGTGTAAGTATAGCATCCATCTCTGCTAACGTAGCTAATGCTTTACCCGCAGACATGTCTCCCTGAAAGACCGTATTCCCAAAATCTTCTAATCGTTTGGATAGCGTGGGTTCCAGGGTTAGTTTAAATCCTTTTGTATATAGATTTTGTTGTACTACTTTATTGTCCTTACTCACATGAATCCAGATGATGGTTCCTGCATCCTTAGTATTGGTAAGTGTTGCTTCTATTTCTGCTACTCTGGTAGCATCTGTAAAGTCATCGGTGAGCACTATTTTGGTACCGCCTTCTACATTGGTGAAATTGGTAAGATAGAGATCTACATCACTTTTCATCGTAAAAAACAAGCCTGTATAATCGTAGATATGCTTAGTACTAATGGCTGTGGGGTCAAAAGTACCTGTTTCTTTATTTGCAAGGTCTAATTGATACCAATTTTCAATATTAGAGACACTGTACTGATAGTCGTAGTCAAACCTGCTCAGGTCTGAGTCCCAATATCCATTGATGGCTGCTTTATACCTTTCAAAATAATTGTTAGATTTAACCAGATCTATACTCTTTCTATCTGCTGCTAAGGAGATTCCCAACTTATCTTTACGCAGCGCTTCTTTAATAATCGAAGCTCGCTTTTTTGATT
>NZ_BAABCW010000061.1:0-1387 GCF_039539305.1 Aquimarina addita | reverse complement strand
GCATGGAGAAAAATGTTTTATCTCGGGGATGCTATCCCAGATGCGATAAAAAGACATCCAGATGTACTTAGCAAAACCCAGAATTGGAGTGATGATTTATACAGTAAGCTTGGTAAAGTTAAAGATAAGAATCCGGACTTTTTTGATCAGGTAAATGACAATCCAATAATACTTGAATTCTTCGAAGAAGGCTCATCTATTATTTCGAAGAAGGCAGATAATCTCAAAGCTGTTGAATTGGACATGTATTCGTTGGATAGAGCCAGAGAATCTGGTAATTCTATCTTTGAACCAGGCACGACAAGATACGTTCAAAATACTACCCGTAAAGATTTAGCTAATATGGATATTAACCCACAGTCTGGTAAAATAAGAGATGCAAATGGTAATCTCCTTAATACTGATAACGTCAATGGAGAAGGATTAATGTATGTCATTGATGAAAGTGACAATATTATTATTGGTGGGCGTGGTGGAATTGAAAATAGTTTTCCTCATCCAACTTTAATTGGGGGAACAAATCCGAATGTTAAGAGTGCTGGGATGATACGGTTTAAAGATGGTCGTGTTTTAGAGATAAACAATAATTCAGGACATTTTAAGCCGTCTAATAGCGTGCTGCAAGAAGCTGAACAAATTTTCAGACAAAAAATGCCAACAAATTCATTTGACACAAGCTTTGTCGTAAATGGTTTTTAAATATGAGTGATCTAATTGGTAAATGGGGCAGTATTCATAGTTATTATGTAAATAGTAAAAATCAAGAGGAGTATATTCATCCTTATGATCTGACTTACTTTGGTCAATACTCTTATATAAGGAGCCTGCATAAATGCATTAGCATCGAAGGTAATTATGTCATACTTGAATTTGGAAATCTAAACGTCCGTGTATTGAAAGAAGTCTTTTACGTTTCTGAACAGAAACTACCTGAATTTAAACCTCTTGAAAAAGTCAAATATCTTTCATCTAAAGGTAATCTTGAGTATGGAAAGGTTATAGGTATACATTGGCATAATAAAGACCGGAGATATTACTATTACCTAGAAGTAAATGGGAAGAAGAAAAGTCGAATGTATTATAGTGAAGACCTACAAAAGATAGAAGAATGAATCTAGTAGAATTAAGTAAAACAGTATCCCATGCCTTACGGCATGCCCCAGAGAAATATGATCTTAATTTAGATGATGAAGGTTGGGTAGAAACCAATCTATTGTTGAAGTCTCTTGGAGAAAAGAATCCAGAATGGCAAAGCCTTAAAGTAGAAGACTTACAACATATGGTCAATCAATCCGAGAAAAAACGGCATGAATTAGAAGGAGAATATATCCGTGCTATTTATGGTCATTCGGTAGATGGTAAGTTTAGAAAGGATAATCAAAAGCCA
>NZ_BAABCW010000060.1:0-1479 GCF_039539305.1 Aquimarina addita | reverse complement strand
TAATCCAAATTTATCAATTTGTTTTCTAATTCTTTTGACCAGACCTAGTTTTCTTTTTTGGTCGAGGTAGAGATAGTCTTCTGGATTTTGATATGGGATTCCTTTAGTGACCATATTCCAAATTATGACGGCTAATTTTCTTGCTGTAGCTGTTATTGCAGATACCCGTCCTTTTCTAAAATTTATTCTATGAAAAAAATCTCTTAAAGGAGTACTGTCCTTTAAGTTTCCGATGGCATTTGCGGCATTTCTCAGGGCTATTTTAAGTCTGCTACTTCCTTTTCCAATTTTGCTGGATAGTACTTTTCCACCGCTTACTTTGTTGTTGGGAGCAAGTCTTAGCCATGAGGTAAAATGTTTTGCAGTCTTAAATTTTTGGATACCATCATAGCCTACCTCACTCATAATACTAAGGACAGTATTATAGCTCATTCCTTCAATGGCAAGTAAGTCTGTTCCTTTAAACATTTGGTAAGATTTTAAATTGATATCGATGTTTTTGGGTGTATTTTTATTGATGCGTTTATATGGTTTTTTATCAATATGGTGTTCCTGTTTTTCAGGGTCTTTACCTATTATGTCATCTAATTTTTCAGCAATTTGATTGTCGCATTCTCTTATTTTTCCTTGAATGAACTCGTAGGTGTCCAACTCGTCTTTAAGCGCATAGAGGAAGTCTTTACGTCCATTACTATGTAGTGCTTTAGCTATTTCCTCCTCGCTTTTCTTGCAATTATAATGCCTGAGACTGGCTAATTTTTTTGGGTCATTTTCTCCTAGAGCAATAGCTCTAATAATTTTAAGTCCTGTCAGACCCACCACGTCTTTGACCACTACATCAAGGCGAACATTCATCAGTCTAAGGTACTTTTGCATTTTTTTAGTAGCAGAGGCAGCTTGCTTAATAAGATTGTGTCTGTGCCGTGTAAAGGTTCTTAAAACTTCGGTATCTTCATCTGGCAAGAAGCTTCCTGATAGTAATCCTAGACTATGTAGTTTTTGTATCCATTGGCAGTCTTTTACATCTGTTTTCTTGCCTTTAATATTCTTGGTAAACTTTCCATTACAAAGCGTAACTTCAAAACCTTTAGCTATAAGTACAGCATGAAGGTTTTGCCAATAATTTCCGGTACTTTCCATAGCTACAGAAATAATCTTATGCTCGCTAAGCCAATCTGCTAATTCATGAAGGTTTTCATTATAAACTCCAAACTCTTTAATCAAATCATCACTTTGTCCAACAGCTACCCAATGACTTCTGCTACCAATGTCGATACCAGCTGCATTTTTGTTGACTACATCTAAACTAATTTGTTCTTCCATATCTATAGAATTTAAAAGCTCTAAGGAAATGTGCTTTAGGCAAAGAAATTATTCTGAACGGGATTACACCAAGTGCATCGCCAATGTACTGATGGCAAACATTTCAACCAGGATTGCGCTCGTGCTTACTAAAAGCAGCAACATTTTAAAAAACGG
>NZ_BAABCW010000059.1:0-1484 GCF_039539305.1 Aquimarina addita | reverse complement strand
GTGCTTACTAAAAGCAGCAACATTTTAAAAAACGGTCTCACAAAGAGCTAAAGTTAATACCCCAGTAAATTACGAATTTTACGTTAGCCAACGTACTGAAGTTTCTGGGGTCTATGGGGGATTACTGGCAACGGACTTGTGTATGAAATGTAGCGTGCAAAAGGCACAAGTTTTTCGGGTTAACACAGAGCCGAATTTTTATATTTTGTTTTTAATTTTTCTCTTTTAAAAGCCAAATTAAAAATTTGTCGGACTTCATAAATATACACAAAGCTTTTGGTTAAGTACTTAATAGCTATGTTTTATACACCGTGTTGTACCACGTTTTTTATGTTCTATGTTAATTTATTTGGTGTTAATTTCAGGAAGATCTAACATTTTTTTTATCAAATCACGTTTCTTTTTTGATTTATAACCACATTTCAAATATTCTAAACTAGAATGATTTTTAAAGGATTCATATGATTCAATTGGTACTTGATCCATTCCTGTCAAATAAACGCTTTTTATACTATTTGACTCTGAAATTGGTGAAATATCTAGTAAGTTTTTCATTTGTTCAAAATGAATAGATTCCAGTTTGTTAAAAAAATGAAATGATGGAAGATACTCTATATTTGTTTGTGCACCAATAGAAATTTTTTTCAAATTTACTAGCTTAACTAACCAACTAAGGTCATTTAATCCTCTAACTTTCCAGAAAGATATTGATTCTATAGAAGTTAGTTCTGATAATGAATTTATATCTTCTATTGAACCATGCGTGAATTGAAAACTTTTCAATCTAGGAAGTTTAGAAAAATATTCTGTGTTTGGCAATTTTACATAATATAGATTAAGGGTACTTAATTTGGGTAATTTTAACAAACATTGAAACCCACTTACTTTTCCACTAATAGATAAAAAATTTAAGCTTTTAAATTTTTGTAGAAAATCAATTGAATAATTCTTTTTATCTAAAAATCCCATTTCAAGATGTTCAATTTTTTCAGGAATTTCTTGAATCTTTTCTATTCCTTCATTGTCAATGCCATAACATTGAAATCCATAGAGATGAGAAAAAAAACTATAATATTTAAAGTGATAAGATGATAAATTACTTTCAACAATTATTGTTTTATTAAAGTTTTTAGAATATTCAGATAATTTAATAGCGTCAGATTGATTAATCTCACCTTTTAAAATTAATCGAAGAGAGTTAGTGAAAGAAGTAGGGAATTCAGTAAAATTTATGGGAGAAAAAATCCCATTTATAATTGTATTATCTCTTAATATTTCTATACTCATGAGTATTAGTTTTCTTTAACTTTGTTTTACTACATTAAATAATTATAAACTCCATAATTTTGTAATCTTCAATGTTCGTAAAGGGAGATAGTTTACACAAGTTAAAGATTAAGGTTTACACTAAATTAATTTCTAATCTTGTTGATTGTTGTTTATTTCTAAGATGTTTTTCATCAAAGAAACCTAAAAATACATTT
>NZ_BAABCW010000058.1:0-1572 GCF_039539305.1 Aquimarina addita | reverse complement strand
GGAAGGTCCTTAATGATGCAGGGGTTGATGATGTACTAAGAAGAAATCTTGATGAACTAGAGCTGGTTGGTAAAAATATTGATGAGATCAAAAAAGCTGGAGGATATAAGGCTTGGAAAATCAGTAACGCAGGGGGTGGATTAAGAAACACTATTAAATATGTTGATAACTATAAAGTTACTTCTACAGGTAGAATAGCTGAGTTTGTTTCTGAAAGCGGAGATGTTTTAGGAACGTTATTTAAGCAGAGTAAAAACGGTAAAGTTTCATATTCATTCAAATATAAAACTTCAAGTGGTAATGTTAAAACATTAAATAAGCTAGAAGCCGAAATCTATGATGATTTTATTGAGTTTGATTTTAATGTTCCTTCAGAATTAAAGGGACAAGGAATTAGTTCTGTTGTATTTGATGATGCTATAAAATATTACGATGCTAAAAATCTTCCTTATAAAGGAATAAGAGGAAGATGGGAAGGTGCTGATCCTAAATATACAGATGGAATATCTGATAATTTTAAAGCATATAAAGAAGCTAGAAAGGCAAACAAAACAGAAACAGAAGCTGCATTTGAAACTTGGACAGGTAAACAGGCTAATAAAGCTGGATTTACAAAAGCAACTGTCACAACTGATGATGATATATTAATACTTGTTGAGTTTATAAAATAGAGTTATGCAAGATATATTCAATCAATTAGAAAACGACCCTAATAGTAACTTAAAAGAAGTAATAGAAGATGAATTAAAAGAAGCTTACGTAGGGATATGTGAATTAAGAAAAAAGTCTTTAAATAATACACTTACTATCGAATACATTAATGAAATAGAAAATATTTTTTTGATTAATAAAGATAAATTCAGTGAATTGGAGGTGAAAAATAAATATTTAATTAAATATGCTTCTTGTATTGAAAATTTTTGGAATAGTTATTCGTACTATAATAAACAAAGAAGTAGAGGGAAATTTGATTTATTTAAATCATTGCGAGAAAGAGATCTTGAGATAAAAGGTTATTCAGATAGTGAATGTGCGAAAATTTTACGTAGTATGGAGGATTATTGGGTATCTTCAAATCAAATTTATACAAAACACGTTATTGTGTTAATAAACAAGACTTATTTAAGATAAATAGTAAATTAATTTTATAATGCTTGTCCATTAATAATATACCTCCCTAGTTTTAACTAAGCATACTTTGATACCTATAAGGCACAAATGTGTACTATATGTAACAAAGTAGTTTTGTCGAAAAAACTTAAATGTTCCTGAATCAGTTATCAGTAAAGTCAAGGATCATTATTTTGTAAAACAACATTTAATCAATACAGATGAGGGATTAAAAGTTGGACGCTTCGAAAGAATTATGGAAGATATTGATGAGTGGAAAGATGCTATTAAGGGGTTTGATAATGTTGGGGCTAATGATGGATTTAAGAGGTTATTAGCTCATGAATATATTGAACTAAAGTTAATGGAAAAAGGAGTTCCTTACAGAAGTATTGATGAATTGTACTCTTTGAAACCTTATAATGTAGGAGCTCACGATGCTGTTCCTTTGATTCATAGGAA
>NZ_BAABCW010000057.1:0-1589 GCF_039539305.1 Aquimarina addita | reverse complement strand
TGGTAAAAGACTTAACTGATCTTGATCGTAAGTCTTGAAGATTACTTTGCGACTCATAATCTAAATTTACAAATAACCGAAATTTTATACAAAAAAAAGACTGCCTTTTTAGACAGCCTCTTTTTTTAATTTTTACTCCAGCCATACTACTTTATTCTCAATAGGATTTCTTTTTGAAGAAAGCTCCTCTGTAGTATTATAGTTTCCCAAATAGAAAAAACCTAAACAACGTTCACCTTCTTCTAACTCTAGAAAGTCATCCATATATTTAATCAATACAGGGCTACTCCAGTAACACCCTATATCCATCGCAGTACAACTAAGCCACATATTCTGAACTGCCATCGAAACTGCAGCAATTTCTTCCCATTCTGGCAACCGATTCTTTAAGTCTCGTTGCATACAGATCGCTATAACTGCACTAGCAGCATCACAATTATTTTTTATTTTTTTATGTTTGAATGGAGAAAACGAATCATCCGTGGTTATATCTGTATACGTATCGGCTAAAAATGTGCCTAATCTATCCTTTGTGTCTCCTTGAATTACTTTAAACCTCCAAGGTTCTGTAAGTCTATGCGTAGGTGCCCAATTTGCATTTTCTAATAGTTGATTGATTAACTCACGAGCCACCGGAACATCATTATACTGTGCAGGAAATACAGATCTCCTTTTCTTTATAAGGGTATTGATAAAATTTGTATCCATGATTGTTTTTATTGTAAAGTTATTACTAATATGCAGACTATAATAATTAAATAATCTTACATTTTCTTGAATTTCAAAAATAGAGTATATCAAAAAGAACAATTGGATGACCTATCGTTATCGGGTAAAAAATTGCATCAAACTTTGGGAAGTTTAAAGTTGATTAATACTATTTTTGGAAATCATAAAACCCTAAGTAAAAGTGTACTGAACTATTGTCTTTCTAATAGGAATAAAAAACCCTTTCATATTGTGGATTTAGGTTGTGGTGGCGGAGACAGTATAGCTCATATCTATAAAACACTTCACAAAAGAGGTATTAAAGCCTTGTTTACTGGAATAGACGGAAATCCAGAAAGTATTGCTTTTGCAAAAGCCAATACTAACGTACCTAAAAACTCTAATTTTATAGTCGCAGATATCTTAGCACCGACCTTTTCAATTCCGGATGCAGATATTTTGATTAGTAGTCACTTCATCTATCACTTTACAAACGATGATCTTATCCGCTTTCTAGAAAGAGTAAGCACTAAAAAAATCAATCATATTATTTTTAGTGAATTATATCGAAGTAAAATTGCATATTATTTATTCAAATTCTCCAGCCCTATACTTCCTATCTCTTTAATAGCAAAGAGAGATGGATTACTTGCTATAAAAAGAGCGTTTACAGTTGAAGAATTAAACAAGATTTTAAAAAGAAGCAACTTAAAAAATGCCTCTGTTCATAAAAAATTATGGTTCAGAACGTTAACAGTAATCCCCCATAGACCCCAGAAACTTCAGTACGTTGGCTAACGTAAAATTCGTAATTTACTGGGGTATTAACTTTAGCTCTTTGTGAGACCGTTTTTTAAAATGTTGCTGCTTTTAGTAAGCAC
>NZ_BAABCW010000056.1:0-1642 GCF_039539305.1 Aquimarina addita | reverse complement strand
TATTGACAACGCTTAATGGCGTTGCCAACATTCCAACACTATAAAATCATCATCATAATGAAATAAATAAAATAAAAAAATATCGTAAATTTAACCTAGGACTTGGGAAAGGGCTTTACATAGGAGCTATTGTTGTAATTAGTTATATTTTAATTTATGCGGATATCTATTTGCAAAATGTCCTTTTGGAACAAATTCTTTTATCTTGGAATAAACACCTTGAAAATCTTCGTAAATAACACCCCAATTAAATTCCCGCTCTGTACCAACCTGATTTGTTAACCAATATTTTAGTAAATTAAATTGGGATTTTGGATGGTCTTTATTCCAATCAGGTTTTATAGTTTTTGCCTCTTTTTCGAAATCATCAATGAATAAATTAATACCACAAAATTTATTTTCAAAAAAACATAGTCTTAAATCAAAAGTCGTTTTTTCACTTTTAAAATTTTTGTAGTAAATCCAACTATAACCATTTGATATATTTAATGAGTCTGTTATCCATTCAGGATGTTTTTTTAAAACTTCTTTTTTATTCATCCCTGGCTTTATTTCGGTTTTATTATCCAAAAAAACACCTCCATTTTTAGAGTTTATTAGCAAGGGCTTCCTTAGAGTATCACAACTTGAGAATATACAAATAAGTAAAGCTATCAAACTAATAAATCTATGGCTCATAATGTTTTTTAATGTTTTTGGAAATTAATTACAACATTTGGTGTAAGGAACGTAGGGCAGAGGATAAGCACTGTCTTTCGAATTCTCACTAAGCCAAATTTACATATTTTGCGTTTATTTTTCTCTAAATGCCAAACTGGAAATTTGGTGACCTCATAAATAAACCCAAGCCTTTAAATTAAGCCTAAACCGCCCTATGTTTTTTATAATGTTGTGCGAAGGCTCTTCCGATATAGGTTTCCACACAAAACAATTTTAATTTTTAATTGCAATTTTCCCACAGTTGATTTCATAGTTATTAAGTTTATAAATAAGTTCATCTTTCTGTAATTCAAAACCTGCTCTTATTGTTCCATTTACACCTTTGTCCGAGATTACAACCGAATAGAAAAGATAAGAGCTATTTGGTTCAATTACTGTTTTCAATTTAGAGGGTTTACTTATATTTTCGTCGAGGAAACTTATTATATCCAATCCGTAATTCGGTAATTTCTCTTTCTCAAGTGTCATTTCTTCATTTGGTAAGAACAATTTGAAGTTTATGTTAGGTTCTGAAGGGATTGTAAATAAATTAGTTGAAAAATTAATTTCTAATTCCGAATCAAAAGATGCTTTATTAGTAATACAAGTCCAAAATGTTACGTAAACGTATTCTTTTCCGTTTGTTGTTGTAAATCGTTGTCCGCCTTTGGGATAACTATTCTGAATTGTAATGCTTTTGTTAATTTTATTATCATACTCAAATTCGGTATGGAAATTCTGTCCCATTATAGTATTAGAGAGCAAAAAAAAGGTAAAAACTATATAAAATTTCATTAGTCTGCTTGTTTCTTCAGCTTCTGACTAACGTAAAAATACATCACTGATTTACAGTTATTTGCAAATCATCATTAGATAATCCAAATTTATCAATTTGTTTTCTAATTCTTTTGACCAGACCTAGTTTTCTTTTTTGGTCGAGGTA
>NZ_BAABCW010000055.1:0-1670 GCF_039539305.1 Aquimarina addita | reverse complement strand
TACAACACCAAAAGAAGACATACTGAAATCGGAAAAGTACCTCCAAATCAAATATTTTATCAAAAACAAATGGCTTCTTAGAAATTAAAAATATCTTTATCCTGTCCTAAGCATTGGGAGTATCATAAAAAACGGCATTAGGTCTTTAAAGATATTGCCAAAAAAAGTTACGGTACAATGGGATGGTATTTTGGATTTAAACTACATTTAGTTTGCAATGATAAAGGTGAAATAGTTGATTTCATGTTTACTCCAGCCAATGTTGATGATAGGTTTCCTCTTAAACAAAAGAAGTTTCACGATAAGATATTTGGGAAAATTTTCGGGGACAAAGGCTACATTGTAAAAGACCTATTCGACAGATTGTTTATAGATGGAATTCACCTTATCACAAAGGTTCGAAAAAACATGAAGAAGAAAGCTATGGACTTTATGGACAAGGTAATTCTTAGAAAAAGAGCTATTATAGAAACCGTAAATGATGTGCTCAAAAACACTTGTCAAATTGAACATTCTAGACATCGATCTTTTGAAAATTTTATAACAAATATGATATCTGGATTAATTGCATATTCATTTCTACCTAAAAAACCATCTATTAAAATACCTAATATGTTGCCTAATAAAGTTATTGCTTAGATCGAACTCACGTTAATTAAAATTTTTTCTTTAGATACAAATAGAGTTTGTCCGCTTTCGGATTTAATCTTTTCAAAACCTAATTTAGGTAAAAGTAAAGATGCTTTTTCAGATAGCTTATCATATAACGGATGATGTGTCCAATCAAAGGATATATTTTTTGTTTTTATTAATGCTAACGTTTAGCTATGCGTAGTGCGAGAGCAAAAAGTCATAGGTTTTCGAGCTAGCACTTAGCCAAAGTTTATGTTTTGTTTTTATATTTTCTAAAATACTAAATTTAAATCTTTGGCGACAAACCAAATAGACAACAGCCTTTCGATTATTCCCAAAACCCGCATTATCGTATAGGTGTTGTTATTATTAGTTTTTTAACTTTCTAATACCAGAAAACAATAATAAAATAGAAACAACTAAAGTTCCAATACTTAACCATAACCCTGTTTTTTCTTCATAATTTTTCTTTGCATTATTAAGTTTTTTCTGAACATTGATAGCATTGAAAGCCGGCTCTTCAGGTAAATAATATACCGTCAAAGTATTTGATTCGGAAGTATTAACTTGATCAAAGAAATATGTCCCTGAATACTCCGTACCTTCAACAGAATATGTGTAGTCAATATTGTTTATATTTAAATCCCTATTGTTATAGGTAACTGTTTTATATTCGGAATTAAGATATGCTGTAGTTTTTTTTCCTTCATTAAATAATTTTTCAAATTTTAACATTTTATCTTTATCCTCAAACACTATTTCATAAAGTCCTTTAAATGCGAAAAAGCCTACGATTAAGCTAATGAATATTCTAATCATTCCTCTTAACATAATTTTGTTTTTATTTTCATTTAATTAATAGTAACATCTCTTGTACGGTGCGTTTGCTTCCCAAAGGGCGCATATGCATTATAGCAACAATGTAAAAGCCGTACCCTAAGTTATATAATAAAAACAATCTAATTTCTTTATTATGAAAACAAAGGATACTACCGACTCAAAGTTATTTATTGGCATCGACGTACACAAGCGAAGTT
>NZ_BAABCW010000054.1:0-1680 GCF_039539305.1 Aquimarina addita | reverse complement strand
TTCCTATGAATCAAAGGAACAGCATCGTGAGCTCCTACATTATAAGGTTTCAAAGAGTACAATTCATCAATACTTCTGTAAGGAACTCCTTTTTCCATTAACTTTAGTTCAATATATTCATGAGCTACTAACCTCTTAAATCCATCATTAGCCCCAACATCATCAAACCCCTTAATAGCATCTTTCCACTCATCAATATCTTCTATAATTCTTTCGAAGCGTCCAACTTTTAATCCCTCATCTGTATTCATTAAATGTTGTTTTACAAAATAATGATCTTTGACCTTACTGATAACTGATTTAGGAACATTTAAGTTTTTTCGACAAAACTACTTCGTTATTTATAGTATACATTTGTGCCTTATAGGTATCAAAATGTGCTTAGTTAAAAGTATAACTCACCAGAGACTAAAATTAAGATGGTAGCATAGAGCCATTAGCTTCAAAATATTTTAAAGCATTCTTATAATCTGTCAACATTTTAAGGATATCTTTTGTAGGGATTTCTGCTACAAAATCTCCGTGATATTCTAATATAGAAATTTCTTTTCGAATTAATAATTCAAAAACTTCCAATCCCCAACTCATTTTTTCATATTTACCATCAATAGCTAACGTACAACTATCGATACCATCTTGAATTTCTGATGATGTCATTTGATATATCTCAGAAAACATTAGGTTAAAATCAGCATTGTTTGCGTTTATATAAGGTTTAATTTCAAACATATTGTTATCTTTTTTTAGGAAAATAAGATCCGACGTAATCTCTTACAGAATCAAAGTAAAATTGTATTTCTACTTTTCCGTCTGTAGAATACCCAAAATGCAATTGATCATTTGGGTTGTTTACATTGACTTTACCATGATTATTCTTAATGGCATGTTCTACTTCTTGTTTGATTTTAGTATTACTCCATCCCTCTGGGAAGAAAGAGGCTGTACCTCCTAGTTTACCTGTTTCATACTCAACAAAACGTCCATTGATCTTTACGTATTCTTTGTTGTTAATTGAAATAACTGGCTGCCCTTCATAAACTCCTCCTTGACCTATAGATTTATTTTTTACAGTATACGTACCACCATTAGCTTGTATATACTCTTTTAAAGCATTCTCAGAATGACATCCTTTAAACCCTTCCATATTAAATGTCCTGCTATCAATAGTTTTCGACTTTGGATAAAAAGATCCATCTGCTTTGGTTTCTACTTTTAGTACATGAGGTTCACGAGCAATTACTTTGTTTGTAATATCATCAACTTGTGTCCAATTAGGATGTTTCGCTCTGCCAGTTCTTAACCTCCAAGTATTATATCCTCCAAAATTATCAATGTCATCTAAATGCCTAGATACATCTGTTAATTCATCTATATTGGTTCTGATAGCATCGTCTACATTTGCTTTTTTTAGAGTTTTCCAAGATTTTATTAATTCGGGATTTTTTCCAATAGCTTCGACTAATTCTGTAGAAGCTTCTAAATCTGCTCTAAGCCCAGCTTTATAGGCATCATCCACAGAGTTTACTAGATCATCGATCAGTTTAACCCCCGAATTACTGATTTTCCAAGCCTTATATCCTCCAGCTTTTTTGATCTCATCAATATTTTTACCAACCAGCTCTAGTTCATCAAGATTTCTTCTTAGTACATCATCAACCCCTGCATCATTAAGGACCTTCC
>NZ_BAABCW010000053.1:0-1790 GCF_039539305.1 Aquimarina addita | reverse complement strand
TTGTCATACTCTGTTTTTGTTTGGGTTTCATCGCGGGAGGATTTGGGTAGTAATGGAATCACTCGCGGGGGAAATAGCGGATCTCTTTGTTGACGGTGTTTATACCGGATACAGTTTGGCCGCGTTCGCAATGGGTTACGGGACTTCGTTCCTGATAACTTTTTTTAAAAAACTGTCTGAAAAAATATAGGTGGTGTTATGATTACTCGCATTAAATACATGATGTCCCGTGCTGTAACTGCATCAGTTGTTGTTGTTACCGCTCTCGCTGCTGGCTCTGCCAATGCTGCCCTACCGGCTGCTATTAGCACGGAATTGGCAACTGTCCAGGCCGATGGGCTTGCCATGGCTGATTTGGTTTGGCCGGTTGTAATTGCATTGTTCGGTGCTCTGGTGCTTTTCAAACTGTTCAAGCGTTTCGGTTCCAAAATTTAAGTAAAAACTGGCTCTTGAGGTCAAACGCAGTTTGACCGATAGAGCCTTTTTTAATTCCATTTTTCGGTGATTCCATATGAGAATTTTTAAGCCCCTTGCCCTGACCCTGGCTATTTTCATATGGCCAATCAATGCAGCCATGGCAAATCAATACGGCGTGGCCGCATCAGTCTATGATCTTTCTAATATCGATGAAGTAACCGGCGAAACTGTCAAAACCAAGGTTGTTGTTAAGGGGGCAAAGGCCAGTCACCCTTATCGAGTTCGCTTGTTACCGATTCAGAAACAAACTATCGGCTCAATTCTAAAATCTGGTGGCTCTGCATTTTTAAAACGGTCTCCCTATTGGATAGCTGCCATGATTGCAATGAATTATATACTCGACGATGACGGCAATGTTTATCAACCTGATCCATCGGGTTCAGCTCCCGATATGGATAAGTCGCGTTCTACTGTGTATTTGATGAATAGTGGTGGTTCTACAAATGTCACTCGTGATTCTGTATCTATCAACACTGCGCTAAATATTTGGAATACTCAATTCGGCTCTGCTCTTAATAATGTCAAAATCGTTGGCGCTTGGTCTTGTTCATCATCTGATTGTCGAGCAAACGCCACTTGGAAATCCTTTGGTTCCAGTTATTCAGGTTATATAAAAATTCCTACCGATGAGCTTTTACCGCCCGCTGATATTCCTATTGCTGATGAGGATTTTCTTGATTCAGTTATGCCCTATATTGCCGCTAATCCGACAAAAGAGGCTCTCCGTAACCCTGATGCTCCTAATGATTGGTCTCACTTAATCCCAACAGATGATTTTACATATCTGCCGGATGCGGTTACTCAACAGGACGAGGATTATATTAATTACATGTTGGATGGTATCGCTCAATCAACAGACCCTAATGCGCCAGGATATATCGACCCTGCGGATTATGATCGTATAGCTGATATGGCCAGCGATATACAAGGCTTGGACACTCCCGAGGGTCAAGCCGATGCTCTAAATAGCGAGGCCGATGCTCCATTGACTGCCGCGTCCATGGCCGAAATATTAGAGGCTGAGCGGGTTGCCGCTGCTGAGGCTGCCGCTACTTTGGCGGCTGAACAAGCTGCTGCTGATGAATCTGCTATATCTGCTGCTGAGGCTGATGCTAATGACCCTAGTAACAGACAGGATGATGAGGATTTAGACGACGAGGATTTAATGGATCTTATTAACCAATCGTTGGATTTGCCAGATTTGTTTGATCTTCCGACTATCAGTGCCGCTTCCTGTCAGTCTATGACACTTGATTTTATCGGCACCTCATTGTCGTTCCCTGGCGCTGCTGGCTGACAAAAAATCGACCAGG
>NZ_BAABCW010000052.1:0-2087 GCF_039539305.1 Aquimarina addita | reverse complement strand
TCGTGCTTACTAAAAGCAGCAACATTTTAAAAAACGGTCTCACAAAGAGCTAAAGTTAATACCCCAGTAAATTACGAATTTTACGTTAGCCAACGTACTGAAGTTTCTGGGGTCTATGGGGGATTACTGCCAACGTCTCGGCTATGGTTAGTACGGGATTTAAAAGTAGTAAACTTTCGATTAAGCACTTAGCCAAAACTTTTTATTTTGTTTTATCTTTTTCTTTATAAAGCCAAATCAAAAAGATTTGGCGGATTTGGTTAAAAGCTCCACACTTTAGGTTAATCACCAAAACCCGTATTAACTATAGGTATTGTTGGGCGTAGTTTTTTATATTATATCAGTTAAATTTTTAAGTAGGTTTTTATAAAATTCCTTTACTTCAGTTTTGTCAATAATCAGTTTTCTCACAGTACTTTCGTAAGTTTCACTTGTAAGTCCTAAACCTGATGTTATTCCATTAATTACAGGAGTTTCTCTAATCGGATACCTTGAAATAAGTCCATTTATGTTATTTTGAGCAACCAAATTGTCAAAAACACTTTCTTCCCTTTCTATAAATTCGTTTAAATCTATTTTTATTTCAAATTCTCCTCTTTCAATAATATCTTGATGTTTTGGAAGGTTTGACATTGTGTTATTTCTCACTTGCTTTTCACATAATCTTGAACACAATCTTTCTTTATGAGGAATAATATTATCAATTATTTTAGATATAGCAGATGCATATAATTCTTCTTTGTTTTTTCCTGAAACTTCTGAATATCTTTCTGCAACTTTTTTTATAATTTCAGTATTATAGTATAAAGATTCAACAGAATAAGAGTCTAAAGCCGCAATTCCTTTGGTTAGAAGAGTTTGAATTTGGTCTGGCTCTCTATCATCAGCGTCAATTAAACCGTAGGCGCTTACCCAATGTAAACCTTCTGTACCTCTTATACCGTCTACTGCTTTTTCAACTTCTTTGCAACTTCCTTGTGATATGACAGTTAAATTTGGAAAAATAAGCTGATAAATTTGTCTATCTAAACTGCCATTGTTGCCTTCTACAAATAAAATATCTCTCTTTGAACCTAGTATTTCTTGTTTAATATTTGAAGGAATCTCATCTGTTTCCGATATAAGGTCAGCATCCCAATCTTGAATTTTTTTACCATTCCATCCGCAATCTCTTAACAATAGAACACTTGATTCTTTGTGGTCTATTGGTAAGTATATGTCGTGTGTTGAAATGACAAAAACACAATCTTTTCTTTTTTGAAATAGAGAAGTCAATAATGGAGATATAATTGAACGGTGTAAATGTCTTTCAGGTTCATCAAGTATAATAAGTTGATTTGGCTCCGATGTTAAGACATCTGCACATATTAAAAGAGCATTTCTTTCGCCATCAGATAATTCTGCAATACTATAAGGTGCACTTCCATTTTTAGAAGCAAAAAGTTGTTCGTTTTCGTCTAGAATTATTTTAATTGGTATATTAGAAATTCCTAATAATTCATTAATTCCTTCAAGCGGAGCTTGTATGTTAGATAGGTTTTTTGCTAATTCTATATTATCATTGTCAACAGCTTTTGTTATGTTTCTTGCCCTTATGTTTTCAGAGTTGATAATATCATATATAGTCATATTCGCTCTTGAACCAGAGTAATCATCTTTCCATCTTGATTCAATTTTTTTATCTCTATTCTTCATATCTCGTTCGTTAGAATTTTTATCTTTTGCTGTGAGATTTAAAGTATTGTTTGAAAACCAAGTTTGTCTATGTGCTAAAATTCTTTTAGAATGATTAAAATTTTGCTCAAATAAATTTTGCATTAAGGTCGATTTTCCAACACCATTTGCTCCTAATACGAATAATGCTTTTCCCTCTGTAAGATTTACATTTAAAGGTTCACCATTTGAAATGCTTATAAGGAATTTATATTTTGATTCAGTCATTGATTTTTCTTGGTTTTTCAAATGTTCGTAAAGGGAGATAGTTTACACAAGTTAAAGATTAAGGTTTACACTAAATTAATTTCTAATCTTGTTGATTGTTGTTTATTTCTAAGATGTTTTTCATCAAAGAAACCTAAAAATACATT
>NZ_BAABCW010000051.1:0-2093 GCF_039539305.1 Aquimarina addita | reverse complement strand
ACTCTCTGGTACTATAGAAGATGGCTCAACCACTATAGATAGTCGTAGATTATCAACAGGGTTGTATCTGGTAAAAGTATCTAATGAGAACCAAACATATACCAGGAAACTAATTAAGAAATAAAAGGAAAAAAAAATAGAGATGCCAATGATTAGTATCATTGGTATCTCTATCATTTACATATACAATACTCTTAATATAAAGAGGGATCAAAGGATAGTACTAATACTCTCTTAGCAACAAAAATAACGTAATCAGTTTCCCTTTTTTGAACTCTAAAATTATGGAAAAAAACAATCAAAATGTATCATCTATTTTTAAAGGCAGATCTATGTCACAAATGAATAAGCTTTGCTTTCTATCTTTATTATTTATTTTTCCCTGCATAATGACTGCTCAAAACTCAAAAGCTCCATGGTTGGAAGGTTCATGGGGGCCACGCTTAGTAATAAGGGCAGGATCGGAGTTAAACCACTACATCGATAATCTGGATTATGATTATGTAGCATATGCTCGACAAATAAATCAAAATTATCCTACAGCAGGACATGTAATCACTAATTTTACCGCCAACGCAAATGGTGCTGAATTTACATTAAGGCAGAATGACAATGTAGATGTCGCTAATGAAATAGACCCTACAATAGTGCCAAGTTTAGAGAGTGAACAAATGGTTATTGATGCAATAAAAGAATTAAAAAACGGAGGTAAGAAAGTAATTTTATATTTGAATGTGACAGTTAATTTGTACAGAGGAACAGAATCACAGAGAGAAAACTGGTATACTTATGTTGGCGCTAATTTTAATGGTGATCACTTTGCTGCTTATCGCCATTTGTGCGAAGGTTTTGTAAAGCGTTTCAAGGGATTAGTAGATGGGTATTGGTTAGATAATTTATCACAAGGTACGGATGAGCAGAAAGGTGAATTCATGCAAATGATACGCAACGCAGATCCAAACGTTGTTATAGCTGCAAATAATAAAAAATCTTATTTCCCTAGCATGTATGTAGATTCAGATGGAACTAATGATGCGGATGACACTAATTATAGAATAATAAAATATCAAGCAAATGAATTATGGTCAGATTTAACAGCAGGTCACATGACGCCTCTTAGTAATGGTGCTCCACCAAATTCCTGGGCTTATGAAGAATATACACTTACAGATATGGTAGCAGACAACCTATCAGATTTTTCCAGTAATAATAATGTGCTAAAACACATGTTTACCCCGATGCGAGAGACCTGGTCCTCATATTCACAACCATTGGTTTTTGCAGATAATGATCAAGCTTATCGATTTGTTAAAAGAATTACAGGTGCGGGAGGTGCAATTACATTTTCAACTACAACAGGTCCAAATGGATTAGCTATGCCGGACGAATTAGCAATATTGAAATATGTAAATGATCAATTTGAAGCTAATGCAGATTATGTACCATACGTAAGACCCGAAGGTGCTTTTTTAGTTGGTGAAACCAAACCTAATTATCATCAGGGTATTGATTTTCATGACATTGAAAATAAAGAAGTCGGTGATACAGATTTTTTTCCTTTTGCTTATGCCAGTTCAGGAGCGGCGGTGACACTCACCAGCTCAAATACTAACGTAGCCCGAATAGTAAATAATAAAATTAGAATTGTAGGACCCGGTAATACAAACATTACTGCATCCCAAAATGGTAACAGTACTTTTGCGGCAGCGGAAAGTATAACAAAACAACTAACCGTTACTACTGGCGGCGGTGGAACCACAAATGATGGAAACCTAGCATTAGATGGAGCTGCTGCTCAATCAACAACAGCTTACAGCGGAGATGCTTCTCGAGCTATTGATGGTAATACTGATGGTAAATGGTCTAACAACTCAGTAACTCATACTGCATCTGGAACCGCTGGTGCTTGGTGGCAAGTAAGGTTAGCTGAAACTACTAATATTGGCGATATTAAAATTTTTAATAGGACTGATAGCTGCTGTTCTGATCGTTTATCTAATTTTACGGTTAAAATTGGAGACGGAAACGGTAACTGGGTATTTAGTAAAACATATACCACTACTCCAAATCCATCTATGACTATTGATGCTGAG
>NZ_BAABCW010000050.1:0-2835 GCF_039539305.1 Aquimarina addita | reverse complement strand
CTTAAGTTTTATCTGGAGAATAATTCGGGAGTATCCGTACAGAGTAGTGATGTAGTGATAGGCGCAAATCCTATATTTCTGGATGGTGGCATCCCTACACGACTCACCAATCTGGACCTGCAGGCTTACTTTTCTTTACAAAATCTTACTGGCATCACCCCACAACAATATAGCGTTCCGCTATCAGAAGGGCTCTATCGATTCTGCTTTGAAGTATATGACTTACAATCAGGACAACAGATTTCACGTAAAAGTTGTAGTACCGTGTATTTAGTGCTCAATGATCCCCCTTTTCTCAATATTCCTAATAAAGGAGAGCAAGTAGCGGTAAAAGATCCACAAAATATAATTTTTCAATGGACGCCCCGACATTTGAATGCAACTAATGTTACTTACGAATTTACACTGGCAGAATTGTGGGATAACCAGATGGATCCTCAAGCCGCCTTTTTAGCCAGCCGCCCTTTATATCAAACCACCACCTTTGCGACCACCTTATTATACGGCCCTGCAGAAACCCCGTTACTAGAAAATAAAACCTACGCCTGGCGAATCAGAGCACTGGTCAGTGATGGGATTAGTGAAAGTTCAGTGTTTAAAAATGAAGGCTATAGCGAGATTTACCATTTTACCTATGCCGCTACCTGTAAAGAACCTGAATATGTCCTCTCAGAAGCCAAAGGCCCTACCAGTGAAAAAATAATGTGGCAAGGAGTAGACCACAAACGTTATCAGGTACAATACCGCAAAAAAGGAGTGGAAAATGCCGTATGGTTTGAATCTGGTACCATCAATGAATTTGTTTCCATATACAATCTGGAGCCGGGTACCACCTATGATTTTAGAGTAGGCGGTCAGTGTATGGAGAATGGTCCCTATACTTATTCCCAGATCTATCAGTTTACCACCAGTATTGCTGCCGCCGATACGGCTACTTATAATTGCGGGATCACCCCGGAGATTATTATCACCAATCAGGATCCGCTACCCTCACTGATGATCAATGAAGTCTTTACTGCAGGAGACTTTCCTGTTACGGTTAAAGAAGTACAAGGTGCAAATGGTGTTTATTCAGGATGGGGATATATCGTAGTACCCTATCTGGAAGATACCAGAATCAAAGTAAGTTTTAGTAGTATTAATATCAATAGCGACTACCAGTTGATCCAAGGGATTGTAGAGACCGATTATGATGAGAATTGGGGAGGAATGGATGATATTGGAGATGAGATTGATGCACTCACTGATTTCTCCTCCACACTAGAACTGGTTGAAACTATTATTGAAGACATTGACGAACTGGTAAGCTCTGGTCAGTGGAAGGAATATCATGGTACATTAATAGAAGATATGGAGAACAATCTGCCAGTAGAATTAGATCAAAATCTAACCACGGCAGAGAATAATTTAGAAGCAGCAACTACTGCGCTCGAAGCTGCAGAAGCATCGGGAGATGAAGAGGCGATCCAACAAGCAGAAGAAGCGCTGGACACCGCAAAAGATGCCTATACAGCAGCCATGGGCGAAGTCAAAGAGTTTATAAAAGAAGCTTCTAAGATTATCAAAAAAGCATTAAAAGAAATTGAGAATGAAAATTCTGATGAAAAGATTGCTTCTTACCAATCCATCGTAGAAATTACGTCGCAATTTATGAATACAGGAGATGCAGACACCGCAACTACCATTCTTGATCAGGAAATCACGGATGCCATAGAAATAGAAATCATAGGTGAAAGAGAACCGATGGAAAATGCAAGTTGGATTCCGCAAGAGATCAGAGAACAAATAGCCACCTATTATGAAAATGAATTTCTCTATAATCGCGCGGTAGTATCCAGATACTTCTCTAATAGCTATACCTCAGAAGAAGAGCAACAAGCACTAGCAGATCAGCTACAGGCATCCGGAGAAAAACTTGGAAATTTTATTCTTGGGATGAAAAAAGAAAATAAATCAGAAGAAGAAATGATCGCAGCAGTTAAAGAAGTGCTGTATGAAGAAATTTCAACAATTCTTACCACTAAAGTATATCAGGATGAAGGTCAATAACATACTATACATACTTGCTTTTTGTGTTAACTTTTTGAGTGCCAAAGCAACGGAGAGACCATTACCAGAGCCATTGACCAAAAAAGAAATTGTAGCTTTTGGTAAACAACAGTTGCAGGAACTCATCCAGTTCAATACAGAAAATAATAAGCGAGGCGACATATCCGATAACAACTATATTTTCTTTACCAAAAATGCAGCACTCCCTTTAGACAAAGTAAAAGAATACGTTTGGGGCACTAATTATGCTGGAAAAGAAGCCCAGTTAGAAGCACTCAATACTAAATTAAAAGAGATCAATGCAGGACTCAAAGCACCGCTATATCTAGGAGTTAATCTGGATATGGGATGGATATATCTAAGTAAAAAGGTGCTGAAGTATACCACCCTAGACAAACTAAAGGATATCGAATTAGGAAACGAAGCTACTGACCCTGATGAGGCATATAGCGATATCAAAAAACGTTTTTCAGTTCCTATTCACACCCTGTACACAGAAATTAATGCTGAAATCACCAGTACGGTAGAAAACCCTATCACTGTCAATACCATCGGATTTTTTCAATCTACCTATTTTGATAGTGACACCCAGAAAGTAAAGTTTCAGATACTTAGCAACCAGCTCGTCATCATGAAAAACTTTCATGAAGACCCTGAGAAATCAAAAAAGCGAGCTTCGATTATTAAAGAAGCGCTGCGTAAAGATAAGTTGGGAATCTCCTTAGCAGCAGATAGAAAGAGTATAGATCTGGTTAAATCTAACAATTATTTTGAAAGGTATAAAGC
>NZ_BAABCW010000049.1:0-2865 GCF_039539305.1 Aquimarina addita | reverse complement strand
CAGCTACCGCATCTTATGTAGCCCCACGAAATGACATTGAAAAACAACTGGCTGAGATCTGGCAAGAATTACTGGGAGTAGAAAAGGTTGGAATACACGATAATTTCTTTGAACTTGGAGGACATTCCCTATTGGCTACCCGTATAGTTTCAATGATACGTAAAGCCAATGAAGTAGAACTATCGGTTCGGGATATTTTCCTTTACCCGACTATCTTGGAATTGTCAAATCACATCGAAGGACATTCTAAAGGAGTTACACTCCCTGAGATCGTTGCACAAGTCCGTCCAGAACGTATCCCACTATCTTTTAGTCAGGAACGTTTATGGTTCTTAGATCAATTGCAGGGTAGTTTAGAATACCACATCCCTGTTGTATTGCGTTTAGAAGGAGATCTGGATGTATCGATATTAGAGCAGACTTTGCAAGGAATCGTTTCTCGTCATGAGATACTACGTAGTTTACTTATTTCAGAAAACGGAATAGTTCATCAAGAGATTATCAGTGCGGAGGATTGGTCATTAGATAGAGCAATAGTATCAAATGAATCGTTATTAGAAAATAGTCTACACGGCTATTTGAAGAGTCCTTTTGATTTATCAAAGGATTATAAGTTTAAGGCTTGTTTATATACTTTAGGTAATGATCAGTATGTATTGGCTGGTGTATTCCATCATATTGCCAGTGATGGTTGGTCTGGAGGTATCTTAATTCATGAATTTATAGAGTTGTACAGTGCTATACAATCAGGTCATTCAGCGGTTCTACCAAAGTTAAGCTTACAATATTCAGATTATGCTATTTGGCAGCGCAAGTATTTAGAAGGAATTATTTTAGAGGAACAGTTATCGTATTGGGAAGCTAAATTGAGAGATGTAAGTACATTATCATTACCTATTGATTATGTTCGCCCTCCTATACAGAGTAATGAAGGGGCTAGCATTTCTTTTGAATTGGATCAGGAATTAGGTTACTCAATAAGGTCTTTATGCCAAGAAGAAGGAGTTACGTTATTTATGTTTTTATTATCTGCCTTCAAAGTTTTATTATCTCGTTATAGTGGTCAGGATGATATTTGTGTAGGGACCCCTATTGCTAATCGTACGCAATTGGAGTTAGAGGGTATGATTGGCTTTTTTGTCAATACACTAGCCCTTAGAAGTGATTTGAGTGACGATCCTAGTTTCAAGGATTTATTGGTAAACGTAAAGCAAACAACATTAGAGGGTTATGATCATCAGTTGGCTCCTTTTGAGAAGGTTGTTGATCGAGTAATTACTACCCGAGATATGAGTATGAGTCCATTGTTTCAGGTGCTGTTTGTGTTACAGAATACTCCTCAAGCATCTGAAAAAATAGACTTACAAGATATTACGATTTCAGATTACGAGTTTGATAGAGTTACTACTCAATTTGATTTGATATTGAGTGTGTCGGAAGAAGAAACGGGTATTTTATTGGATATGGGGTATAGTATTACTTTGTTTGATAAGATTACTATCGATCGAATGTTATTGCATTATCAAAAGTTGTTGGCGAGTATTGTAAGGGATATCACCCAACCGATAGGTAGTTTATCGATGCTTACTACAGAAGAAAAAACTCAGTTATTAGATGTTTTTAATGACACTGCTATTGTATATCCAAAAGATAAAACAATAATTGATTTATTTAAAGAACAGGTAAGAGAAACTCCAGACGGGATCGCGATAGTTTATGAGGGTAAATCAATGACTTACAAGGATTTAGATGATAGATCGAATCAGTTGGTTCATTATTTGAAATCGGTAGGTGTAGTTAAGGATTCCCGAGTAGCTATCTTATTCAATAGAAGTTTTGATATGATTATAAGTATCTTTGGTATCCTGAAATCAGGTTGCGCTTATGTTCCTCTGGATCCCTCATTTCCATCTAATCGATTATCTTATATACTGAATGATTCAAGTGTGAATTTTCTTATTTACAAAGAAGAATCTTTATTATCAGGTTTATTAGCTTCTAAATGTGAATTCATAAACATATCATTATCAATTAATTATGAGTCTTCAGGAAGTTCATATGAAAGAGAACTTGATTCGATTGCTTATGTCATGTATACTTCAGGAACAACAGGAGTTCCTAAAGGAATTCTTATTAGTGATAAGAATGTAGTTACTCTTGTTAATGATCCATCTAGTAAGATTTCAATTAATTTTTCAGATCGAGTACTTCAATGGTCTAATTATGCATTTGATGGTTCGACATATGAAATTTTTGGAAGCCTTTTAAATGGAGCCTCTCTTTATTTGATAGACAGTTCAACAGCTTCAGATGCAAGAGTTTTATCCCAAGTTATAAATAAGAATAAATTGAGTATTATCTTTATCACGACAGTCTTGTTTAATTCTTTGGCGGAGTATGATCTATCCTTATTATCTAATTTGAGACTGTTGCTATTTGGAGGAGAAAAAGTTTCAGTATCTCCTGTCCGAAAGATGTTATCAGCATTAGGTTCGAATAAGATACTTCATGTTTATGGTCCTACAGAGACAACGGTATACGCTACTTGTTATTCAGTTTGTTACATCCCTAATAATGAAGAGACAATTCCAATAGGTAGTCCTTTCAACAATACAAGTCTTTATATTTTAAATTCTAGGCAAGAATTATTACCAATTGGAGTAATAGGTGAATTATGCATAAGTGGTGCTGGTTTGGCACGTGGGTATCTCAATCGTCCCGATCTGACCAGAGAAAAATTCATCGACAATCCATTTAGCGATGATTCCGGTTCGCGTTTATATAAGACAGGGGATCTTGCACGTTGGTTGCCAGATGGTAATATTGAATTCATAGGTAGAAAGGATGATCAGGTAAAGATTCGTG
>NZ_BAABCW010000048.1:0-2938 GCF_039539305.1 Aquimarina addita | reverse complement strand
AATATTGACAACGCTTAATGGCGTTGCCAACATTCCAACACTATAAAATCATCATCATAATGAAATAAATAAAATAAAAAAATATCGTAAATTTAACCTAGGACTTGGGAAAGGGCTTTACATAGGAGCCATTGTTGTGCAATGTTTTTTTATGGATTCTTATCGTTTATTAATAACTTTCTTTATGAAAACTCCATTGTTAGTCTCTAATTTTAAAAAAAACAGATTCGATGAAATATGAAATGTATCCAAAACGATTTCACTTTTACTACTCGAAATGGGTATGCAATCTAAGACTTTACCAGAAAGCATTATAAAACTTGATTTCAAAACTTCAAAGTCTAGATCATTTTTTATATGAAGTTTATTATCTGTAATAGGTATAGGGAACAGTTTAAAAGTATTTTCCGTTACAAAATTTTCTCGAACAGAAAGGACAGGTCTTTCTATTATTTGAGTACTCACCAAATTAGTTACAATAGGAAGGTTAAAATCAAAATAAATATTAGCAGACCCTTCGATAATATCTCCAAGTACTACAATATCTTTAGGTTTAATTTTAAAAGATACATATCCATTACTACCTTGTTCATCTGTGGTACTATCAGGCAAATTAATATTCTCAAAAATGAACTCTATTTTATTTCCATCTGTAATCTTCAATATATAATCATGACTTGCAGAGACCATTTGAAAAGTATTCCAGTCTAAATTAGCATCTAATATATCTTCAATAATTACGTTAATAGCGGAAGCTGTCCCTGTATTTTGAAAACGCACGATATAGTCTAAATACTCGTTCGTTTCATCTATATAAATTGACGTTCCTTGAAGAACTCTTTTGTCATTTGGGTCAAATGAATTTACAACTAATTGCTCTAAGGTGAAGCTATTATCATTTGGAGTTTCATCAGCTTTTGTACTCGAAACGTTTGCTGTATAAGTTAATATATCATCCCCATTAACAGTAGGGGGTGCAGTTACTATAAAATCAATATGGATAGTATTTGTTTGGTAAGCTTGTAAGTCAAAGAAATTCCAAGTAATTTTATTACCTACAAGGGAACTATAATTAGGTTCAACTAATTCAATATTCTGTAGATTTTGATCAAACTCTAAAGTAATTTTCCCATTAGTAACCGAGGTTCCATTATTCTCATAAACAATATCATATCGAGCTGTAAATCCAGGTCTCACTTCATCAATAGGTAATATTTTAATACTTAAATCATCTTTTGGTTGTGCCTCAATACAAAAATCTACAATTTCGGTATTTCCAAACTCTGTAAATATTACTGTTTCATTATTGGGTACAATATGCTCATCACCTAAGCCTCCTACTATTGAAACAATTAAATCACCAATATTAGGAATACCGATACTGTAAGCTCCATTATTTTTAGAGAGCGTACTGTATTTCTTATCTCCTGAGGACACTTCAATTAATATATTTTCTAAGGGATTACTATTAGAACAATTAGTATTATTAAGGTCAAAATTGATAGTTCCAGAAATAGTATTTTCTTGTGATGCATTACAATCATCAATGTAATTAAATTCTACATCTTCAACTGTGAAAGTTTCTTGAGCATATGCGATATCGTCAACACAAATTGTTTCTAATAATGGTAAATCCCGTATATTAACAGCTCCTGATGAAAAATTTACGTTATTACCATTTTTCATATTTACTGTTCTAAGATTTGGACTCCCCCAAAAGATTAGATATCTTAAAAGAGACTTGTCTGAGACGTCAATATGTTCTAATGCAGTACTAATAAGATTTAACCATTCTAATTTTGGATTTTTAGATATATCAATATTGGTTAAAGAATTATTAGAAGAAAGGTAAATATACTTTAACTCAGAATTCATTGAAAAGTCGACGCTTTCAAAGTCGTTGTCCCTAAGCCATACTTTTTCTAAAAGTTTTAAAGGTGATAAATCTATTTCTGTTAAATTATTACTACTTACAGAGAGCTCAACTATATTAGTGTTATTAGAAATGTCTATTTCAGTAAATTCATTGCCATAAATATTTAGTTTTTCTAATTCTAAATTTTTAGTTAGATCAATCGAAGATAAATCACTATTCCCAAATTGTAGTTCTACTAAATCAGTATTTTGAGTTACATCTAAATCAGTTATGATACTTCTATCAAATAGTAATTTAGTAAGCTTTAAATTGTTTGAAACATCTATTGTTTCCATGTTGTCATTATATCTCAAATCTAAAACTTCTAGGGTGTTTAAATTAAATACATCGATAGAAGTTAGGTTATTATTGCTAAGATTTAAATTCACGAGATTTGTGTTTTGAGAAACATCTATTGAACTCAAAGAATTCGATAAAAGCGTTAAATTTGTCAAATTTTGATTTTCAGAAATGTCAATGGATTCCAAGTTACATTTGTACAAATCTAAGGCTCTTAATGCTTCAAAATCAGAAACATCAAAACCTATGATATCATACTCATAAATGCTTAAATTTTCAAGGTTTTTAAACTCGTTTAATCCAAATAAATAAAGCTGATCTTGATTGTTTTGATCAATGTTGTAAATATTTATGGATGTTGTATTAAGTGCTTCAGAAACTTGTATTTCTCCATCTCTATTTACATCAATAGATGGATAAACTTGAGTTAATAATAATTGCTTTAGGGTATCATCAAGATTCACGTTTTGTGCATTTAATGTTGTTTTACAAAACAGAAAAATTAAGATATAGATTAGCTTATTCATAAATATGAGGTTTTCAAACAAAGATAAATCAAATTATTAGTAAATTATGAGTTTGATTTTTTCGTTTAAATGTTCGTAAAGGGAGATAGTTTACACAAGTTAAAGATTAAGGTTTACACTAAATTAATTTCTAATCTTGTTGATTGTTGTTTATTTCTAAGATGTTTTTCATCAAAGAAACCTAAAAATACATTTC
>NZ_BAABCW010000047.1:0-3016 GCF_039539305.1 Aquimarina addita | reverse complement strand
CCAACTTCGCTTGTGTACGTCGATGCCAATAAATAACTTTGAGTCGGTAGTATCCTTTGTTTTCATAATAAAGAAATTAGATTGTTTTTATTATATAACTTAGGGTACGGCTTTTACATTGTTGCTAAAATTAATACGGGTTTTGCTGCTTAACCCAAAGTTTAGGGTATATTTAGAAAGTCCGCCAAATTTTTAATTTGGCTTTTAAATAGAGAAAAAATTAAAAACAAAATATAAAAATTCGGCTCTGTGTTAACCCGAAAAGTTAGTGTCTTTTTCCACGCTACGTTTCATACACAAGTCCGTTGTACACCATTTAAGAAAAACATTGAGAACAGAATTAAAATACTTAGAATTAAAGAGTGGATTTTCGGATAACGGAACTGCTTGGATTGGTCTCGTTTCATTCTCTAAAAGCGGAAAAACAATTTATTTTAATGGTAAAGGATTTCAAAGTTTAAATGGAACTGGAATTTCAGGCGGAAACTATTATGAAATTGAATCTGGAAATGAATACTGGATTTCTGGAGTTAAAAAAAATATGTCTGACCGACACAAATTTGGCGGAGGAAAAATCTTTGTGGAAAAACGGATTTTAAATGATTATCTGCAAACTATCGGAAAAACGGAATTGCCAAAATCTGGCTATGAATTGACCGAAGTAGAAACTGAAAAACCGACTGAAAGAATTAATGAATTAGAAAATTCTCAACTGGAAACATCAGAAATTGACGAAAGTATTTATACTAAAACGCCAAAGGAATTGACAAATTCTGAACTTGAATTTCTTATCGAAGAACTAATCGAAGACGAAAAGAATGCCAAGTATAATAAAGGTAGGCGAATGATTAAAAAAGACAGAATTGAATTAGAAACGGAACTTGAGAAACGTGAATAAAAACGGTGTACAACAATGTATAACCGCAATTACGGCGGATTCGACTACGTCCGAATCCACGCGGAATTGCTAACGTCAGTGTTTAATCCGAAAATAATCGCTAATTTACCCGTAACTGACGGTTATACGAGACCGTTGTAGGCAATTAGAAAAAAATGAGAGAGTTTAATTTATATGAAGACATAAAATCCTCAATTGAAGAGAACCTTTCTTTGATTAAAAAATATGGATTTAATGAAGTTCAGGAAGAACAGATTGCTTACGAATATCATTTCAGTATATTCAATGACCTAAATGAATATATTGACATAAGTTTCGAGGCTATTTCATCAAGTCCAATTTGGATAAAAATAAATAACATCCATATTGAAAAGTTATTAAAAGATGAAGTTTTAATGAAAATTGACAATGATTTAAACTCTTTGTACAAGGAAAACTTTGACTTATATTTAAAATTTGATGACACTAAATACATTGGAAATAATTTCGAAAATTATAAAAAATTTGGAAGAGAATTAAATAATAAAAAGCTGAATAGAGCTTTTAAAATATTAGAAATGAAATTTCGCTATTTAAGCCAAAAAAGTAACGATTTAAATGAGCAAATAGAAGAGCCAGCTCTTTGCTCAAAAAAAATTAGTGATTTGAAAAAACTAATGACATCTGATAATTTTATAAATGATTTTAAACAGGCTAAAAAAATGATATTGGAAACTGACAAATGTGAAATTGAAATTAACTCGCTAGATGAATTAAAGGATGTTTTAGAGTCGTTATCTGAACAAAGCATCAATAATATTGAATGGGAGCTAAAAAAGTAACTACCTACAACAATGGCTAAAATTAATACGGGTTTTAGTGCTTAATTCAAAGTTTAGTGTATTTTTATAAAGTCCGCCAAATCTTTTGATTTGGCTTTAGAACAAAAAAAGATAAAACAAAATAAAAAGTTTTGGCTAATCGCTTAATCCGAAATTAAATACCAATTTAATCCCGTACTAACCTTAGCCGAAGCCGTTGTAAGCAATTTGAGAAAAACCGATGGACTTAACAAAAAAAGCAAGAACATATCAATTTGAAAACAGAGAATTTACTACTCAAGAGATAGACCTAATTGCAGGTCAATCTGGATTGGTTGGAATTTCATTTAAAAACTGTCAAATTTCTGACTCAGATATAGAAAAAATTAGTACTCTAAAAAAGTTGGTAAACGTTACTTTAGAAAACACCGAAATTACTGACCTCTCTCTAAAATATTTATCTAAAGCACCTAACCTTCAATATTTATTTATTACCAAAGCAATGATAAATGGAGAAGGCTTATCGTATTTTAAAGACCATAAAAAACTGAATACTCTTTGGTTAGTAGACACAAATCTTGATGATGAAGGAATTCAATTTCTCAAAGATTTTAAAAAACTGGGAATTGTTAGAATAGACAAAACAAATGTAACATTGAGCGGATTGATGTCTATCGCTTCAAATAAAAAATTGCAAATAGTTCCAAATGATAAAATAACAAAAGAACACATTAAATTATTTGAATCAGAACAACAAAAGCTCAATAAAAAGAAACTTGAATACAATCAAGTTGATATTGTTGAATGCAAATTAATACTGAATTCATTTTTCACTGAAATGACTAATTGGGAAAAATATGCAGAGAAGATTGATGATTTTACCGACGAATTAACAAATAAATGCTTAGCTGTTTTTAAGACGTATTGTATTGATAAAGAAAGAAAAGGCTTCCGACCTATGTGGTCTTCATACTCAAGCGGACCGAATTATACTTATTCTAACCAAAAAATAACTGACTTTGAACAACCAACCAAAAACAAAGTATTGCTTTATACGAAAGACGAATATCTAAATTCTCAATACAGATTCATTATCTTAAAAAAAGACAATGAATGGAAAATTGATGAATGCTATTATTTAGATTCTGGTTGGAAAAAGAATGGGTTATAAAAACTGCTTACAACAATGTATCCTATGTAAAGCCCTTTCCCAAGTCCTAGGTTAAATTTACGATATTTTTTTATTTTATTTATTTCATTATGATGATGATTTTATAGTGTTGGAATGTTGGCAACGCCATTAAGCGTTGTCAATATT
>NZ_BAABCW010000046.1:0-3395 GCF_039539305.1 Aquimarina addita | reverse complement strand
CAGCAATATGTTCGGGATTATTTTTGACCTGTTCCTCAAACAAGTCGATAACCGTTTTGTCTTTTGGGTATTCGACCTGGGTATCATTGAATACTTTTAATAACTGATGTTCTTCTTTGGGGGTTAAAATTTTTATTTCTGAAATTTTACGATCTTGTGAATCTATAAGTTGATCTAATACGGTTTTAAAATGTCTTTGAATCATTACAATAGTTTCATTCGCCAGTAGCGTGGAATTGTAACTAAAGTCAATAATCAATTCTTTACCCAAACTTATAGTAATTGTCAATAAATAATTTGTTTGTTCTTTACTTGTAATATTATTAGCTTCCAATACATCGTTTTCTTCTGAAAGAACTTTCGATACAGGATAGTTTTCAAAAACCATAATACTGTCAAATAGATCCCCTTGTAATCCGCTCAAAGTTTGAATTTTGGACAAATAAGTATATTGATGATCTCTACAGGCAGTATGATCAGATTGTAAGGATAAAAGCCATTCAGATACAAATTTATCTCCTGTTAGTCTTGAGTACAATGGCAATGTATTAATATATAGACCTACTTTTTTGTCGGAGTTTTCTAATTCTACAGGACGACCAGATACTGTAACTCCATAGACAATGTTCTCATCCCCGGTGTATTTTGACAATAAAATCGCCCAAACACCTTGAGTTAAAGTATTGACAGTTAGATGATTTTTTTGCGCATAATTTCTAATTCTATTTGTGAATTCGAAATCTATTACTAGTGATAATTCGGCAAAATCCCCATCTGTTTTATTTCTAGAAGAAGTGATTTCAGAAAATGGTAATAAACTTGGGGCTTCCAATTCGTGAAGATATTTTTTCCAAAATTTCTCTTCTAAATAGACATCTTTACTAGCTATATATTTAATATAATCTTCATACAAATCTTCTTGTCGTTCTGAAGGAGCAAATCCTTTAGAAAAAACCTCATAAGCTTGTAAAAATTCTTCAATAATGATTGACATTGACCATCCATCTAACAAAATATGATGATGGGTTAATATCATTGTATATGATGCACTTCCAATTTTGATAAGAGTTACTCTCATCAAAGGAACTTCATCAAAGACAAAGCCTTTTTTACTATCCGATTCTAAAAAAGAGGATATCTTATCCTCTTGTTCGGATAAAGAATAAGAACTGTAATCCAACTCGCTAAAAGGAAGTGTTATTTTGTTATAAACACATTGAACCGGAATACTTAACTCTTTATGAAAAAAGGCACTTCTTAGGATACTATGGTTACGTAAAACATAATCCCAAGAAGATTTCAAATAATCAATATTTAACCCTTTTGGAAAATCTACTATTAATTGAACAACATATGCTTTAGAATCCTCATCATATAAACCATGAAATAACATGCCTTCTTGAAGTGGACTTAACTTATAAAATGATGGAAGTAGCTTTTTTTTATCTAGAAATTTTATTAGATCTTTTTTATTATCCCTAATGAAATTAACTATATAATTATTTTCTTTTATTTTTTGAATTTCATCTTTATTTAATTTCCCTTTAGACCCTCTTAATATCAACCCGTCGTTTTTTTTGGTTAAAAACAGGTTTAAATCTTCTAATTTTTTTATAAAAACTTCCATTATATTTTAATTGTAAAATACACTTTAATAAAATTAATTTAAAACTCTAAGATATCATCTCCTTCTGAGATTTTATCAATTAAAAAAGAGGTGTACTTTTCTAATTCTTGAAATCCGACTTCTTTTTCCAACCCATAATCAGAGGGTGTAAAATCTCTTTTTTGTTTAGAACAGCAGTGAAGAATTATTTTTTCTAGATTATCCAAATATTGATTGGATAATTTATTGATTGTTTTTGGGTTATATTTTGAGGTTGAATAGTTCCAATCTAAGATAAGTTCTCCGCCAGTTATAGAACCATTAATTTCTAATTTGTTTTCAAGGTATCTATTATTATTATTTTGATCTTCTGAAAACCCCTCAAATCCTGTCAACCATGAGTTCGATTCTAAAGCATTATCCAATTGCCCTAAATAATTGAACACAATATCCCAATGAACTCCTGAAAAAGCTTTTTTCACTTCTTTATCAGGGTGTAGATAACGTAAAGCACCATAACCAATTCCTTTATCGGGGACAAGACGTAATTCTTCTTTTATTGATTTAATAATTTCACCTAATGATGAATTCTTTTTTGTTGATAGTAAAACTGGGTATAAGCTTGTAAACCAGCCGACTGTATTACTTACGTCTATATCTATTGATAATTGTTCTCGCCCGTGACCTTCTAAACCAATAATCACTTTGTTGTGTCCAGACCAATTATTTATCGTTAAAGCTAAACAACTAAGTAATATGTCATTGATGTTAGTTCCATATGCATTATTAACCTCTTTTAATAGTAGTGAAGTAAGTTCTTTTGTTAGTATACTACTATTACTACTATTACTATTACGAATATCATTTCTTTTGTTGTCTGTAGGTGTCTTATCTACAGGTAATGTAACATGGTTTGAAATAACAGATAACCAATATAAATACTGAGAATGGAATGCTTTATCAGTAGCATATTTTTTCATCGTCAAACCCCATTGCCGATAAGAACTACCTTTGAGCCCTAGTTCTATGTTTTTTCCCTCTTTTAAAAAGGTCATAATACGTTCTAGATCATCTAATAAAATTCTCCAAGAAACCCCATCTATAACTAAATGGTGAGCAACTATAAATAAACAATTCTTGTCTTTTTCTTTTGTGGTTTTGAGCAATATTACTTTAAATACCTCTCCTTTTTCAATAGATAAGTTGTTTTGTATATTATGATAGATATCCTTAATAGCGTCTGATAATTCTGTAAATATGGTATCCTCTAAATTTATAACTTCGATACTACCTTTATTATCACCATAGAACTGAATCCAATGATCTTCTTCTCTTTTATATGTAAAACGAAGTACATCATGATGATTAATTAATCCTTTTATTGCCTGATCCAAAAATGACAATTCAACTGATTGATCTATAGATAATAATAATGATTGATTGTAATTAGGTTCTCTATAGTGAATTGTATCAAAATATTTTTGTTGGATTGGTAATAAGTCACTAACTCCATTCAAAATTCCTTGTTCACCTAAAACTAAGTTGTCTAAAGTTATATTTGATAAGCTAGAAATTGTTTGATATTCAAACAAATATCGTGGTTGTAAGTAATAACCCAAACGTCTTAGGCGACTTACCACTTGAATTGTAATAATAGAATCACCTCCAAGTTCAAAGAAATTATCGTGTATTCCAACCTTTTCTACTCCCAGTAATTCTTGCCAGATCTCAGCCAGTTGTTTTTCAATGTCATTTCGTGGGGCTACATAAGATGCGGTAGCTGCCTCTG
>NZ_BAABCW010000045.1:0-3849 GCF_039539305.1 Aquimarina addita | reverse complement strand
GTTTTGCTATCAGCATTTAAAGTACTGCTATACCGTTATAGCGGACAGGTTGATATTTGTGTGGGGACACCAATAGCTAATAGAACACAGGAAGAATTAGAAGGATTGATTGGCTTTTTTGTCAATATACTAGCCCTTAGAAGTGATTTAAGTGGGAACCCTTCTTTCAACACTTTGTTGTCACAGATTAAAGAAATGACATTGCAGGCGTATGACCACCAACAAGTCCCTTTTGAAAAAGTTGTAGACCAGGTTGTCGTTACACGAGATATGAGTACAACACCTTTATTCCAAGTAAAGTTTATGCTTAATAACATTCCTAAAGGCAGAGAATTAGAATTTGAAGGATTAAGCCTATCACCTTATGAAGTTGATGAAGGGGTTTCGACATTAGATTTAGAATTCAACATTATTGAAACACATTTAGGTATTTCCTTAAACATAGACTACTGTACTGACCTATACGATCAAACGACCATTGAGCACATGGCGGTACATTACCGTGAACTACTCTTTAGTATAACGGATAACCCTGATATGGCTATTGGGGATTTATCAATGTTAACCCCCAAAGAAGAACATCAGTTATTAAAAGTATTTAATAATACACAGGTCGAATACCCAAAAGACAAAACGGTTATCGACTTGTTTGAGGAACAGGTCAAAAATAACCCTGAACATATTGCTGTAGTTTTTGATAACAAAAAATTAACATACAAAGAACTAAATGAAAAATCTAATCGTTTAGCACATCATTTAAAAGAAAAATATCAATTAAATGCAGATGATTTTGTAACTATAATGTTAAATCGTTCAGAATGGTGTATTATCTCAATTTTAGGAATTTTGAAAGCTGGAGCATCATACGTTCCGATCGATATTGATTATCCAAATACTAGAAAATTATTTATAGTAGAAGATACTAAATCAAAAGTTTTAATCATTGAATCAGAAAGCCTTTTTGATGTTATAAATTTTAAGATTAATATATTTTCAATAGATATAGAATTAGATGAATTACCAAATGATAATTCATTTCTCAAGAACCCTTCTTTTTTGAAATCGTCCAATGATTTAGCCTATATTATTTATACCTCAGGATCAACTGGAAACCCTAAAGGAGTAATGATTGAACATAAAGGTCTTCTAAATCTTATATTATATCAAATTAATTTATTTAGAATAAATTCTACGAGTAATATTTTATTGTTTGCCTCATTGAGTTTCGATGCTTCTTGCTCTGAAATATTTACATCTCTTTTGGGAGGTGCAAGTTTAATTATTCCAAAAAAAGAAAAACTATTATCAATAAATTTATTGATAGAGCTGATAAACCAATTTAGTATTGATATTGTGACTTTACCCCCATCTTATCAAGCTTTGTTAGAAAATGAAGATAATATTGCAAATTTAAAAACAATAATTTCTGCTGGAGAATCATTAAATATTCAAGCAGTAAAATCCTTTCAATCCAATGGAATAAGAGTAATTAATTTTTACGGACCTACAGAAAGTACAATTGGAGTAACCATGTCAGAAGATCCAATAATAGATAATGATTTAATTACGATAGGCAAACCAATTGCAAATATTGAAATTCATATACTAGATAAAAGAAAAAAACTAGTACCTAACGGTGTAATAGGTGAAATTTTTATAGGAGGAATAGGTGTTGCAAGAGGATATCTAAACCTTCCTGATTTAACCAAAAGTAAGTTTGTAAATAACCCTTTTAGTGAAATTCCTGGAACTAGATTATATAAAACTGGGGATTTAGGAAAAAGATTGAAAAATGGGAATATCATTTTTTTAGGAAGAAAAGATGAACAGATAAAACTTAGAGGTTATAGGATTGAATTAGAAGAAATCAAAAATACTATTTTGAACTATGATAAGATCAAAAATGCTACAGTAATAGCGGAAAATGACGAACAAGGAAATAGTTTGCTAAAAGCTTATTTTACTAAAAGAAAAATGATAAAACTTAGGGCTTCTATTTCAGAATATTTTGTTTATGACGATTTAGCATACCATTCTCTTACTGGGGACACTAAAAGAAATAGTTATTACAAAAGAGTATTTAAAAAACATATTAAAGGTAAAGTTGTTTTAGATATAGGTTCTGGTCCTGATGCTATATTATCGAAGCTTTGTATTGAAGCTGGAGCCAAAAAAGTTTATTCTGTTGAAATTTCTAAGGATGTTTACCTAAAAGCTAAAAAACATATCCACGAAATAGGTTTAAGTGATAAGATTATTTTAATAAATGATAATATTACTGAAGTTAATTTACCAGAAAAAGTTGATTTTTGTGTTTCAGAAATAGTTGGTCCGATTGGTGGTTCAGAAGGGTCTGCAAAACTCATAAATATGAGCAGAAAATTATTGAAATCACCTGAAAAGATGATTCCCAAAAGGAGTCTGACTAAAATAGCTGGAGTATATTTGCCTGATAACCTTCACGACTTTCAATTTGATGATTTAGGAAAGCACTATGTAGAAAAAATATTTGATCAAGTCGGATATAAATTTGATTTGCGTTTGTGTATTGAAGATTTTCCTATTGAAAATGTTATAACGAATCATCAAAACTTTGAAGATCTTAATTATACACGTGCCTTAAAACTAGAAGGAACACATAGCATCCGCTTGGAATTTAATAAAACTTCTATTGTAACTGGATTTATTATTTGGTTAAATCTTTTTATAGATGATGATGAAATTATTGACACACTTTCAGAAAAATACAGTTGGTTGCCAGTATATATACCTGTATTTTATGATGAAACTAAAGTTAATATAGGAGATTATATTGAAGCTAATATTGTTAGAACACTTTCTGACAATGGTTTAAATCCCGATTTCATCATTAAAGGTAAACTATATCGAATGGAGAGTGATGATGTTGAATTTAATTATAGGTCTTCTAATCATGAAAAATTATATCGCCATAATCGATTTTATGAAAAATTATTTGTTAATGATACAGTCAATTTGATTAAATCAAAATCAATTTCTTCAACTGAACTTCGTACATTTTTAAAATCTAAGTTGCCAGAATATATGATTCCCGGATCATACATTGAATTAGAAGCATTACCAATTAATAATAGCGGTAAGGTTGATAAAAAGCGTTTACTTAGTTTAAATAGTTCTCATTCATACAAAACTGAATATATAGCTCCACGAAATGAAATGGAAGAAAAATTAACTTCCATCTGGAAAGAATTATTAAACATAGAAAATATAAGTGTTGATGATGATTTTTTTGAACTTGGAGGGCATTCCCTATTGGCTACTCGTTTGATATCCATGATTCGGAACGTTCTTAAAATAGAAATTGCTATTAAAGATATTTTCGAGTTCAATACTATCGAAGATTTAGCTCTATTCCTTGAACAAATTAAAAAACCTATTAGCGATGATGATGATGAATACGAAATGATTATTAATATATAGTTTAAGATATGAATAATAATATTGGTGATATTCTTAGAAAAGTAAATTCTGAAAACATAAAATTAGAATTAGAAAATGGTTGTTTAAAACTCAAATCAAAAACTGGTATAATCGATGCTGAATTACTTAATAGAATAAAAAGTAATAAGCAATTTATTATTCAATATCTTAAGAAATATCAAAATAGGAATAATTTATTAGAAGAATCAATTATTCCTTATAATCGTGATAATATTGATAAAGTCCCACTATCTTTTAGTCAAGAACGTTTATGGTTCTTAGATCAATTGCAGGGTAGTTTAGAATACCACATCCCTGTTGTATTGCGTTTAGAAGGAGATCTGGATATTGATGCATTACAAGATGCATTGAAGATGATCCTATCCAGAC
>NZ_BAABCW010000044.1:0-5536 GCF_039539305.1 Aquimarina addita | reverse complement strand
CAAAAAATCCTCGGTAATGAAATCTTCTTTCTTCATAAGTGCATAAAATTTAAAGTTAATAAAAAATAAAATACGGAGGTCGCGACCTCCGTATTTTAAACTTTACACACTTGGTGAGATACTACCTCTGGATACATAATAAAAGTCAAAAAAAGGAAGCAATTCGCTTCCTTTTTTTGACTTTTATTATTATTTAATACTACTATACCAATAGGAACTTATTATCCGCATCGTACTACATATAAATTAATATAAGCAATATATAACTCATCAGATTATTTAAATAAATCCATTCCAGGAATGTCAGGCATTCCTTCTTTTGCTACTGCAGCTAATTCAGCTTTATTTACTTCTGTAGCTTTAGCAATAGCTTTATTAACTGTTAAGATTAGATAATCTTCCAGTTGCTCCTTATCAGCTAATAACTCATCAGCAATCGTAATATTTTTCACCTCTCTATTTGCTGTAATCGTAACCTTAAGAAGGTTATCATTACTATTTTGATCAAGTAGAACAGTATTCAGTCTTATTTTTGTTTCTTCGACTTTTTTCTGGGCTTCTTTTAATTTACCCATCATTCCCATCATATCTCCAAACATTATATTTATTTTTAGAATTTGTTATCACAAAATTAGTATTTTGCTTGTTAATAAACTAAAGGAATATTATGAAAAGTCTACAAGTTATGTTGTTTCTAACCTTTATTTTTGCAACCTCCTGTAATCAAGATAAAAAGACACATTGAAAATAGAAACTCAAAATCCTGTAGCTGCTAAAAAAGCTATGCGTTTGGAAAAACATGGTGATGTACGAATAGATAATTATTTTTGGTTAAATGATAGAGAGCATCCTGATGTGTTAGATTATCTGAAACGTGAAAATGATTATAATGATGAGATGACGTATCACACTAAAAATTTTCAGAAAGAGTTGTTTCAGGAAATGAAAAACCGTATTAAAGAAGATGATTCTTCTGTACCTTATAAGCTAAATGGCTATTGGTATATTACTAAATATGAAAAAGGAAAAGATTACCCAATATATTCCAGAAAAAAAGAAACATTAGAGGCTCCAGAAGAAATATTATTTGATTGTAACAAAGAAGCCGAAGGACATGCCTATTTTAGAATGGTAGGATTAAATATTAGTCCTGATAATACATTAATAGCTTTTGGTGTTGATACAGTAAGTAGACGAAAATATACCATTAGAGTCAAAAATCTTATTACAGGAGAAATTTATCCTGAAATTATCGAAACAACCACTGGTGGAAGTACTTGGGCATCAGATAGTAAAACACTATTTTATACTAAGAAAGATGAAGAGACACTGCGCTCAGATAAAATTGTAAGGCACATCATGGGAACTTCAGTTACTGAAGATGAAACTGTTTTTCATGAAACTGATGATACATTTAATACTTTCGTTTACAAGACAAAATCTAAGAAGTTTATAGTTATAGGTTCAGGAAGTACATTAACGTCAGAATATCGCTTTATTTTAGCTGATAATCCCATTGGGAAATTCACCATATTCCAACCCAGAATCAGGGGTTTAGAATATGGAATAGCACATTATGAAAATGATTTTTATATTCTTACAAATAAAGATGGTGCTACTAATTTTAGGTTGATGCAGGTTTCTGAAGAAAATACGTTAAAAGAAAATTGGAAAGACCTTATTCCGCATAGAGAAGATGTCTTGTTAGAAGATATAGATATTTTTAAAGAATATCTTGTAGTTAGTGAACGAAGCAATGGTCTTAACAGAATTCATGTAAAAAGATGGGATGGTACTTCTGAATATTATCTTCCGTTTGATAATGAAACATATACTGTATTTGTAGATACAAACCCGGATTTTGATACAAAATTATTAAGATATTCCTATAATTCTCTTACCACCCCTAATTCTGTCATCGATTTTAATATGGAGACTAAAGAAAAAGAGGTTAAAAAAGAGCAAGAAGTACTGGGAGGTACATTTGATAAAAATAATTATACCTCTGAGAGGATTTGGGCTACAGCAGGAGATGGTACGAAAATACCTATGTCATTAGTGTATAAAAAAGGACTAAAGAAAGATGGGACCAATCCAGTATTACTATATGCCTATGGATCTTATGGCTCTACTATTGATCCTTATTTTTCTACAGTACGTTTAAGTCTGCTGGATAGGGATTTTATATACGCTATTGCTCATGTAAGAGGAGGTGAATATCTTGGACGTTCTTGGTACGATAATGGCAAGTTGTTTAAAAAGAAAAATACCTTTACTGATTTTATTGATTGTTCTTCATATTTAATAGATCAAAAGTATACATCATCAGCGCATTTATATGCAATGGGAGGTTCTGCAGGAGGTTTACTAATGGGTGCAATAGTTAATATGGCACCAAGTTTGTATAATGGAGTAGTGGCAGCGGTACCATTTGTAGATGTAGTCACGACGATGCTTGATGATAGTATTCCATTAACCACGGGTGAGTATGATGAGTGGGGAAATCCTAATGAAAAGGAGTATTATGAGTATATGAAATCTTATTCCCCGTATGATAATGTTATGGCACAGGAATATCCTAATATGTTGGTAACTACAGGTTTGCATGATTCGCAAGTTCAGTATTGGGAACCTGCAAAATG
The DNA here is from genome assembly GCF_039539305.1 of Aquimarina addita. Taxonomy (NCBI): domain Bacteria; kingdom Pseudomonadati; phylum Bacteroidota; class Flavobacteriia; order Flavobacteriales; family Flavobacteriaceae; genus Aquimarina; species Aquimarina addita. Next base: position 2,894 of record NZ_BAABCW010000044.1, on the reverse strand, counting down.
GGTAGCTAAATTAAGAGAACTAAAAACAGATACTAATATATTATTACTGCATACGAATATGGAAGCTGGACACGGAGGAGCTTCAGGTCGATTTGAAGCATTGAAAGAAGTCGCTGAAGAATATGCATTTTTACTAGATTTAGAAAGTATAAATAACTAATTAAAAAAAATAACGTAACTTCGTAGCGTTTTTGTAACAGTTTGTGGAGCCCCCCTAGTTTTGTTCCACAAGTATGTATAAACACAACCTTATGAGAGAAGAAATCCAGGCTTATAATAATGTTTTAGAACTTATTGGTGATACCCCACTAGTTAAACTAAACAAAATTATGAAAGATGCTCCGGGAAATTTCTATGCTAAAATAGAATCATTTAATCCAGGACATTCGACAAAAGATAGAATAGCATTATATATTATTGAAGAAGCTGAGAAGAAAGGCTTACTAAAACCCGGTGATACTATTATAGAAACTACTAGTGGTAATACAGGATTTAGTTTGGCTATGGTCAGTGTTATTAAAGGATATGAATGTATCCTTGCTGTTAGCTCAAAATCTTCTAAAGATAAGATCGCCATGTTGAAAAACATGGGAGCCAAGGTGTATGTGTGTCCTGCACATGTAAGTGCAGATGATCCCAGATCTTATTATCAGGTTGCCAAAAGATTGCACGAAGAAATTAAAGGATCTGTATATATCAATCAATATTTTAATGAATTAAATGTTGATGCACATTATAGATCAACCGGACCTGAGGTTTGGAATCAAACCAATGGTAGTATCACTCATTTTGTTGCGTGTTGTGGAACGGGAGGTACCATTTCTGGTACTGCTAAATATCTTAAAGAGAAAAACAAAGATATTAAGGTATTAGGTATTGATGCATACGGATCGGTTTTAAAGAAATATCACGAAACCAAAGAATTTGATACTAATGAAATTTATCCATACCGAATAGAAGGGTTAGGTAAAAATTTAATTCCGACTGCCACAAATTTTGATTTGATTGATAAATTTGAAAAGGTGAGTGATGAGGATAGCGCGCATACTGCAAGAGAATTGGTGAAAGCAGAAGGTATGTTTTTAGGATATACAAGTGGTGCAGCCATTCAGGGAGCTAAGCAATTAGCCGAAAGTGGTGAGTTTGATGAGAATAGTAATGTCGTGATTATTTTACCCGATCATGGATCAAGATATATGAGTAAAGTGTTTAGTGATGATTGGATGATGGAGCAAGGCTTCTTTGATAGTCAACACGAGGAAGACGCGACAAAAATTCAAGTAATTAAATAGTTTTATTAAAAAAGTAATTAGGTACCTGCTATTGATACGTAGGTGCTTTTTTTGTGAAGAATACTTTATAGTGTTGATTAGTAATATAATTATGTGATCACATCAATTTTCTGTATTTTCGCATGCTAAAAGAAATCAAATTTGGTGTAGATGAGAGATTTATTTGATAAAATATACAAAGATAAAGGGCCTTTAGGAAAATGGGCTGATAAGGCAGAAGGATATTTTGTTTTTCCTAAATTGGAAGGGCCGATATCAAATAGAATGAGATTTCAGGGAAGAGAGGTAGTCACTTGGAGTATTAATGATTATTTAGGCCTTGCTAATATGGATGAGGTTAGAAAAGTGGATGCAGAAGCTGCATCTGCATATGGTTCTGCTTATCCTATGGGAGCTAGAATGATGAGTGGTCATACTGATCTTCATGAGCAGCTACAAGATGAACTTGCTGAGTTTGTTGATAAAGAAGCCGCATATCTCTTGAATTTTGGATATCAGGGTATGGTATCTACAATAGATGCGTTGGTAAGTAAAGATGATATCATTGTGTATGATGTAGACGCTCATGCTTGTATTATAGATGGTGTACGATTGCATCAGGGACAGCGATACACATATCGACATAATGATATGGTAAGTATTGATAAAAATTTAATGCGAGCTACGAAAATGGCTGAAAAAACCGGAGGTGGAATTTTATTGATCTCAGAAGGTGTTTTTGGTATGAGAGGTGAGCAAGGTAAGTTAAAAGAAATTGTAGCATTAAAAGAGAAATATAATTTTAGACTTTTTGTTGATGACGCCCATGGTTTTGGAACGTTAGGAGCAACTGGAGCAGGAACAGGTGAGGAGCAAGGTGTACAAGATCAGATTGATGTGTATTTTGCAACTTTCGCTAAATCTATGGCAAGTACAGGTGCTTTTATAGCTGCAGACAAAGAAATAATTGATTATCTTAAATATAATTTGCGATCTCAGATGTTTGCTAAATCGCTACAAATGCAATTAGTAGTAGGAGCACTTAAACGTCTTGATATGCTAAGAACAATGCCAGAGTTAAAAGAAAAGCTTTGGGAGAATGTAAATGCTCTGCAAAACGGATTAAGAGAAAGAGGATTTGATCTAGGGACTACACAGAGTTGTGTTACTCCAGTATATCTTAAAGGAAGTATTCCTGAAGCAATGGCGTTGGTAAAGGATTTAAGAGAGAATCATGGAATTTTCTGTTCTATTGTCGTATATCCGGTTATTCCAAAAGGATTGATTTTATTAAGATTAATTCCTACTGCATCGCATACTGCTGAAGATATTGAAGAAACGTTAATAGCATTCTCCGCAATACGGGAGACTTTAGAAAACGGTACCTATAAACGTATGTCTGCTGCACTAGCAGAGGCAATGGGTGAATAATATATTTTCAGATACATAAAAATACAAAACAAAAAATCCGCTGAATAGCGGATTTTTTGTTTTTGTAGACACTATCCCATTAAGTGTGTAAGTTTAAAATAAAGAGGGTTTGACTTTTATTTAAAGTTGAACCCTTTCATCAAATATAGTTAAAAATTGATTTAAAATTATTCCCCAATTCCGAATAGGCAT
>NZ_BAABCW010000043.1:2500-5825 GCF_039539305.1 Aquimarina addita | reverse complement strand
TGTCATTTCTTTTAAAAATACTTTAAAAAAAGTCTTGTTTATACGTGAATAGTTAGTAGGTTTGCACCCGCCAAGGGAGGTATGTAGAATGTTATTGATTTTGGTTGTGTTCATTGATAGGATTTGGTTTATTAAAAGAGTTGAGATTGATTTTTTTATAGTTAAAAAGAGTTGTATGTTTGCATCCGCAAAAACTGTTTTTGATTCGGTTTTTATTTTCGGAAAAAAAGTTCAAAAAAAACAAAGAAAAACTTGTCAGAGTAAAATAAGGTTGTATATTTGCACCCGCTTTGAGAAACAAGCTAAGTTCATAAGAAAAATTATACTGGGTATATGTGTTGATAAGGGCACAATTAGGGTTCGATTCCTTGAGTAATTACAAGTTTAATGTTTTGTTTAAGAGGCATTAATTTTTCTTCTTTTAATAGAGAAGATAAGTTCATTGATTTATTGATTGACAGCGCGTATTAATTTAATTTTATTATTGAATTAGTACCAAAGAATTAAGACTAGAATCATTTAGAGTACGATTAAAAATTCCTTTAGTTATATTGTTAAATAATATTTAAGAATTAACGATGAAGAGTTTGATCCTGGCTCAGGATGAACGCTAGCGGCAGGCTTAACACATGCAAGTCGAGGGGTAACATTGTAGCTTGCTACAGATGACGACCGGCGCACGGGTGCGTAACGCGTATAGAACCTACCTTATAGTAAGGGATAGCCCAGAGAAATTTGGATTAATACCTTATAGTATTATTGATTAGCATTGATTAATAATTAAAGATTTATCGCTATAAGATGGCTATGCGTTCTATTAGTTAGTTGGTAAGGTAACGGCTTACCAAGACTTCGATAGATAGGGGCCCTGAGAGGGGGATCCCCCACACTGGTACTGAGACACGGACCAGACTCCTACGGGAGGCAGCAGTGAGGAATATTGGACAATGGAGGCAACTCTGATCCAGCCATGCCGCGTGTAGGAAGACTGCCCTATGGGTTGTAAACTACTTTTATAGAGGAAGAAACGATCTTACGTGTAAGATTTTGACGGTACTCTACGAATAAGGATCGGCTAACTCCGTGCCAGCAGCCGCGGTAATACGGAGGATCCAAGCGTTATCCGGAATCATTGGGTTTAAAGGGTCCGTAGGCGGTTTTATAAGTCAGTGGTGAAAGTTTACGGCTCAACCGTGAAATTGCCATTGATACTGTAAGACTTGAATCATTATGAAGTGGTTAGAATAAGTAGTGTAGCGGTGAAATGCATAGATATTACTTAGAATACCGATTGCGAAGGCAGATCACTAATAATGTATTGACGCTAAGGGACGAAAGCGTGGGTAGCGAACAGGATTAGATACCCTGGTAGTCCACGCCGTAAACGATGGTTACTAGCTGTTTGGACTTCGGTCTGAGTGGCTAAGCGAAAGTGATAAGTAACCCACCTGGGGAGTACGTTCGCAAGAATGAAACTCAAAGGAATTGACGGGGGCCCGCACAAGCGGTGGAGCATGTGGTTTAATTCGATGATACGCGAGGAACCTTACCAGGGCTTAAATGTAGATTGACAGGTTTAGAGATAGACTTTTCTTCGGACAATTTACAAGGTGCTGCATGGTTGTCGTCAGCTCGTGCCGTGAGGTGTCAGGTTAAGTCCTATAACGAGCGCAACCCCTGTGGTTAGTTGCCAGCGAGTGATGTCGGGAACTCTAGCCAGACTGCCGGTGCAAACCGCGAGGAAGGTGGGGATGACGTCAAATCATCACGGCCCTTACGTCCTGGGCCACACACGTGCTACAATGGTAGGGACAGAGAGCAGCCACTGGGTGACCAGGAGCGAATCTATAAACCCTATCACAGTTCGGATCGGAGTCTGCAACTCGACTCCGTGAAGCTGGAATCGCTAGTAATCGGATATCAGCCATGATCCGGTGAATACGTTCCCGGGCCTTGTACACACCGCCCGTCAAGCCATGGAAGCTGGGGGTACCTGAAGTCCGTCACCGTAAGGAGCGGCCTAGGGTAAAACTGGTAACTAGGGCTAAGTCGTAACAAGGTAGCCGTACCGGAAGGTGCGGCTGGAACACCTCCTTTCTAGAGAAAGACGATATATAATGGAATTGTATTTGAGGATGTTTTTAGTCTTAAGCTGTTAATTAATTAAGAAATAGTTGTTAGTTTTTGGTTGTTAGTTGTTAGTATTTGTTTTAGATATTTATAGCGATCAACAAAAAACCACCAACATCAACTATGAAGAAGTCTCATAGCTCAGCTGGTTAGAGCGCTACACTGATAATGTAGAGGTCGGCAGTTCGAGTCTGCCTGAGACTACTATTTATAAGTTCATTGATTATATTATTGAAAAGGAAATTTTAGAAGTTGTGTTACTGTCAACTATAAACTGGCTGGTGAGCCAACTTATAAAAGACGGGGGATTAGCTCAGCTGGCTAGAGCGCCTGCCTTGCACGCAGGAGGTCATCGGTTCGACTCCGATATTCTCCACAATTTAGTATGTAGTTTTTATAGTTATATATTAAGAATCGTTCATTGACATATTGATTTAAAGAATACGAGCATTAATTGTTTCACCAGGAACAATTAGTGACAAAAATTAAAATTAAGAGTTTTATATTATTTTTTATCGGAAATAATATAATTAGAAAACTAAAAGAGCAAGTTAAAGCAAGAAGCATAAGCTAATTAAGGGCGTATGGGGAATGCCTAGGCTCTCAGAGGCGATGAAGGACGTGACAAGCTGCGAAAAGCTACGGGGACAGGCACATACTGATTGATCCGTAGATATCCGAATGGGGCAACCCGGCATATTGAAGATATGTCACCTAGCAATAGGAGTGAACCCGGAGAACTGAAACATCTAAGTACCCGGAGGAGAAGAAAACAAAAGTGATTCCGTTAGTAGTGGCGAGCGAACGCGGATTAGCCCAAACCTATGTTGTTACGGCAGCATAGGGGTTGTAGGACCACGATATAAGATGTATATTGAATTAGAACTGTTTGGAAAGACAGGCCAAAGAAGGTGATAGCCCTGTATAAGTAAGATATATTGATTTAGTGGTATCCTGAGTAGTGCGGGACACGAGTAATCCTGTATGAATCTGGCGGGACCATCCGCTAAGGCTAAATACTCCTGAGAGACCGATAGTGAACCAGTACCGTGAGGGAAAGGTGAAAAGAACCCTGAATAAGGGAGTGAAATAGATCCTGAAACCATACGCTTACAAGCGGTCGGAGCCATTATAGGTGACGGCGTGCCTTTTGCATAATGAGCCTACGAGTTACTTTTACTAGCAAGGTTAAGGT
>NZ_BAABCW010000042.1:0-5875 GCF_039539305.1 Aquimarina addita | reverse complement strand
GTACGCCATTCACAAATAAATTCAATTTTTTGTTCCATAGTTGTTGTGTTTTTCCAAGGCATAATAATTTGATTTTTGTCTCAAATTATAACTTGAAAAAGTGTAAACTATGTCCCTTTAACGTACCCTATCTTTTTTAACTCAAATGTTTCCGCTCCATCCTCAACTATACAATGTTTTTCATTCAAAAGTTGAAAATTGTTTTCTCCATCTTCTCCGACTTTTTTGGTCAGTTTACATTGCAAAACTTTAGTTAGTTTCAATTTGTTCATTGCTCTTGGGTGAATAGCAACACATAATCCATAACCTTTTGATTGGATACTTGGATAAACAACTCCATCATAATTAGAAGTTTTTGTAAAAATCTCGGTGAATTTTGCTGAAATTAAATACTCGTGATTATTACCGCCTGATACATATTTAGAAAATTCCGCTGATAAAAACTTAAGGCATTTAATTGTATTCTCCCTAACATTTTCTGGCATTTCGTTCAAAAATTCAACATATTGGTTTCTCAAACCATTCAAATAAGGATGTTCATACTCAATCGTTGGGTCAATGATCGTAGCTAATGAGATACCTTCAATAACTTCCCAATTTCCAAACGTCAAACGGCTCCAACCTTCAATTACATTAGAGTTTCTCATTAAACTCGGAATCTCTGAAGTGCCAACAATTCTAGGATACCTCATTTCTTCCTTGTCAAAATCTTTTTCTGAAATTACGGTACCGTAAAACATTGTGTTTTTTGGTGTACTCGCTCTCAAATAATTCGAATTAAATTCTGTAGGTTTAAATGAAATGCGTGAAACCTTATTAAATTCAGGTTCTTCTTTCGTATTGTTTACTGCCCGCTCTATTTCCTTTGAGTATTGACCTTCTGGTGTTTTGTGATAATCTGTAAGCATAATTCCTAAAGGACCTAGACTTGTCAGTATTCTGTCTAACTCCGCAATTGGATATTCACTTAAATCAAGTTCTTTAAGTTGGTCAATAGCGTGCATTTTCGGTTTTGATTTTAATGTTGCCTAACGGACTTGTGTATGAAACGTAGCGTATAAAAATACACTAACTTTCGGATTAACACAGAGTCGAATTTTTATATTTTGTTTTTAATTTTTCTCTTTTTAAAAGCCAAATTAAAAATTTGGCGGACTTTAAAAATATACACAAACCTTTCGGTTAAGTACTTATTAGCTATGTTTTATAGCAACAATGTAAAAGCAGAAAGTCCAGTATCTTTAAAGTATTCTAAAACAATAAGATATGAAAACTGAATAGACTGCTCAACCAAAGTTATACATTGGGATTGATATTCACAAACGGAGCTGGAAAATACATTGTTCCACCGATTTATTTTCAGGAAAATCTTTTACGATGCCTCCTAAAGCATAAGTATTGCATGATTATGTCAAAAAATACTTTAAAGAATATGTTGTAACTACGGCTTACGAGGCTGGTTGTTGTGGTTATTATGCTCATCGTTGCTTTGAGCGTTATGGCTGACGTTCTTTAGTTGCTAATCCAGCAGATATTCATCGAAAAGGGAAAGAAAAATATACAAAGACCGATAAGATCGATGCTCAATTAATTAGTAGAGAATTAAAAGATGGTCGATTGGATAGTATTGTCATTCCTGATAAGGAGCGCGAGCAATTGCTCAGTTTGTTTAGAAGGCGAAATGATTTGGTTAAAGAGTATCGTCGCATAAAAAGCTATATAAAAATGCAATTATTGTATTTTGGCATTTTAATTCCGGAAGAATTTGACAATGATCATTGGAGTCATAACTTTAGAGCTTGGTTAGATAATTTAAATTTTGACTACTCAACAGCACGTGAAACTTTGTTAAGCCGCATGCGTAGTTTTCGATTTATAGATAAAGAGCTACGAGATGTCTCGACTAAGATGCGAGCATATTGTCGTAAGCATTACGAGAAGGATTATTATTTATTACGAAGTATTCCAAGTATTGGCGGCATAGTAGCTTGTGGTATATTATGTGAGCTTGGAGATTTACGATGATTTAAAAGTATCAAACATTTGGCGGGATATGTATGCTTAGCGCCAGGGATTCACCAGAGTGGGGATAGTCAAAAAAGTACAGGGATCACTATGCAGCACATCGATTAATGCGTAGTTATTTTATAGAAGCCTCATGGCAATCGATACGCACAGATCCTATTATGTAAGCTTATTACCGTAAACATGTAGGTAAAAATGTGAAGACTATAATTATAAAAGTAGCTCGTAAATTATTGAGTAGAACCTTAGGAGTCATTAAGTCTGAAATTCCTTATGGAATAGGAGTTTTAGAATAAAATAACAATAACAAAGCTCATAAAAAGTAGCAAAGCCTGTATTACAAAACAATGTGAGTGACCATTTAAAAAATAGGATCACATATTTATAGCAAGTGGACAGGTTTATTATAGCTTATAATCATACAGATTCTGGTGACGATCATTGAAGGTTGATCACAAATAGGATGCGGAGCAAGTTATATAGTATTTATATGTTGACAATTAAACAACATAAGGGAGAGAATTGCCAACATATAAACACTACAAAAACAATATTATGATTTAACTAAAAAAATAAATATTAACTTTGAAGAACTAGGCTAGTGCTTTTCATAGGAGCATTGTTGTGCATAGGCTTTACGTTTATAAAAAGCCATAATACATACAGATTACGGCAATGGTATCAAAAAAGCCGTGTACGGCAATATTAAACCACAGATTGTACTTCCTTTTGTAAAATATAAAACCGAGTACCATCCCTATTACTGCAGCGACAATTTGCCCAGTAATCCCTTGATAGGCGTGTACGTATCCAAATAATGCTCCAAAAAGGGCGATATTTATAACAATCACCAGTGTACCATCACCAAAGATTCTTACAAAATGACGCATTAAGAAACCTTTCCAAATAATTTCTTCTCCAAAGGCAGCCGAAACCCATATAAACAAAAGCATTACTGCACAGGCAGGCAAGTCACCTTCAAACTTCTTAAAGACAGAAAAATCAATAGGCAATCCTGTCAGGTAGGTGACCACTGGAAGCAACACAAAGGCATAAAAGCCAAATAATGCAATGGCGAGCAGTGGTGCGTATATGAAAAAATCGCATCTTTGGTCTTTAAAATTAGATAATCCTAGTGATTTGAATGCGGCTTTACGGAAGCCAACAAAACTGGCAAGAATAGTAATAAGGGTTGCCACAATATTTGTAAGATCGCCAAGGCCTAGTGGTAAAGTAAATAAAATACCAACGATGATAGCTGTCATTAAAGGGAGGATTTTGTTTTTTAAAAGCATTGTTTTCATTGTTTTTAATGTTTGATTTCAACAACGAAATAACTGCTTTTCTTTCTTGTAGTATCAGTAATAATAGTCAAATTCACTCAATGGTCGTGTTTTTATACCTCAATGGTAGATAGTACCGGGATTCTATTTTCAAACCATAGCATAAACTCTTTCTTCTTATACCTACTTACCACAATTTTTAATTGTTCTTGTTCTAAAAAGTTAGGTTGAATACGTACAGATAACTTTCCATTTTCTATTGCTTTGATTTCTTTAACGGCACGGTGCTGGAGCAGTACATTACGCGAAGCTCTAAAAAAACTAAACCCCTCTAACTTTTCCTCAAGTGTCTGAAGTGTAAAATCTGTAGCGGTTATGGTATTATTTTCTTCGACGAGATATACAACTTTGTTTGCACTATAACCATATAAAACATCTTTTATGGGTACGACTTTTTTACGATTTCCATTCTGTATTAGAAGTGTTCCTTGTTCGAGCTGATTCTTATACAAGCTATAGATTTCTAATGCATATGCTATTGTTATAAGAATAGCACAAATGGCTAGGGTGATTAATAAGCCTATAGAAAGCGCGTAAAGATTAAAATTATCACCATTTATAATAGCTGCGACGTAAAATACAGGGATGTAAATTAGGGTAATGATTCCTAGGGTGGTAAATAAAAAGCGTAAGGCTAGTTTAAGGGTAACATTCTCTTTAAAGATATGCCGTGTAAAATAGCTGTAAGTAAGCTCCGTGATTACGAGGATAACTAAGCCTAAACATATAGAAGTAACAATCCCATAGAGCGGAAAGCGATACGACTCGTTAAGCGGAAAATGTTCTGCATTTGTAAGATGATTAGCCACCAGCGCAATAAGGAGAAATATCAATAGCTGTTTACCCCTACGGCGAAATTGTTTTTTCAAGGTATTGTCTGTTTTTAGCAACGAAAATGTATTTTAATTCGATTTCAAATATGGTCAATTTTTTGTTTAAGAGAAATAAGAAGTTGTGAAAATCTGTCTACATACCCAGAGTACAGTACTGAATTCTAAACTATTTATATTTTCATTCTCTTTTTGAAAGTCCGTTTGAAAGCTCTTTACTTAGCTTATGTACAACGTTGCGTGTATGAATCGTTGTGGCAAAGCCACTATGATTTTAGGACACCTTGTTATAAAATGTTTTAATTGTATTTTTTTATTTTTTGATCCGCTTTAATACTCTTTTCTATTTCTCTAAGCATTTTTCTTATAATGGTAAGAGGGTGATCAGGAAAATCTTTGTCGTATATTTCGAGATCCGATTCGTTTTTAAGAGCTCCATCGCTAAAGGAATTGTCGAAAGGATCTTTAGCCCAATTAATCATTCTACCATTTTCGTCAGTTTCTAGTTCATTATTTTTCATCCATTTTGTCAATGTAACCGAATCTCTTAGTCCGGTAACACCATTTTCGCATTGCTCGGCAGTAATTACTACACTTTTCTCTTTTAAAGGAAAAATTAGTCGAAATGAGTATTTCATTCCGGTTGGCTCTTGAGGCTCTTTTAATATAGAAGAGAAACATTTAATTTCGTCAAGAGTAGATGTTTTGCAATCAACTATTCCTCCGCTATTTTCCAAAATAAGTTTTCTCTCAGCATTAATAAAAACATCTAAATTTTCAGCTCCATACATATATTGAGATTCAAGTTCAGTTATGGCAAGAAACCCTGATTTATCATTATTTAACCAAGCTTTAGTTTTTTCTGAATCTTCATATAACTCCCAGTTAAAAGTATGGAATTCAAAAAGCTTGATTGGTGAATATTTTGTTTTTTTAAAGAAGTTGAACATAATTTTATTCAATATTTTATAACATCTCGTATAAGAAACGTAGGGCTGGTGATAAGCACTTACGTATCGATTTATTACTTAACGTGAGTTCGACGTAAGAAATTATAATAAAATCAAAGAAAAAAGCAGAATATTTAGTAAATTATAGAGCTGACTTATAATTAATTAACAATATTCTGCTTATGATTTCTGCCCTTAAAATTATTGAAATTTTCTGTAAACTAGATGATTTTTCTAAAGAATATGACTCTATTATCACCAAAAACAGTATTTCTGATGGTTCAACTGCTAAAAAACGCAATAGAAAGTTTAAAATGAACGATAGTGAAGTGATGACTATACTGGTCATATTTCACTTAAAGTCTTATAGAAATCTCAAACATTTTTACTTAAATCATGTCTGTAAATATATGACAGATATGTTCCCAGATTGTGTTTCTTATAATCGATTTGTAGAGCTTCAAAAAAAGGTTACTCAGCCTTTAGCTGTTTTTATGAAATTACACTGTTTAGGTGATTGCTCAGGCATCTCTTTTATTGATTCTACGCCATTAAAAGTTTGTCATTATAAAAGAGAAATATAATACTCCCCATTTTTAGGACAGCTATTTAAATTGTAAATTTAAAACTGTACATATGAAAAAATCGAGAAGAAAATTTAGTTCTGCATTCAAAGCAAAGGTTGCTTTGGAAGCTATCAAAGATCAACTTACTCTGCAGGAAATCG
>NZ_BAABCW010000041.1:0-6499 GCF_039539305.1 Aquimarina addita | reverse complement strand
TCTTTGATAGCTTCCAAAGCAACCTTTGCTTTGAATGCAGAACTAAATTTTCTTCTCGATTTTTTCATATGTACAGTTTTAAATTTACAATTTAAATAGCTGTCTTAAAAATGGGGAGTATTATACTGCAAAGGTTGATTTATTTGATAGATATTCAAATTATAAAAAAGGAATTTTCTATAAGGAAATTGAACTTCATTCAAAGTTAATCTGGAATTTAAAAGAGTGTGGTAGGTTGAGAAATATGATTGTTCATAACCAGTGGAATACTGTTGACCCAGAAGGTTGTGCTTTTGTGAAATTTGAAATAAAGAAAAAAGACATAACTCAAGAATTTTTTCAATTATAATGAAAACTCTTAATAGACATAAGAAATTTGATAATAACCATTCATTATTATTTTAATGAATATGAAGAACAACATGTTGATTTGATTTGTTCATGAAAAGCCAGCATACAACAAGCTGCATGTTTCATTAAATAAATAATTTGTCTTTGCCATAGCTTCGCAAATGATTTGTCTAACGAAGATAAGCTAAATATGCAGCTATTCATTACCTATATCAAAAAACCCATACTTTTCATTCAATTTTTAACTTTTAGTTTTTAATTTTTAACTTTAATTTAGTTATTTTTACAAAAAAATACTTTATGATTAAGACATTAACAAAACATAGAATAATTCTGTTTACATTATTATTTTCTTTATTTTTGATAAGTTGTTCAACAGATGATGATGAGCCTCTTGTAATTGAAGCTATCAAAAATCCAAATAATGATGTAACAAGTAGTAGCTACCAGAGTGGTACATTAACTTTTACTCCAGGACAAAATACTCCATCAAGTGCTACTTATAAAATATACCTGGACACCAACGAAGATCCAACAACTGTATATAACTTAAGTACCAATAGTTATAATTATAGTAACTTAAAAGCAAATTCTACTTATTACTGGAAAGTAGAAACTATAGATAATACAGGAACTGTATTAGCTACTTCTTCTGTTTTTAATTTTATTACAGGTCTCATTTATAATGGAACATTATCATTAACCCAAGAACAAATAGATACATTCGAATACACCAAGGTTATTGGTAATTTGTTTATTCATGGGTTTGATAATAACTCTATCACAAACTTAAATGGCTTAAGTAGTTTAAGTTCTGTAGAAGGTAATCTTCAAATTTGGGTAAACGATAATTTAGAAAGTTTAGAAGGATTAGAAGCACTTACTACGCTAGGAGGTGATCTTCATATTTTGGAAAATCCAATATTGAAAAACTTAATGGGTTTAAATGGAATCACTTCTATTGGGGGGAATTTGATTCTTAGCACAAATAATACTTTAATAAGTTTAGATGGCTTAAACAATCTTGCTTCTGTAGAAGGAGAAGTAACAGTTAATAGGAATGATGATTTAACAAGTTTTGATGATTTAGATGCTATAACTTCTATAGGAGGCTATCTTAATATTTGGGAAAATGACAATTTAATTAATTTAAACGGCTTAGAAACATTAACTGCTTTAGGAGGAAATCTTTATATTGGAACGACTACAAACCCAAGGGCTTCGGGAGTTGGTAATAATATTTTATTCAACCTATGTGGTGTTAGTCAATTAATTATCAATGGACAAATAACAAGTGAAGAATATTTTGTAAGATCCAATGCGTATAACCCAACTTATATTGAAATACAAACTACTGGAAGTGGTGGTTGCCAGAGATAATGAAAGTAATCTTCTAAGTATCTTATTACATTTTTTAAAAAAGTTAACATAAAATATAACTAATTAGGAGGATAAACTTATATAAAAAAATAGAAACTTAAAAAAGGCGTATTCCAAAAGTTTCTTTATATTTATTCATAAGAACAGCTACCACTATCACAACAACTTGAAAAAGAGATCTAAAATCTCACAGAACTGACCGTGATCCAAGTAGTAAAAGAGAGAGGAATATCTATGTTGTCGAAGTCTAAAGCTTCACCGTATATAGTAACCTTAATTCTCTCTTTTTGTTCTTTCTGATTATACTATCAATTTAAAAAGAATCAAACTTAAGCCGTATCTAATTTATTGCTAGTTCTAGTGTATATCTACAAAAATTGGAATACCAACTAAGCAGACTAGCTTACTTCAATGCATGACCCAAGCCACCTTGACACCTGCTTGACTTACCGACACGACTCCGTGCGAACAGTACTTTAACCCTTTGGGACGTCCAAATTTTTGAACTATACTTACCATTCTAGGTATACACAATTTGTATATTGCATCTACTCTCTTTGGGAAGCAAACGCAACGTACGAGAGACGTCATAAAATATTAACCTAAATGAACCGATATAAACTTTTAATGCTTTTATTAAGCCTAACGTCATTTCTATCTTGCGCTCAAGATAAAAATGACGAAATTATTTGTAATAATAAATTAGAAAAGTTTTTTATTCAAAATTTGGGAGTTATTTCAGAATACCAAAGTAGTATTGATCATACATTAATTCTTTTTTCGGAAATAGTATCTCAAAAACAAACTAAATTAGATAAAAAATACGCTGAACAACCCAATAAATATGCTAAAATAAAAATAATTACGACGAATTAAATAAGGTTTCAGAAGAATTAATTGCAGAAATTTCAAACCTGAAAAAGCTTTACAAAATAAATAATGATACTAAATTTAGTTATCAAAAAATGTCAGATACAACCTTTTTTAAAGGATTTATTTTCAAAAAAAATAAGGATAACGTATTAAGTAATCAAGCTGTAAGGCTTAAAACCAGTATAGATTCTTTTTATGAAACAAATAATAAAATTTTAGTAGATTTTTTTAAAGGATTAAAAAGATTTAATGAAGAGAAATTCAATACCAATTTAATATTTGAAGATTATTATGGGAATAAATTAACTTATTTTGAATTTTACTTTTTAAACAGAAATAACATTCAAATTATTTCTAGATTAAATCAACTTATATACTGGGTTAACCAACAAAGGTTAGGGTATTTGAATGCAATCATTCAATACTTAACGTTTTACTATAACAGTGACTGTATCACAACATAGTCTTATGAAAAATCAAAATATTAATATTAAGTTAAGTAATAAACCGAAACAAAAGTGCTTACCCTATGCTCTACGTTTCTTATATTTAGCGAAGTAAAAGGTCAGTTCTATCGTGTTTAATTTTGACTTCAGTATTCTAATATCTTTATTTTAGCAAAAACCTAAAAATCCTTACTAACATCTGTGTAATTACTATCAACAAATCGTAATACCATTCTTAAAAATTTTGTGATTATTAAAAAAAAAATCCAAATAAGTAGGTAACACTTTACTCCTTTCTGACACTTACTTATACGACAATTTTTTTTAATAATATAACACATACTATGATTTCCAGACCTTCTGTTTTTCGTGTTTTTGTAAACACGATAATCCTTGCTCTATTTTGTACTAATATATCACAAGCCCAAACCAAAATGGGTGAATATCTTGACGTTTCTATAGGTTTAGGAATCAGCGTTCCCAGCGATCAAACGGATATTAGCGGTTCTGGTTTCTATGCACAAGGAGAATATGTATATAATATTTCTAATTGGGTAGGTTTACGACCTTATGCTGGACTTGTTCTCACATCAACCAAAGAAGCAACCAATGAAAGTAACCAAACTGATTATAAAATGTCAACAAAAGCCTTTTTGCTAGGTGGTAAGGTGCGACTATCCATTCCAATTCCATGGGTAGCTCCCTACGTAGAACTAGGGGTAGGTACTTCTATGGGTTCTTTTGAAACTTCAACTCAGTTTCACGATATCATTAAAAATGGAATACTCCTGCATATCCCTTTTGAATTTGGGGTGTCATTAGGAAAAGAGCATACTGTTGAAGTTGGATTTACCTATTATTTCCAACCAGCAGTTGAGCAAGTTACAGGAGCAGCGGCTATAGGACTTTCCTTTCCACTAAATTAATAAGGTGCATGTATACTATATGAAAGCTGTAGGGTTTTGTCTAATGAAAACCGAGGTTTACATATTGTATGGTTGATAAAACGCTTCAGTTAGCGATTGGATGAATAATTTATTATTTTACCATTAAGAGCCTACTCAAAATCTTACAATGTTTAATACAAATAAATTTTAGCCAATGAAAAGAATTTCTATGATCATATTAGTATTTATAGGGTTGATGATGTCATCATTCCAACCTGTGGTTAAAAAGGAATCTGTTACTTCAATAATTAATGAATTTGAAGATCAACTAACAAAAGATATTACGGTTGATGATATTCATGGTAGTATTTCTGCCGCGATAGTATTCGAAAATGAAATAATCTGGTCAAAAGCATTTGGGATATCAAACTTAAACACTAACACTATTTCTGATAAAAGCACTATTTACAGAACCGGATCTATCTCTAAATCTTTTACAGCTTTTCTAATGATGTTATTGGTACAAGAGGGAATTATAAACCTGGACGATCCTATAGAGAACTACTTTGAAGAAATCAAAAATAGTAACGGATATTCTGAAGCTACCAAAATAACATTTCGTCAATTAGCCAGTCATACATCAGGATTGGTACGAGAACCCACATTAAAAAATGCTGCTAGTGGCATTATTGAAGAATGGGATGATAAAGTGGTACAATCAATACCTTATACATTTTTTGAATCCAAACCAGGAGAGAGATACAGTTATTCGAACATAGGATATGGAATATTAGGTGTAGCATTATCCCGAGCAGCTGATACACCTTTTATAAAATTGGTTGAAAATAAAATCTTCAAGCCTTTACAAATGACTAACAGTTTTTTTATAGTCCCAGATAGAAAGACAGAACACCTAGCTATCGGTATGAGTGGAGGTCCACTAGAAGGTATTGACTTTGAAAAACCTAAAAAAGAGCATGCAGGCAGAGGTTATAAAGTACCCAATGGAGGTATCTATTCGACACCAAACGATTTAGGAAAGTTTATGATTTGTACCATGGGATACTCAGCATTACTTGATCAAAATAGATTGAAGGAAATGCGGGTCAATCATAATCCTGATGAAGAATTAAGAAAATATGGTCTTGGTTTTTTCTTATATCAGGATAGTATCTTGTCTACTGTGGGGCATGGAGGATATGTTTCAGGTTATACCGCACATTTTGAATTTGATAATGAAAGTAAATATGGAGTAATTTTAATGAGAAATTATAATCGGGGTTCCACTAACTTAAGTACGCGATCAAAGGCGGTTTTACGAAAATTGAAAACACTATAAAAAGACATAACAATTAGTACAATGAGACTGACGCTATTGATTACATTACTGAGTATACTGTGTTGCAATGCCCAGATTCCTATTAAAATGAATGTTTACTCTTCTTATAGAGAAACCAGTATTAGTAGAAATATGAATACACCCGACATTATTATTGACAATTCGTTAAAGTATGAGATCGTATTTACACATAATCCCCGGCAAAAAGTTGTAACAGCTACAGAAATAACAACATATAGTAATACCTACAAAGGAACACCTGATTCTTTTTTTATCAATAAAAGTGATAAAAATAAAATAAAGCAAACGATTACCATTAAGGCAAAGACATTGTATGAGTTGTTTGATTTGTTTAAAAAGGAATCTGACACTAATTATGAAAATCAAAAAGTTCTATCTACACCTTTCGAAATTTCTATGGAATTAACTAAGGGAAGCGAAACGATTGAAATCAAAAGAAAAGAGCACCCTACTGATTATATCAATCATTGGTCTTGTAATGGCAAAGAAATTTTTAATCCAAAAATTGATCAAATCATCGCAAAGATTCTTCCTGATCCAGTCTTAGGAAATTTTAAATTAGAAAAAATTCCATCCAAAAAAGCTATCAAATATCATAAAGAAGAATTAAATAAAATTTTAAATAGATTTACCTATTACCTACAATCTAATGATAGTATCAACCTCAGAGCTCTTGCGTATGAGCTATATCCAAATATTCAGACAATTAGGTATTTAAAAAAAAACAATCTATATTATAGAGGAATTCCTGAAGTTTTTCAGCACAAAAGTGAAGAAGAAATTAAAATAGCTTTGAAGCAAGGTCGGGAACGTTATGCTGCTTCTTTTTTAAAATTATTAAATAAAAAAGGTACTATTAAAAACAGTACTCTTTTAACAAAAAACGATGAAATAGAAGTTGAGTATTCCGGGTTTCTAAAAGATTTTCGTGGATCTTCAAAAATTGATTTTCCCCGAGGAAATGGTGCCATTGAAACTACTCATTTCTATTTTAAAGTAAAAATCAATGATACAACTTATCGATATTCGTTTGGAGAAATGCTACGTGTACACGATCAATGGTTATCATTTACTGGGTACGTTAAAGGCACATAGTTTACAAAGTTAAAGGGACATAGTTTACACTTTTTCAAGTTATAATTTGAGACAAAAATCAAATTATTATGCCTTGGAAAAACACAACAACTATGGAACAAAAAATT
>NZ_BAABCW010000040.1:0-6592 GCF_039539305.1 Aquimarina addita | reverse complement strand
CATTCTGATTGCCACTTACAGGCGTAATATCCGTACTTACTGTTGTCCAAGAACTCCATGAATTTGTGCTTGGCACATTAATAGTCCCTATTAATTGCCCAGAAGCAGCTCCAAGCCTTACTTGAATGGTTCCTTCATTGTTTTTACTAGATACACGAGCTTGGATTGAAGTAGCACAAGTAAGGTCAATTGAATTATACTTAGCCCAATCACCATTATTTACAAAACCTACATGTTGGTTTCCAGAAGAATCCGTAGTGGATTCTTTAACGATACCTGACATATTATTATAAGCTTCAGCTTGTATAGCTGAAAAACTAGCACATTCGATATCTCCATAGACTTCAACCTCTGCTAGGGATAAAGGTTCTGTAGTATTTGTGATAATTCTAACAGTTCTACCCAAAACACCCTCAGCATCAATAGTCATAGATGGATTTGGAGTAGTGGTATATGTTTTACTAAATACCCAGTTACCGTTTCCGTCTCCAATTTTAACCGTAAAATTAGATAAACGATCAGAACAGCAGCTATCAGTCATATTAAAAATTTTAATATCGCCAATATTAGTAGTTTCAGCTAACCTTACTTGCCACCAAGCACCAGCGGTTCCGGATGCAGTATGAGTTACTGAGTTGTTAGACCATTTACCATCAGTATTACCATCAATAGCTCGAGAAGCATCACCGTTATATGATGTAGATGATTGAGATGCTGCTCCATCTAATGCTAGGTTTCCATCATTTGTGGTTCCACCGCCGCCGCCGTTGTCGTCACCTTCAACAACTAAAAATTTATGAACAAACGGAGCATGACGGTAATTGTCATCACCGTTTTGTCTTGCTGTGATGCGAGTTGTTCCAGGACCTATAATTTTAATTTTATTGTTAACAATAGTAGCTACTGTTGGGTCAGCACTTATGTATGAAACAGTTAAGCCAGAACTAGCTGTTGCTCCAGGAGAAAAATTAGCATCACCAACTTCTTTTGTTCCAAGATTAGGCATTGTTATACTCTGTGCAATTTTAGCTTCTTCTCCTACCAAAAAGGAACATGCAGGTCTTACGTACGGATCATAATCGATTACGTTTTGCTTCATTTTTTGATTAACATAAGTCAAAACAGCGTCTTCGTCCGCGATTATCGTTCCATCAGTAGTAGTACCTGAAAAAGTAATCGCTCCACCGGCCATCGTAATTTTCTTCGTCATTCTATAGGCCGTTTCATTATCCATTCTCAATGTAGCATTAGCCACAGACCATTGCTGCCTCATAGGCATAAACATATGCTTTAAAATATTTTTACCTTGAAAAAGCTGATAGTTATCCTCTTGAATATCTGCAATAGTAAATTCGTCATGCGCCCATGAATCACCTCTACCACCCTGTCCTAAAGGAAAGATATGTCCGCCGGTAAAATCACCTTCAACGTCGTTCATTGCATATTTTATAACACCATAAGGATCGGGATCATCATCATTACAACCATCTAGTAATACGGTCATATTACTACCATCAGGATTTTTGAAAACCGACTTGTCTGTATTTATTGAAAAAACCATATTTGGGTCAAGCTCACGCATCATCGCTACAAGTGGGATATTTCTTTCGTTCATAGCAGCAGCATCTAGCCAATACCCATCTACTCCCATTTCTTTAAAGCGTTTCATATACCCTTCCATTAGATTGGTTCTGGCCGCATATTCATCCCCATCAAAGTATTGATTCACGTAGGCATACCAAGCATTTGCAGCAGCTGTAGAAGTATCTACTTCTGTGAATTCCTTAAGGTTAAGATATAGAAGGACTTTTTTACCAGCATCTTTAAATATCTTAATTACATCAATGATAACTTGTTCATTTTCCTCGCTTGGCACAAAATCTTCATGTATAATTGCTTTGGCGTTACCTTTTTTAGCCGCAACATTTGGATTATACCTTAATGTAAAACGATTTGTTCGAGCATTTTGTGTCATATTAGTAAGTACATGACCCATAGTGGTATATTTATCCACCATTTCCTGAGCTCCTGCTACATAATCATACCCTTTGTCATCAACATATTGGTCTAAATTGGCGCCTCCTCTAACATATAGACGTGCTCCCCAGGATCCTTCCATCCATTCTATGTTGGAGTTTTGAGCAGTCATTATGTAGGGAAAAATAAATAATAAAGATAGAAAGCAAAGTTTATGCATTTGTGACATACGCCTGCCTTTAAAAATAGATGATACATTTTGATTGTTTTTTTTCATAATTTTAGAGTTTTAAAAAGGAAACTACTTACATTATTTTTGTTGCTTAGGCATTATTAGTACTATCCTTTGATCCCTTTTTATATTAAGAGTATTGTGTATTTATTGATAATTAAGAGAGATGCCAATAGGTATATTCACCAACATCTCTCTCGTCTTATTTCTTAATTAATTTTGCTGTATAAGTTCCACGCTCACTAGATACTTTTACCAGATACAGCCCTGTTGATAATTTATTGCTATTTACAGTTGTTGAGCCATTTTGGATTGTGCCAGAGAGTATAATCTTACCTGTATGATCAATAACCTTATAAATTGCTTGTTGTGTATTTTGTAAGCTAATATCAAATTGATCACTTGTTGGATTTGGATACAGTAAGAATATATCTTCCTTCGTATTAAATGGATTTTCTGTTATTTTATTTTGACCATTAGAAAATTCGATCCAGTTTAAGTTAAATAGGTATCCGCTCCCTCCTGTAAATACCAGATATACATCATGAATACCACTTATGAAATCAATATCCGTACTTACAGTAGTCCACGAGTTCCACGAATTAGTGCTCGGCACGGTAATAGTACCTATCAATGTTCCAGAAATCCCACCAAGTCTTACTTGAATATTTCCACCAGCATTCTTACTAGAAACTCTGGCTTCAATAGAAGTTGCACAACTAAGGTCAACGGAATTGTATTTAGACCAATCACCATTATTTATAAAACCGAGATGTTGATTTCCTGAGGAGTCAGTGGTAGTTTCTGCCACAATTCCATTCATGTTGTTATAACTTTCAGCTTGTATAGTTGAAAAACTAGTACATTCTGCGTCTTCATATACCTCAACTTCTGCTAGAGATAAAGGTTCTGTAGTATTTGTAATGATTCTAACAGTTCTACCTAAAACACCTTCAGCATCAATAGTCATAGATGGATTTGGTATCGTTGTATATGTTTTACTAAATACCCAATTACCATTGCCATCACTAATTTTAACCGTAAAATTAGACAAACGGCTAATACAGCAATTATCAGTTCTATTGAATATTTTTATTTCACCAATATTAGCACTTTCAGCTAGCCTTACTTGCCACCAAGCACCAACGGTTCCAGACGCCGTATGAGTTACAGAACTGTTAATCCATTTACCATCAGTATTGCCATCAATAGCACGAGAAGCGTCTCCACTATAAGCTGTTGTTGATTGAGTGGCAGCTCCATTTAGTGCTATATTGTTGTCGTTATTAGTCGGAGGTGTTGTTCCTCCAGAAACATCCAAATGTGTTTGAGTGTACTGTCTGTATCCAGCAACTGTACCGGTAAAACTTATTTGGTATACATCTGAAGTTATATTGGTCTTTGTGGTTCCATCTGGAAATGTATAACTATCACCCGCATTAATTGATTCAGAAACAAAATTATTAACTGTTGCTTTATAATCACTGAATCCTAGTAATTTAATATCGGCTGTTTGTCCATCCCAAGGATAGTCAGTAAACGTATATAAATCTGTGGTAACTCTAGAAACTCCTTGTGAATTAGTCACTATAAAAAGCGGATAACTATTATTATAAGGCTGTAACTTTAAATTAATACCTTGTGAGGCATTATTTGCGTTAAATGCAGTAATTGTATTTGAGTTAGATTTTTCAAAATAATAATTTTCACTTTGCACATTAGAAGCTCCTACTGTACGCAATTCATAAAAAGTATCATCTTTATATTTTGTAGCAGCATCTTGGATATCACCTATATTATCACCTAATACAATAAAATATCTAAGATTTAGAATTTTCCCAAAAGACATACTTTTATCTGTTCTAACAGATGTAAAGTTATTCTGATCCTTAACTACACTAACAAAACCAAACCTTGACCTACCATAATCATTATTAAATATAAAACCATAACTAGGCTGAGTCCCTGCACTGTTTGAAGAATATCCTATCCAACCATTTGTTGTAGAATTATTAAAGAACCCTTGAGTCCAAGTACCTTCTCTTTCTTGATATGAGTTATCAGGGTTTGATAAAAATATATTAGGATGAGTAGACTCACGTGCACAGATATAAGGAGAATTTACTCTACCTACAGTACCATTACCATAATTATATAAGGCGTAATCTACTTGAATGACTCCATTTCCTATGTTACGATATTTTGTCCAAATCAATATTTCAGTGATAAGGTCATTATTTACTGTGGCTTTAGGGTGGCCAATTTGTAACCAAGATGCTGTGCTGTATTCTTGATTTGCACTATCGTAATAATCTGCTATTTGAAAACCATAAAAAGGGTAATAATCGGTTTCAGTAATATTTCCGTATGCGCCACCTTGATGCAGCATATATTGATCGATCTGGTTTTGTTCAACATCAGTAGCAACTACGTGCCAAACCGCTTCAGTCCACGAAGTTCTCATAATCCCTGGGTGGTTAGTACTTTCTGTTCCGTGCTGTGGAGGTATACATTCTCCAGTAATAGTTCTAAAAGAATAAATATTACCACCTGTGGATAGTCTCGCATCATATGATAAATCAGGATTATTTGGATCTTCATAGGACAGCTTGGCTAAGTATAAGTCAGTCTCAGGGTTGTCAAATTTCCAATAGGACCCAGAGTTACTAAACTCCTTAGTAAAACTAAATCCTGATGAACTTAATTTTGCCGGTTGGCTGGTATTGAAGGCTTTGAAAACATTACTGATAGCTTCTTGATTCTCACTTTGAGCATTTAGTAAAGAAGAAAAACAAAGAGTCAAGAGTGTTCCTAGCAAACACACTTTTTTTATTCGTAAAAAGAGTATGTTTTTAAAGAAAACGGTTATTAGTTTGTTTAGTCGTTTCATCATATTGTGAATTTTTATTGTGCTAGTTTTATATTATTAGTTGGTTAATTAAATATTCTTGTATCTCGATTAAACAATTTTACTCATATAATATCTTTATTCTATGTTTCCTTTACATTGAAAAATCAATAATTAGTTGTTGTAATGAAATGAAAAAGCATAAGATTCAAAGACTGAATTTTAACGCAAATTTGATAAAAAAAAGTGCTTGTATTTTTTATATTTAGGTTGATTAATGGTGTACATTTGATAAAAAAAGGTTGATTTTTGGTGTACAAGAATAGGAAAATCGATATATGTTTTTTACGCGGTTTTTGATGAGTCTAATTGATGAATGTGATGGTGCTTAGAATGATTTTATTTAGTTTAACTACTTGTAAATTAGTTATTTGTTATCTTTTAGATTAAAGGTTTGTCAACTAATTGTGATGAGTATTGAAATGACTTTTTTATATTTTGAAAGCATAATTTATTGAGGTTAGTATTTCAATATGGTTATCATTTGCTTTTTTTATCCAATAAATTTTACTACTCTGGTTTTATAGTGAAATTAATTTTGCAAATTTGATTTTTTAAGGTTAGAAATCTGTTTTTAAAATCTGATTATAGTTTATTTTGAATTTGATATAGAAAGAGTGTTGTATTTGCATACATACTTTAGATTTATCAATTTCTTTAATTCAAAATATATTAAACAGTTTATTATAGAATTTCTTTAATAAATTTTTAAGTCTATAATTATAACCTGATTAATATTTGGGGTTTATTAAGGATATGTTTTTATTAAGAGAAATGAAGAAATTACATCTACACCTTAAAGAGAATATTAAATTATTTATTCAAGAACAAATTTTTGATAGTAATACTATATTGAATTTCTATTCTTATAGTATTAATGCCCGATAAGAGTGTAAGATTATTTTTATTTATCATTTATAATGAATAGGCTGGATCTAGAAATCTAGTTTCGAATCATCATTCTTTATTTCGAAAATTAGATGTTTTTAGAGGATAGAATAATAATCTTAACGACTGTAAGTATTTGTGAACTCTTTTTGCGGTATTGAATTCAAATGTTTTTTAATAAATGGAATCGGATTTTGGTATTGTTAATTGCTAAATCAAAGATTTTTTATTAATGAATTAGATTTTTGTTTGCAACTATTTTATCGGAGATAATATCTGTTAATAATGCGCTTTTTGACAACTATTTTTTATAGTTCATTTTCCACCTAATGTTAGTAACTAAGATATTATCGCTTTACTAAGCACAATATTTTCCAGTAATAAGTGATGTCTTTTAATATGGAACTGTGAATCTTTAATTGTAGATATTTTATTAAAGGGTGCACGATTTAAACCATCATATAATACTCCCCATTTTTAAGACAGCTATTTAAATTGTAAATTTAAAACTGTACATATGAAAAAATCGAGAAGAAAATTTAGTTCTGCATTCAAAGCAAAGGTTGCTTTGGAAGCTATCAAAGATC
>NZ_BAABCW010000039.1:0-8117 GCF_039539305.1 Aquimarina addita | reverse complement strand
CCTTAAAAAGGTAAGTTTAGCCTTATAAAAGCTAACTTGCTTTTATAAAATCCCATAAATCTTCGCTAAAATTTACAATCAACAATTAAAATCTGAAAATATACAAAATAAAAAGACTGCCTAAATTGCTTTTTAGACAGCCTCATTACAAATTCAAGAAATTCGTCAAAGTTTTTTGCTATAACAGAAATAGGCTCAGGTTCTGCACATGGTAAATAAATTATTTGACCATATTGACCTTTTGTATCTGGGTCATAATCTATACATAAATATTGTCCAGATTCATCAGTAGCGAAAGGGATTCTTTTAGGATTATACAAGTCAGGTTTGACCATATTATCTTGATATATACTTTCAGGATAACGACTATTGTTTTCTTTAAAGAAATTAATGTCATTAATCATTTGTTCAGTACTTGAAAGAAATAACCAAGAATAGCAAGTTTATTATTGCCTTCTCCGTTAGTATACTTTAATAGTTTTTTTAAGCTTAAAGGTATATCTAACCCTGATATTTTTTTAGATTATTTAGTTCGCTTCCTGTAGTTCCTTTATTGGTCTCAAAAATAGTTAAAACTATGCACTTTAGTGCATTTCGCTTTGGCTTCTAAAAACCATTATCTTTGGTTTATGGGAGATCAAAGGTCAAATGGACATACAGTTTTGAGATTGACAGCTCATTTGGTTTGGAGTACTAAGTATAGGTATTCAGTTCTTCAAGGAGATATTCCAATTCGCTGTCATTCATTACTAATTCAAATATGCGAATCAGAAGATGTATTGATATTAAAAGGAGTTGTATCTAAAGATCATATTCATATGCACATCGAATATCGTCCAAGTTTGAGTCTAAGTTATCTTGTTAAAAAATTGAAAGGAAGATGTTCTAGGAAATTACAGCAAGAGTTTCCCAATCTTAAGCAAAAGTACTGAGGTCGTCATTTTTGGGCTATTGGTTATGGTTGTTGGAGCAGTGGTAATATTACAGAAAAGATGATTAATGAATACTTGGAACATCATAGAAAGCCTGAAGATGGGGATTCAAGTAACTTCATTTTAGACAAATGACCATTGGGTGACTTTAAGTCACTAGCTTGAAACTATGGACTTCAAGTCCATAGTGGTTCATTTTATAAATTCATCTATTTCAATGCTTCTATTTTTATTATTTACCTGTTCTATAGACTTTAAAATATCATTGATTTGAGTCTTATCAATTAAATTTTTATTAAAGAAGACGTATTCTATTGTTTTTGTGTTTTTAATGTCTTCTAATGGATTCTTCGATAATAGAACTAAGTCTGAATTATATCCGACTTTAATTTTTCCAGAATTACTTTTCATCCATTCATTTGGTGCAACTGTTGCTGAATAAAGTACTTCTGTATTTGTCATACCGTATCCTGATAAAGTTTCTAATTCTTTGTGAAGGGAAAAACCAGCTACCATTGGTGAGACATTTGCATCTGTACCTGCTAATATAGTTACATCATATTTGACGAGAGATTTTGTCATAATTCGTATAGCCTCAATGTAAGTTTTCCAAAATATTTTAGTTAACTTTCTTTGTTCAAAATCATCTATTCCATCATATTCATATGAATTTCTGGTTGGTAACCATCCCAGTTTAACGATAGATGTTCCTTCGCTTATTTTAGGGTTGACATATTTCAATTGGACTTCTCTAAGTTTGGATTCTAAATCAAATTTTTGTATAAGAAGACTTTCCATTAAAGCAACAGTAGAAGTAACATTGACTTGGTTGTTTTTTAACTCTTTTGCTATTTGGTCTGAACGAGATTTTAAAAAAGTAATATATTCTTCTGGATTTCTCGCAATAGATTTTTCAAACTCATCCATATTTTGTTTAGTTAGTTCTTCAATATGAGCTACTTCTTTTTGTCCTGATTGATAAAATGATTTTAAATTTATTTCATCTGGAATATGACCAATTACAGGAATATCATTTTCTTTGGCAACCTCTATGGTTGCATTAAACATCTCAGTATTAACAAAACTGTACATTTTAAGAGCATCATATCCCATTTCTTTTACCTTCTGTATTGCTTTTTCGGCATCCTCTTTAGTGTTATAATTTAATGTTTGCCTAGTCCACTGATGGTAATAACCCTCTAAACCATTTATACTAGAAATAGGGGCAGAGGCAACAAACATTCTTGGTCCTATTTCATCATTTGTTTGAATTGCTTTTTTCCAATCTAAAGCTATTGCTTTTCCTGCCATTTCTCTAATAGATGTTATTCCGTTTACTAGATATAAATACAGGTCATTTTTACTTTTTTTTAAGTGAACGTGAGAATCTACAAGGCCAGGAATCAAATACATATTTGTACCATCAATTATTTTTATGCTTTTATTGATTGTTAGATTTGAATCAATAGAAACGATTTTGCCATCTTGTAAGAGTACGTTTTGATTTTCGATAAAATAGCCACAATCTTCAGATAGAATCGCTACATTTTTAATTTGAATTGCTGACGATGGCTTGATAATTTCGGAAATATTTATGATTTCAGTAGAGCTTCCTAAAATCTTATTTAACTCATAATCAATATAGCAATAAGAGCCAATCCCTCCTATTATAAGAAGTAATAAGATAGCTTTAAATATTTTGAATAATGTTTTTTTCATAATGTGTTATCTGTTGATTTTTCATCTTGTTGCCAACGTTTAAAATATGTGTCGTAGTAGGGCAAAATATTACCTTGCTTTTCGATTTTTCTGTGCATCGGTTGCTATATTTTTCCATTCTGCAAGCATTGCACCTTCATAAATATACACAAACCAATCGATTAATCACTTAGCTGCTATGATCACATACTTTGTTATCTCTTGTTTTTTCGCACAATGCTTATCGATTTCCGAATTTAGGGTAAAGTATATTCCAATCCTGAATAAATACTTAAAATTCCGATTAAAACATCATTGGAAGGCATAGAAACACCATTAAAAGTATGAGATACGGTTACATTGTCGTTTGGAAAATGCAAAGTTGCGGATTGAAATCCGTCCAATTGTCCAGTATGACCAAATGCTATTTTTTGAAAAAATGGTATTGTAAACATTCCAAAACCATAATTCTCAACCATATTTTGCATTGATTGTAGTGAAGTTTGAGATACCACATTTCCAGCAAAAAGTTCGTAATAAAAAGTGTTTAAATCTTCTGGGTTAGAAACTATTGAACCTGTTCCGTTTACAAGAGTTGTATTGGTTTCAATTGCGAGAACCCAATTACTGGATTGAAGATTATAAGATAAAGCCTCGTTATTTATTGTTTCAATAGTTCCACCATTATATGTGTTTGTTAATCCTAAAGGAATAGTTATTCTATCTCTTAAAGCATCTGAAAAAGATTTCTGGTCTATACTTTCAATTATAAAGCCCAAAACTACATAATTAGTATTTGAGTAAAGTGTTTGTTCATTTGGTTGAAAAACAGTTTCATTTTGAACAAATAAGTCAATCAATTGCTGTTGTGTTGCGGGTTGTGTTACAATATCTGTTCCGTATGCAGTATCAGTATAATTAAATAGACCACTTCGATGTCTTAGTAGATGTTCAATTGTTATTAAACTTGAATTGGGTAATTCGGGAAAATAGTTGTCAAGTGTTGTTGATAGGGTTAAACTATTTTCTTCTATCAATTGCATAATCATTGATGCAGTAAAAGTTTTTGTAATTGAAGCAATTCGATATTTTGTTTGTGCTGTGGCAGAAATACCATTGGCAATATCTGCTTGTCCATAGGATTTTTGATAATCTAATTGACCATCTTTAAATATTGCTACGCTACCCATTCCAAGATTATCTTCTTCAAGGATTGACAAAAAAGTATCCATTTTGTTTCTGTCAAAACTTTCTCCAAATTCAAAACTTTCGTTCGTATCGTTGTCAGAGCAACTAATAAGAGAAAATATGATAAAAAAGCTAAAAATCAGATGTTTAATATTTTTCATAATGTTTGTTTTAAATAAGAGATAACGTCTCTTGTATGTTGCGTTTGCTTCCCGAAGGGAGCATATGCAATATAGCAACAATGTAAAAGCAGTATCCTAAGTTAGTATAATAAAAACCATTTAATTTCTTCATTATAAAAACAAAGGACACTGCATCATCAAAGTTATTTATTGGCATCGACGTACACAAGCGAAGTTGGAAAATTCATACAGCTACAGATCTATTTAATGGGTCTTCCATCACGACTCCACCGAATGCTTTCGCGCTTCAAAAATATATAGATAAACACTATAAAGGTTATCAGATACATTGTTGTTATGAATCTGGATGTTGTGGCTTTAGCCACCATCGTTTGTTTGAATCATTCGGATGGAATTCTTTGGTGGTTAATCCTGCAGATGTCCATAGACCTGCCAAAGCACAATTTCAAAAGACAGATAAAATCGACGCCAGACTGCTTTGCAAAGAACTAAAAGATGGTCGTCTTAAGGGAATTCATGTTCCTGATGTGGAGCGAGAACAATTGCGTTGTCTATTTCGTCGACGTAATGATTTAGCTAAAGAACAACGCAAGATCAAAACTCAGGTCAAAATGCAGCTACTGTATTTGGGCATTGAAATTCCCAAAGCTTTAGATAGACCACATTGGTCTCATAAATTTAGAAATTGGCTTAAGGACTTATCTTTCGATTACAAGACAATGGATTATTGTTTTCAAACGCGTTTAGAGGCGTATGATTTTGTAGATAAGCAAGTGCAAAGTGTGAGTGTCAAATTACGTGCTTATTGTCGTAAACATTATAAAAAAGATTATTATCTACTTAGATCTGTTCCCGGTGTTGGACCTATTGTGGCTTGTGGAATTATCTGTGAGTTGGGAGATCTTAGAAGATTCAAAAGCTTTAAGCAGTTAGCCAGTTATGTAGGTTTGATTCCATCAGTACATCAGAGTGGGGGTCATCTAAGGACTGCTGGACTTACACCTAGAGCCAACCAACTTATGCGAAGTTATTGGGTAGAAGCCACTTGGCAGGCTTTGCGTTTTGATCCTGTGATGCAAGTATATTATCGTTCTCATCAAGGGAAGGATTTGAAACGTATCTTAGTGAAAGTGGCCAGAAAATTATTAAGTCGGATTCATGCGATTATAAAAACAGAAACACCCTATCAAATAGGTGTGATAAAGTAAAAAATAACATAAGCCTTAAAACTCGAAAATACTTTTGGCTCAGAATGGGATAACTAAACAATGTAGGTGAAACTTTTATTGGTTATCACATTTTATAGCAAGTTGCCTTGTTAGCCAATCATAATCATAGAGATGCTGGTGGATTCGTTTTAAGCGGATACCACATATAGGATGCGGAGTTACTTATAGGGCTGAGTATTGAAATATTGACAACGCTTTAATGGCGTTGCCAACATTCCAACACTCTAAAATCATCATCATAATGAGATAAATAAAATAAAAAAACATCGTAAATTTAACCTAGGACTAGGGAAAGGGCTTTACATAGGATACATTGTTGGCATTAGTTTTTTGTGTAAGCGATTCTTCTCGAAGCTTTACGCATTATTCTGTTAATTAAATCATCATTATCACTTCCGATACTTCCCCTAACTTTTTTGTTGTAATTAACGAGAAGTTCTCCATCAACAGAATTATAAATACTTAAGTTTATTGTTGCAGAGTTTGTTGTACCCCAAAATCCAATTAATAAACCTAAAGCAACAGAAGCTCCTTCAGACATCGGTTTGTTAGTTTCAAAAGTTCCCATAATTATTGAGTCTACTTCTAATATTTTGGCTAACTCCGATGGTGTATACTTTTCATAATTATCTAAATTTATTCCAGCTTTTTTAAGTTTTGCATTTGTTGTTGCAGGGCTTTGAACATCAACACTTAGTGTTCCTCTCTTTTTCCTCTTTAAAAACCAAGAATACATAGCGGACTGAATTGACTCTCCCTCTGATTTTTCCATTCTTTCTAATTGTTCAGAGGTTATGTCTTTCATTTGTTTTGGTCTTAGAGCAACAGATGCTTTAAAAGGGATAACGCCAATAATTCTATGGTCTTTCGCTATTTTATCAAAATCAGGATTCTCAAATAAATTAGTTTGACTAATAATCGAATTGCTAAAAAAGATTGTGAAGATTAATAGTAATAGTTTTTTCATTTGTTTCAGTTTTTAAATTAATGCTAACGTTTAATATATGTGTCGTACCAGAGCAAAATGTTACCCTATTTTCGACAAAAACTGCGCATTGGTTGCTAACTTTCACTTTTTCCAAGCATTGTGCCTTACCAAATATACAAGAACCATTCGATTGATCACTTAGCTGCTATGATCACATATATGTCGTTGTGTGTAGTTTTTAATCTTTAAAATCAACCTTTTCTATTTCTCTATTCAAAAAACGAATTTCATTCTGAACCCATTTCTCATTTTCGAATTCTGTCAATACGGTATACGAAAAATTTGCTAAGCGTGCGGAATTTGAAGAATTTATATTTGCTAATGACCAATAATAGATGGTGATATTATGCCCAGAATCAATGGTTCTGTCAATAAATTTTTTATAAGCATTTCCGTTTTGTAATATAATTGGATTATTCGATGTTTGATTATCGGCATTCAAAACTTCTAAGACATCTTTTTTCTCCATTGGGTTAGGCGAGTTCAGCATTAGCAAACGGATTCTGAAAGTTCCAGAGAATGGAATGTCCTCATAAAAAGTCCCACTTGTTTCTTCAGATTCATATTCTTCGATCCAATCTGAAGGTATATTGAATGAGATTAGACCGTTATAAAAGTAAATCTTTTTTGTTTTATTTAAATCACTTGACATTTATTCTCTTAATTACACACAAATAATGTTGTATGTTCGTTTTATTTATTCCATATTTTATTTCTGTAAGCGATCCATTTTTGCATATCATTTTTCGAGCGTTCATTGTCAAAGAAATTTGGACTTGATCCATCGGTAGCCTTTAAATCAAGTGTAGAGAGAATATTGGCTATGCATGGAATGGCCATCTCACTTCCTCTAATGTGCATAACGAATCCATTCAATTTTTCAACATTTCCCATGTTAAACTCTATCGAAAATTGATCATTGTCGAGTCTGCCCCAAGATGGGTCTGAGAAATCAATAGTAGGTTCGGCTTCCTTAATCTTATCTATTGTTTCAGATCTTTTGCCAATAGGCTTAGGATTAAAATCATCTGGAATCTCATCTAATGAATTCACATCTCCCCAATCTTGAACAAATAAGTCCCAACTCATATTTTTAATTCAGCTTAATTACACACAACGTTACGGCTATGATTAGTGCGGCGTAGAAATTCAGCGAATTTCAAGCTAGCACAAGTAAAAGCCTTTGTACGTTTTTTAGTTTGAGTTTAAAAATAAGAAAAAAGCTTTTGCGACAATGCAAATCAGCCAACATTTCGGCCAACACTTGCTCCCGCATTAATTATAGGTATTGTTGTGCGTTCGTTATACTCCTAATTCATCAGCTATGTCATAGTATTTTTCTAAATATTCAGGAGTCCACCTATGTTTTGATAAACCAACTGTATCAAATTCATCCTCTCCAAGTTTCTTTTTTACTCCAAGGTATTTTAGAGACTGATTTATTGATTTTATTTTAGAATCTACTAAAGTGTCTTTTTCATATACATTAGCCGATTGAACGCCTATACCTGCGAAATAATCAGTAGAGATAATCGCAAATATTGGTTTGTCAGTTTTGGTTATTATTACCATCAATTCACTTAAAGCAATTTCAGATGGATATAACATATATTCAGCGTTGTTAATGTCCAAATTACCTTTAGTTTTTAATTTTGCTTGCCAACAAGCGGAATAATAATGGTCAATATGAAACATTGTTAAATCAAATCCTAAATCAATGTCTATCAAGTCTAATTCTTTCGCTTTTTCTTTTTCGAAAGCCCCCTTGAGTATTATAGCAGAAATATTATGTCCCATATAGTTTTTTTGATGTGTTCGTAAAGGGAGATAGTTTACACAAGTTAAAGATTAAGGTTTACACTAAATTAATTTCTAATCTTGTTGATTGTTGTTTATTTCTAAGATGTTTTTCATCAAAGAAACCTAAAAATACATTTCT
>NZ_BAABCW010000038.1:0-8787 GCF_039539305.1 Aquimarina addita | reverse complement strand
CTCGTGCTTACTAAAAGCAGCAACATTTTAAAAAACGGTCTCACAAAGAGCTAAAGTTAATACCCCAGTAAATTACGAATTTTACGTTAGCCAACGTACTGAAGTTTCTGGGGTCTATGGGGGATTACGCACAACGGTTTAGCTATGGTTAGTACGTGGTTAAAAAGCGATTAATTTCCGATTAAGCACTTAGCCAAAACATTTTATTTTGTTTTATCTTTTTCTTTATAAAGCCAAATCAAAAGATTTGGTGGACTTTATGAATATACACTAAACTTTGGATTAAGCACCAAATCCCGTATTAATTATAATCATTGTTACCAACTGGCCTTTATTCCGATTTTTTATAATTATCGAAATTTATTCCATTAGTTTTAAAGAAAACATTTTTAAATTCTGATTTGTTTTTTGTCACTAAACTATAATCAATTTCAACAAAGTCTCCGTGTGTTGCTGTTGCCATATCATATTCTTTGTTGTCCATAATCAAAGTCATATGTATCGCACCCAATTTTACTGTAATATTTGGTTCGTAAGTCATTGAGGAAATCTGCTTTTTGAATTCAGTAAGTTGTTCAGGCGATAATATAAATTTTCCAGAGTTATTACTCATCATTACCTTTTCAATTTTTCCCACTTCTACAAAATCCGCAAAAGTCATTTCTTTTCCACTTTTATAAGCAAATAATTGAATTATAAAAAATAATAGTAGAAGTTTCGATTTCATTTTTTTTGCTTGTTGGTAACGGCTTCGGCTATGATTAGTGCGGGAATTGATTAGTAATTAATTTCCGATTGAGCACTTAGCCAAAACTTTTTATTTTGTTTTAATTTTTCTGTTCTAAAGCCAAATCAAAAGATTTGGCGGATTTTATAAAAACACACTAAACTTTTGATTAAGTACTTATTAGCTATTTTTTATAGTAACAATGTAAAAGCAGAAAGTCCAGTATCTTTAAAGTATTCTAAAACAATAAGATATGAAAACTGAACAGACTGCTCAACCAAAGTTATACATTGGGATTGATATTCACAAACGGAGCTGGAAAATACATTGTTCCACCGATTTATTTTCAGGAAAATCTTTTACGATGCCTACTAAAGCAGAAGTATTGCATGATTATGTCAAAAAACACTTTAAAGAATATGTTGTAACTACGGCTTACGAGGCTGGTTGTTGTGGTTATTATGCCCATCGTTGTTTTGAGAGCTACGGTTGGAGTTCTTTAGTCGTTAATCCAGCCGATATCCATAGAAAAGGTAATGAGAAATATACAAAGACCGATAAAATAGATGCCCAATTAATTAGCAGAGAACTCAAGGATGGACGATTAGATAGTATTCACATACCAGAAGTTGAACGGGAACAATTACGAAGTCTCTTTAGAAGGCGCAATGATTTGGTTAAAGATTATAGACGAGTAAAAAGTTATATAAAAATGCAGTTACTTTATTTTGGAGTAATCATTCCAGAGGAATTTGATAATGATCACTGGAGTCATAAATTTAGAGCTTGGGTTGATGGGGTTGTTTTTGATTATCCAACTGCACGAGAAACTTTAGATAGCAGAATGCGTTATTTTCGATTCATAGATAAAGAAATACGAGATGTCTCAACAAAATTACGAGCTTATTGTCGAAAACATTATAAAAAAGACTACTACTTATTACGGAGTATTCCAGGAATAGGAGGCATAGTTGCGTGTGGTATTTTATGTGAACTAGGAGATTTAAGACGTTTTAATAACATTAAACATTTATCTGGATATGTAGGTTTAGTACCAGGGATACATCAGAGCGGAGACAATCAAAGAAGTAAAGGGATTACAATACGAGCACATCGCTTAATGCGGAGTTATTTTGTAGAAGCGTCTTGGCAAGCCATACGAACGGATCCAGTAATGCAATCGTATTATCGAAAACATGTAGGCAAAAACGTAAAAACGATAATCATTAAAGTGGCTCGTAAGTTATTGAGTCGCACCTTAGCAGTAATAAAAACAGAAACACCCTACTCGATAGGAGTGATAGAATAATAACCAATAGCAAAGCTCAGAAAAAAGTAGCAAAACCTGTATCACAAAACACCGTGGGTGACCAGCAATTACAAGTTAGGATCACATCTTATAGCAAGTGACTAGGTTTATTATAGCTTATAATCATACAGATGCTGGTGACGACCCTAGAGGCCGATCACATATAGGATGCGGAGCAAGTTATATAAAGGCATTAAAATGTTAATAATCCTATCGGAATTATAAACATTTTAACACCATACAATGATCATTATGAG
Source organism: Aquimarina addita (assembly GCF_039539305.1). Taxonomy (NCBI): domain Bacteria; kingdom Pseudomonadati; phylum Bacteroidota; class Flavobacteriia; order Flavobacteriales; family Flavobacteriaceae; genus Aquimarina; species Aquimarina addita. The sequence continues at coordinate 6,494 of NZ_BAABCW010000038.1, read as the reverse complement.
ATAATTAAAAAATAAATATTAACTTTAAGGAACTAGGCTAGTGCTTTTCATAGGACACGGTGTTGTAGCACGTTTTTATTCATTAAAATACTTATTAAAATTCAAGTATAGTATTACTAGTCCTAAATAACCGTTACAGTTTTAACTACGATTAAATATATTAAAACTCAGGACAAACCATGGTTTGTCCTAAGTTTTTCTTTTTTCAAATAATAATAAATATTAGTATATTAATCTTTTTTAAATAAGCGACACCTATTTCTAAATCTTGATGAATTATACCAAAACAAAATGTATTCTAGCAATACTTCTATTTTCATTCTTTTATACTACAGCGCAAGAAAAAACAATTTATTATGGCTCTCCAAAAACAGGAGGTGCTGAACTACATGTTTCAAAAGACAATAGTTATAAGCTTATTGTAAATGAAGGAGACTATGATGTATTACAACATCAAGATAGAGAATACTTGTACTTATATAATTTACATTTAAACGATTTAGGTTTTAAAGTAACGGAAGGGTTTTCTAAAAAGAAATCAAAAAAGATTACTGTGCATTTCTACACTAGCATCATTCAAGGTGAAGAAGAAGATATTTATTTAGGGTATAAAAACGCTGAAGACCGTGAGTATAGATATATAAATCTATGTTATAAAAAATTGCTTTTTAATACCAAGAATGTAAACCTTTCAGAAAGAAAATTAAGTTTTGAAATTCCTAGAAGTAGTGATATCCAACTCGTATCTAAAGAAGAAAAATTTTATACTGAAGGTTTTAAACTGTCGCCTAATGCAAATAACGTATATATAGAATATCATGGTTATGGTGAGGATAATTTTAATGATGATGAAAAACTAGTACTGGTAGAAATTTACCAAACTGGTAAATTAAATATACGAGAAGATTTATTCTCGGTAACTAACGCTCCTGCTAAGCATGTAAAACGTATTGCATGTGATTCTATTACTGATTGGGAAATACCAGAAAAACTACAAAAAACAACTTTTGACAAGTTTAATAAAGCTGAGTATATCTATGAACCCATCAGTTATTATCAACAAAAGCCCTACGTACCAGAGTTTAAAAGTATAAATGATGCTGTTGCACATTTACAAAAAAATGACTCAAAGGTCTTACTACTTTTTAATTCACTTTTAAACAATGAAGGAGAGTATTATTTTCAAGAAATTGCCAATACGGTTAATCATTATTTAAAACATGACCTATTAGCTGAGTATTTATTAGATAACTATATTTTATATACGCTTATCCCTAAAGATTTGAAAGAGCTTAAAAAGTATAAGCTTGCTATAACAACAGGAGTTGTTGCGTTAAATAGTAGTTTAGAAACCCTTTACAAGGAAAATATAAATACACGAGATTTTCAAAGGAAATATGACAACATGGGTCATGAAATATCCCAAAATATAGTAGCGATAAACTTCTTAAATTCATTAAAGAAAAAAATAGACAACCAAGCGGTAACAGCGAAAGATATGTTACAACTTAGCGAATGGAGAACTAATGAATTTATAATAGATATTCTTAATAAAGGAACAAATAATCGTATTCAAGATGCTCAATCTGCTGTAGAAGACATATACGATGATAATGATTACGAAGAACCTGTTTTTAATACTACAATGGAGTTTTTTCCACCTGAACTATCCAATAAAGACATACAACAAGCCACTCTTGGCCTTATTCAGCAACATAAAACTGATAAACAAATAGACTTAGATTATGCCACCTTAGCCTATGATATTGTGTATTCCTTTTCAGAACGGGGGAGATATGGGGGATACAGGCCTACAAAGGAGATTTATGAATTGTGTTTTTACCTATCTCGTTTTAATGTTGAGACTGCTAAAATTCAAAGTGAGCACACAAAACTAGCAGATGATCACATGTTTGAAGTTTATAGTATTCTTGAAAAATACGGTATTAAAAAATCTCATTTTGAAACGGTTAAACCTATTTTTGAAAATTTTATAAAACAAGATAAATATAAATATAGAGCACTTTTACAGTATTTTATACATCAGTACAATACCAACACATTGTCATTTGAAACTTTTGATGCATTATTTAAAGAAATTATTCCGGCGAAAGGAAAGTACAAAGAACAATTCAAAGCTTTTGATAACCAATGTACTTCATGTCCATTCATAAATGTATTTGAACTTAGTATGAATCAATTATGTAATTCATTAGCATGGGATGTTGCTACAAAACATAATACCAATAAAGAACTTTTAAAAAATGCATTAGAATGGTCTCGGTTAAGTATTGCCTTATCGCCCGAAAGCCACTACTATTTAGATACGAATGCGCATTTAGAATATTTTTTAGAAAATCAAGAAAAGGCTATTTTTTTAGAGAATAAAGCAATTGCGTTGGCTAAAGAAAGTAACCATGAAAACTTATCAGAATACAAATCAACACTCGAAAAAATAAAAGAGAAAACCTTAAAATAACCATTACCTTTCTTGTATGATTTTTCGGTATTCAGTTTTAGTTTACCATCAATTAATTCGTAATGGTTTTTAATCAGTACAACTCCTTTCTTAAAAAAATGATTGTAAAATTCAGAAAATTGATCAAATTTAAAAAGATTCCGGTCATTAGCTGAATGTGCTACAACGGTGTTGTATAAGAATAGTGGCGGTTTTAAGACCACAATCTTTTCAGTTTAGACCAAATATTATTGTTATTACTATCCTTTGTTTTAGCTGGATTTCCGCCATTATTTTTATACGTTGTGCCTGTTGCACAAGATAACAAAAAAGTAAAATAGGGATGATGGTTTTTTTTCATTGCTGGAGTAAATTAGCTTATGCAAGGAAAAAAGACTTACCAAGAGAAACTCTTCCATACTTTTCAGTTGAGTAATCGTGTACCAGAAACCAATTTCTATCGTCGATTAAAAGAAGTACTTCACTTAGATTTTTTATACAAAGAGACAGCAAGTTATTATGGCAATAGCGGTCAGAAGAGTATTGATCCTGTTGTATTTTTTAAAATATGTTTGGTCGGCTACTTAGAGAATATCATTAGCGACCGCAAACTGATAGAACACGCTAGTATGCGGTTAGATATTTTATACTTTCTGGGTTATGACATTGACGAAGAGTTGCCCTGGCATTCCACGATCATTAGAACCCGGCAGTTGTTTCCGGAGGAAGTATTTGAAAGAGTGTTCACCTACGTCTTTGAGATGTGCGTAAAGCAAGGTATGGTAAAGGGCAGTACTCAGGTCATAGATAGCGCACCAGTAAAAGCGAATGCGAGTATGGACAGCTTGGAGCTGAAAGTACCCGAGCAGGATTTAATGTCGCACCTAGCTGATATCCGTCATATCAGTAATAGAGACAAGGATATCTATCGAAAAGCCAAAGAAAACAAAGCTGGTAAAGAGCAACAGCAAATAACGGCTAGTGCCGAGGAACTCAAAGAAATAAAAAGTCGCAATAAGAACTGGAGCAAGAACCAAAACCAGCGACCCGGTGCAGGTAACAAAGGTAGCCGTTACACCAGCAATAAAACTCATTATTCCCCAACCGATCCAGATGCCAGGATAAGTGTGAAGCTAGGCAAGGCTAGAAAGCTCAATTACCATAGCCAGCTCAGTGTAGATACATCACATCCTGTGATTACAGATATCACGGCTTATCACGCTGATGGAAAAGACAATCAGCACTTGTCCGATATCGTGGATCGGTTGTCACAGCGATTGTGGCGATCAGGATTTCAATTAGAAAATGTTCTGGCCGACACGGGTTATAGCAGTGGTGAGAACTATGCATACTTGGAAAGTAAAGGTGTTGATAGCTATATTCCACCGCATGGCACCTACAAAGGTGGTCCAGCTGGTTTTAACTATATGAAAGAACATGATCATTATATCTGTCCTAATGGATCGGTAGTGCCGTTTAAGAAAGTATTTAACGACTACCGTAATCAAACTAAAAAGAAAGAGTATCGTATATAAAGCAAGATCTGTTCAAGTTGTTCATTAGCTAGTAACTGTCTTGGAAAAACAGCCAAGGAGAAGAAATTTAGTGTTACCTATTACCGTGAAGAATACGAGCGTAATATCCAGCGACTATGCACGCAGAAAGGCAAGCGTATGAAAGCCAAACGGCAGGCAACGGTAGAGACTGTTTTTGGAATGCTTACCCAGTTCATGGGACTCAGGAAAATCAATACCATAGGCATCAAACAGGCCAACAAGGTAATGCACCTATCAGCCATTGCCTACAATTTAAAGAAATACCTGAAATTTACTCAAAAACGGGTGAAAAGCGGAGCGGGAGTAGCCGTTGCAAAACAAATTCTGAAAAACGTCCTCACATACCTCAAAACCTTCACAATGAGTGACCCAATTTCTACGATCCTAGGAATGGATCTTACATAGAAACGGCTTTAAAAAGGTGCATTTAAAGTTGGATTATTACAAATTATGGTTTTGTGCAACGGTTACCGGTGTTGTGCTTTCGTTATTTTAAAATAACTTAATTTTTTAAGAATGCTTTCATTGGCTAAATAAAAGCCTTAGCGATATTTCTAGTTAACATTAAAGCCAACCAAGATAAATACAAATAAAAGCTATTGTATTAAAAAAACCGTGTATAGCAATATTAAACCATAAATCGTATTTACGCAAGTAGAATATCATTGCTATGAGTGCTCCGACAATCCCAGTAACAAGTTGCCCGGTAATTCCTTGATGATTATGCATAAAACCAAAAAAACCAGTAATTAGGATAATGTTAAGTGCAATACTGATTTTGCTTTCTCCAAAGAATTTAACAAATTGTCTCATAAAGTAACCACGAAAAATAATTTCTTCCCCAAATCCCGAAGTTGCCCATACTAATAACAAGAAACTTAAACAGGCTTGAAGATTTCCTTTCAATTGATTATAGCCTGAATAATCAATAGGTGTACCTGTTAGTTTTGTAATTCCAGGTATCAATACAAAGGCATAGAAAAGAAAGAGTCCTAGTGCAACTAATGGGGCAATTACGAAGATGTTTTTGAATGTAAATTTTTCACGTTGAAATCCAAGTGCTAAAAATGGTTTTCCTCTATATTCTATATAATTTGCTATAATTATAATTATAGAAATAATGATATTTTCTATTGTTATACGGATTGGACCAAACCAAAAAGAGCAGATGATTGTAACGGTAATTAATGGAATTAATACTTGACGTAAGGTGATTTTGTTCATTGTTTTTAAATTTTAAATTCTAAACGAAATAATGAACTAAATCTCTAAAAACCTTCTTATATAAGCGTGTTTTTACAGAATGGTTGTAAATAATTACTGAATAGTCGTTTATTTTTTATATCTCATTTTGATACCAATTCAAAAACTCATTTCGCTTGTAACGACTTATATTAATTTTGGCAATTGCATCGTCTTCAATTAAAGCTTTTAAACGAATTTGTAGCTTGCCGTTTTCAATCTTTTCAATTTGGTCTATAGCATCTTTGTGAATGATAACTTGCCTATTGGCTCTAAAAAATAATTGATCGTTTATTTTTTCTTCGAGCTCATTTAATGTAAAATCGGTGTTAATTATTGTGCCATCATTTTGAACTGTATATACAATTTTGTTTTCGCTGTAAAAGCATCCAATATTTTCATAAGTGAGCTTCGTTATTTTCGTACCGCTGTCAATAGTAATTTCGGCATCTTTTATGGACAACTTATATAAACTGTATATGTCTTGTGCATACCATAAACCTACGAAAATAAAACTCACTAATAAGGTAAGTACCAAACCAATTAATAAATAATAGAATACTGTCTGTCCACCTGCAACTATATCGATAATAATATTCACAGGAATATACATGATTGTAATAAATCCTAAAGTAGAAGTCATAAACCTTATGATAGCGAAAGTTTCTACCTTCTTAGAGAAATGCTTTTTTTTGTAATATTTAAAATTAAGTCCGGCTATGATTCCAATGAGAATAAATAAAACAATAGATGAAAGAAAACCTTCTATGGGGAATCTATATGATTCACTATTTGGAAAACTATCGCGCGTTGCTAAATGATTTACCACTAAAGAGAAAATCGCCAATATAATTGCTTTCTGAAACCAACGCCATAAAGAACTACTGGAAAATGAATACCTTATTTTTTTTACTGTATTCTTGGTTGGCTGTTTAGTGCTCATAAATCAAAAACTCTTTTTTTTGTAAGATTCAAAAGTAAAAAATAATTTCTTCAAGAATATGTTTAAAATATTTTTCAATTTTGTCTTAGGAAGCAAGTTTTGTCTAACTTTTCTAAAGAATTTTATTATTGGTTTGCGGTTTGTAATAATGTTCGTAAAGGGAGATAGTTACACAAGTTAAAGATTAAGGTTTACACTAAATTAATTTCTAATCTTGTTGATTGTTGTTTATTTCTAAGATGTTTTTCATCAAAGAAACCTAAAAATACATTTCTAAAAAAGACTTTCCAAATAC
>NZ_BAABCW010000037.1:0-8979 GCF_039539305.1 Aquimarina addita | reverse complement strand
CAACACCAAAAGAAGACATACTGAAATCGGAAAAGTACCTCCAAATCAAATATTTTATCAAAAACAAATGGCTTCTTAGAAATTAAAAATATCTTTATCCTGTCCTAAGCATTGGGAGTATCATATAGTGCTTCTCGCGTTACCTGAAAAAATAAAGCATTTTCTGAGCTGGTTACCTTCTTAATATAAGTCAGAGCTTTTGATAGATCAGTATTAGATTCATGTAGATATAAAGCCGCTCTAAAATAATCATTAGTACTTGGACCGGACATTATATTATCAATAGATTTTATAGCATATTGTTTTGTGGGTACCTTGATAGGGATATTTAATTTAGTATGTTCCCATTCAATGATCAGCGTAACTGCATCAAAGGTTATAGCATTGAAGTGAATTTCCATCGTTTCCACCATTGTAGGAGTTTTTTCTACAGGAATTTCTGTAATAAATAATGGTTCTTTTTCTACATAGGTGCTCCAGTTACCACTTGTATAAGGATACCAGTATAATTTCCAGATATCAGAAGATGGTTTTGCTAAGATTGTATAAGCTCCGCTATCCATATTATTTCCCATAATATTGACTTCATTTGAAAAAGAAATTTTTGTAGCTGTATTGGCTCCAACCCTCCAGAATGTTCCATAAGGTAGTAATCCTTTTTCTCCAAAAATTGTTCTTTTTCTAATGCTAGGCCTGGAGTAATTAATTTCTATTTCTGTAAGCCCTACAGTCTGTTTTAGACTTGCATTAGGGCTAAGCGATGGCACGTTTAGTTGCGCTTGTATCTGATAACTTGTGCATATAAATAATATGATATATAATATTCTCATGATTTTATGTTTTTTGATTAAAATAATCAGATGGTGATTGTCCCATCAGTTTTTTAAAAGATTTATTAAATGTTGTTTTAGAATTAAATCCGGATTCCTGTGCCATTCCATAAAAAGTGAGTTGTTTGGCACGTTCGGATTTATGGACTTCTATAAACTCTTTGATACGGTAATAATTAACATATTCAAAAAAATTCATACCAATCCTTTCATTAAGTAATCGTGCTAATTCAGGATTACTAACGCCTAACATGGAGGCCAATTCAGCTTTTAGCAATTTGTTATTCAGATACGGCTTTTTTTCTATCATTAAGTCATCAAGTGTTTGCTTGAGCCTATCCAGGTCTTCATTTTTTAATTTAGATTGTGAATATTTTTTTTCATTAGTGGTCACTCCAATTTGTAGTACATCCGGATATACCATACCATAATAGGTTATGAACAGAATGATGAAGGTTAATAATAACCACAGATAAGGCCTCGCATTTCGTTCTAACATTTCGAATCCAAATAAGCTGGTAACGTATAAAATTGACCAAACAATAAAGCAACTACTGATAATTATTAAAAAACGAGTAACAAATTGAGCTTTGGGGACATATGACAATTCGTTTTGCATATTTTTTCGAAAATCATAAAGTAACTTCCAACTCATAATTCCATAAATAATATTTACAGTTAATCCAACCGCGTGACAGGTATAAATCGCACGTCTTAATTCGCCGGTATTTCGCCTTGAAATAATTACAATATCTGGCGGGATGATAAAGTAAACAAGAATAAAAGTGGAGTAAACCACTCCAGGAATATAATGGATAATATTTTTTGAAAGTTGTTGTCTTTGTAGTAAAATTGATGTAAAGAATAAATAAACGGTTGGACCAAATAGCAATGCCGAGAGTTCTGACATAGCAATAAGTCTAAAATTACGATTCCATACGCCGGCACTATGCAAAGCTTTTCCAAATAATCCTATGCAGAGGATAAAGATTAGAAATGCCAAATACCCATTTACGTTTTTTCTTTTAAGAGGTGAAAAAAGATAAATAAAAAGCAATAATAAGCTTTGAAAAAGACCAAAATATATGAGTTGGTTTATGATTCCATCCATAATATTATTTTGCTGCAATTTACTCAATCACGAATTGATGTACGTTTTTTAATTCTTTATAAAATGATAATGGATGTTTTTCTGTAAATTTTGAAAAAGCAGTCTCATTTTCCCACTCGGTAATGATTAATATATCTGGATTATAATTGTATCCGGCAGGAGAGTATCCATTTTGTAATTGTACGATAGAGGATCCTCCGGAAATTTTGGCTTGTTCTTTCCATTTAGAGACAAATTTCTCAATATCTTGTTTGTCAGTTTTCCAAAACGCTGTAATACTATTTACTTTATTTTTTTGTAGTGAAATCGTTTTGTTTTCTTGTATTTCAAAAAAAGCAAATGTGAAATAAGAAAAGAGATCTCTCCGTCGTTGATGAAAATCAGGAACTCTTGATACAATAGTTTCTAAAAATCCATGTCTTTTTTCTTTACTAGGCCACTTGCCAAAGACAAAAACAGAAGGTAAATGGTTACCAAGAATTAATTCTTTAGTTCTGAAACCTTGTTGTGGCTCGTAACCAAATTCAAATCCAATCGGATATATAACCTCTCTATACTTTTCAAATAATGCGCTACTGTTTGGTTTCATGGTAAGTAAAATAAAATCTAATACCTCCCCTTTTTTAAAGTTAAACGTTTTGGAATCCTTTTGAGCATGTACTGTATAATTACCTATGGTTAAACAGAGCATACAAATAAATAGTTGTTTCATGTTTTTTGATTTTTTAATAATGTTTTCAACAAAAGAACGAGAATTCATAAACACGAACAATAGAATAGAAAAGAGAGGTGTACGCATACGGTATTTGTACTAAAACGTACATATATTAGTGATAAAACTGGTTGATGCATATTAATTATATAACACTGATAGAGGGTTTTAATATAAATAGATTAATTTTTTAAAGTTGATTTCTATAAATCGAATGTCAAGCAACATTACATAAACAACCAGAAAATTGATGTGTTTTTATGAATTATAGACAGATATACCTGGCGAATTAGAATGGATAAAGAACAAATATAATCATGATTTTGTATTGATATTATTAGTGAACTGTCATATTATTAAAAAATAATTGTTAGTATATGCTTACTTTTTCAAAGATGAAAACATTAATAATAAAACTGATAATTATTTAAAAATATTAAAAATGAAAGTATTGATTAAGGTTGTATGTGTTGCATTTGTATTTATGACAATGTCTTGTGGTTCTGATGATGACTCATCATCAGATTCTGGTAGTGATTCTTTTTTTACAAAAATTGATGGAGTAGCTTATAATCCAGAATTTGTTAATGGATTTATAACCACATTTGGTACTAATATATTTATATCAGGAAGTCAGGCTAACGGTGATAATGTAGTGATTAATTTTCCTATTAGTGCTGTTGCAGGAGAAACCTTTACAGTTGAAGATTTACAGTTTGTAGCGAGTTTTGACACCAGCGATGGAAGAGCGTTCTTATCTAGTGAAGGGAGTGTAACAATAACAACTCATAATACAGAATCGCAAAGAATATCCGGAACCTTTAGTTTTATAGCAAATCCTTTAGAGAGTAATGGAGCTACATTTACCTTTACAGAAGGAACTTTTGATGTGTCATATACGGATTTGTAATTTTTTAGTGTGCGCCTGGATGTTTTGGTTTATGTTAATTAACAGAATTTCATTTAGGTTTTACTGTTGTGTTTCCAGAGATATATAGAAATCAGAAGAATCTATTAAAAAACAGCTGTTTTTAGTTAGGTACTTCTGATTTTTATTGATAAAAGCTTTTATACACGATCCTCAGATCCGTTATCATACTTATAAGGTCTTACAATAAGACGTGCAGCTTTATCATAATTGAAATAGTTGTATGTCCAGTTAAATAAGGTGACAAATCGGTTTCTAAAACCTACTAAAAACCATAAGTGGATAAACATCCAGATAAACCAGGCAAAGAATCCGCCAAAACGGAATTTACCTAAATCTACTACAGCTTTATTACGTCCTATAGTAGCCATGGAACCTTTATCAAAATATGTAAAAGGTATCATAGGCTTTCCCTTAAAATGTCGTTTTAGATTTTTAACCAAGTGATTTCCTTGTTGTATTGCTGGTTGAGCAACCATAGGATGCCCTTTTGGGAAAGCCTCTGTTTCCATTAAAGCGATATCACCTAATGCATATATGTCATCATATCCTTCAACCTGATTAAAACGATTTACTTTATATCGATTAGCTCTTGGAATTAAAGAATCAGCCTGTATTCCAGAAATAGGGGCACCTGTAACACCTGCAGACCAAATAAAAGTAGCTGTTTTTAATGACAAGTCTGTATTGGTTAATACCAGATGATCATCATAATGAGTTACTTGGGTGTTTAAATGAATCTGAACACCTAGTTTTTCAAGGAATTTAGTAGCTTTTTTAGAAGCATGCTCACTCATAGGAGGAAGAATCCTACTAGCCCCTTCAATAAGGTGAACTTCCATCTCACTAAAATCCATATCCGGATAATCTCTGGGGAGTACATTGAGCTGTAATTCAGCAATTCCTCCCGCTAATTCTACTCCTGTAGGACCAGCTCCTGCTAGTACAAACCTAAGTAATTCTTTACGTTTTACAGGATCTGAGATCCTAACCGCTTGTTCTAAATTCTCCAACATCAAACTTCGTAAATTTAATGCTTGCGGTAAATTTTTCATGCGCATAGCATTTTCTTCAATACTTTTATTTCCAAAAAAATTAGTACGAGCACCCGTTGCAATTACAAGATAATCATAGGTTATGGAACCTATATTAGTATATACCTCTTTAGCAGTAGTATCAATGGCAACAACCTCTGCCATTCTAAAAAAAGTGTTTTTTCCTCTTTTTACAATTTTACGAAGTGGATAGGCAATAGAATCCGGTTCTAGAGATGAGGTAGAAACCTGATATAAGAGCGGTTGAAATGTATGATAATTATGTCGGTCAAATAATACGAGTTGGACTTCTTCTTTGACCATTTTTTTAGCTAAGGCAACTCCTGCGAAACCGCCACCAATAATAACTAATCTAGGTACATTAGTATAAGGGATATTCATAAAATAGATGTTGTTTCACAAATATAAAATGATAAAAGCAGATAGCCTATAGAATCGATCTGAATTATAATGAAGTCATTGCGAATTACGAATTTAGAATCAGTGATGATTGTTTTTCATCATCTACATATATTTTTAGCTATTTTTGATTCAATAATTTAAGAAATAAGTGGAGGTGTTTTTATGATTGTTTAAATATTAATAATTTTCTTATGGTCAGAATTTTCACAAGTATTTGGTTATCAAGATAGAGTGAGTTTTTGTTCTGATGACGCAAAAGGTGAAGTATAAAATTAATGATTGATCTGTAACAAATGTATTCTTTTGTATACTTATAGAATGTAATCAGCCATCGTGGATAAAGAATTAGAACATAGTTTTGTAACAAACCTTGAACAGAATCAGAATATTGTTCATAAGGTATGTAGGATATATACTAATGATCGGGACTCACATAATGACTTGTTTCAGGAGATAACAATTCAGTTATGGAAAGCATACCCTAAGTTTAGAGGAGATGCTAAATTTAGTACCTGGATGTATAGAGTATCATTAAATACTGCTATAACTTTATATCGAAAATCTAAAAGAAGTATTAAAACAACAGATTTTGATGCTGTAGATTTTAGAATTAAAGTAGATGAATATGATGATGAAGAGGAGCAGCAATTAAAACTAATGTATGCTACAGTAAAACAATTAAATGATATAGAGAAAGCATTGGTTTTTTTATATCTAGAAGATAAATCATATAAAGAAATAGCAGAAACTCTAGGGATTTCTGAAGTAAATGCAAGAGTGAAGATGAATCGAGTGAAAACAAAATTAAAGAAAATATTAAATCCGTAACCCTATGGATGAATTAGAATTGCTTAAAAAGGACTGGCAGAAACAGGAAGTAGGACTTCCTAAATTGTCTTATAACGAATTGTATAAAATGATCTTAAGAAGATCTTCGTCTATTGTAAAATGGATTTTTATCATAAGCATCTTAGAATTTGCCTTGTGGGCGTCTATCGATATTGCAGCAAGACTCACGGGAAAATATGAAGATATGGAAGTAGCAGGAATGGGGGGATTTACAATAATCTCCTCTGCGATTAGCTATGGGGTTTTGATCTATTTTATCATAAGATTTTATCTTAATTACAAAAAGATTAAGACGACTGATTCTGCAAAAGTTTTAATGCAGAATATTCTGAAAACCAGAAAAACAGTAAAATATTACGTATGGATTAATCTTACTCTTATTGGAGCCTTAATGATTACTACCATGATCTATTTAACTTTTAATAAAGAATTTCTAGAGCTGCACGAACATAGTAATGTAACCCCGGTGATTTATATCCTGACGGGTGTTGTTCTTTCATTAATAATAGTGGCCATTTTAGGCTTTGTTTATTATCTGATTTATGGGTTATTGACAAGGAAATTAAAACGAAATTATAAGGAGCTAAAAAAAATGGAGATTTAACCTGGTAATTTATTAGTTATTTTCGTTAAATGCTGAAGGTAATAATTTGGGGATAAATTTAACGAGAATAGGTAATAAGAGACCTCCTCCGGGAAGTATAAAAATGGCAAGAGAAGGAATAGTTTTGCAAATATCCAGTAATTGCTGTTTCACTTGATTTTTTTCTTCTTTAGATAAATCTCTTACCGTGGATTGTCCTAGTAAAATCATTAGTTCTTTACTCTCCGAAATTTCTTTAATTAATCTTTTCTTATTTCTTAAAATCAAAATACTTACCGTTCTGGTCGTTTGCTTATAAAAATGATGGGCTGGATTAGAGTAATTAAAAAATGATATATCTTCTTTATGTTCTTTTACAAAAAATTGAACAGAATTTAGAGATTCTTTTACTAATTGATTATGTAATTCTAGTTCAACACCGAGGGTTCTTACAAATGCCTGCTCACCAAAATCAACCTCACGATCATTCCATACTGCTAAGCTGGTAAGATCCAAAATATATCGTTTTTCTAATTCATCAGTATATCTTTCTAAATGAATTTGATCAAAACTTGCCTGTTCGGTACTATTTACCTTTGTATATCTCACTGAAGAAGCAAACAGTTTTACTAATAACTCATCATAAGTATCTTTTTCGAGTTTAGAATTTAAAGCCAGAAAAACAATATTAGTGAGCGTTTCTTCTAAAGCAGATGCATACTCAATAGGGTTTTTATCATGGATAAGAAAATGTTCAAAAGCTAATACATCAATGAATAGTAATGCATTAGTGAGAAGATGACTAAAATTCTTTTTTAAAAGAGATTCATTAGTCTGTATTCTGGTGTGCATTATTTTTTCTAATTTCTCATTGTTATTACTGGTTAATACATTTATAAAAGAGAAAAAAGATTTCTTGTTATTTAGATATTCATAAAATTGGATGAGAGCCTTGATACAATCTTGCTGATTCCCATCTTCTATGGTTTCGTAATAAGTAACCGCTAAGGCAGCAAAAAGATTAATTTTAGTTTTCTCTTCTTCAGAATATCTGATATCAGAGGTATTAGGTAACACTATATCAATAGAAGTACCATAAATAAATCCTATTTTTCTAAGATCCAGATATAATTCATCAAGAGAGAGATTGTCCAGGTAGTGTTCATCCAGATCTCTTAAAAATTTATCAATCCAGCCAGAAGTAGATGGGTTCATTGGTTATAAATTTATAACAAAGTTAGTTTTATTTTTTTAACTTTTCTTTATCCAGAATTAGATACTATTTTTTGTGTACGACTTCTTTTGAATCAAAGAGACTATAATCAATCACCATATTCTAATTGCATTCTTTTTAATGAGATAATTTACATTAGAACTAGATTAGCCTTCAATATAAGGCATAACGCTATATATTCCTGATATTTCTTAGGGAAAAAATAATATTATTTAAGATGCATCATTTTCAGAAACATAATAGTGGGGTATTTCAGTTCTAGGTATTATAGTTACAATACATAGGTAAATTTTATTGGTATAAGTAGTAAACAAGTACACATTAAAGTTTTAAAAAACCAATGAAGTAAATTCAATAAATCATTAATATATTCACTACGAACAAACTTAAAAACATCTTAAATCCTTTGTCATAAGGCAAAACTGCAGTATATTGGGTATTCTAAATCATAACAAATCATGAAAAAAATTACCCTGACATTATTTGCTTATACTTTTTTACTAACAATAACTATTGGTTGTAAAGGAGAAAAGAAATCGACGACAGATCCTGATACTAAGGTAGAAGAAGAAATTGTAAAAGAAACAGTTTCTAAAGAAGAAAAAGAAATCGAAGCAACTATGCTTGAGATCGTATTATCTCCAAAAAGTAAAAGTAAGGTCTCTGGTACCGTCACTTTTACAGGAGAGGGAGAAATGGTAACAATGACGGCTAAATTAGAAGGATTAACTGCAGGAGCTCACGCCATACATATTCACGAAAAAGCAGATTGCTCTTCTGATGACGGGAAATCTACAGGAGGACATTGGAATCCTACTATGGAGCCGCATGGTAAATGGGGAGCAACAGAAGGCTATCATAAGGGAGATATAGGAAACTTTTCTGCAGATGCGGATGGAAAAGGATCCATTACCTTTGCTACTAATGATTGGTGTATTGGTTGTGGAGATGAGAAAAAAGATATTATTGGTAAAGCAATTATTGTACATCAGGGAACAGATGATTATACATCTCAACCTTCTGGAGCCGCGGGAAGCAGAATAAGTTGTGGTGGTATTATTCAATAAAATATCTGCTTTACGCATAAAATAATTAATTAAAAAAGAGGCTGTCTAAAAAGGCAGTCTTTTTTTGTATAAAATTTCTGCTATTTGTAAATTTAGATTATGAGTCGCAAAGTAATCTTCAAGACTTACGATCAAGATCAGTTAAGTCTTTTACCACCTAGTTACGATGATTTAGTTCCAGCGAATCATCCTGTTCGTATTGTCAATA
>NZ_BAABCW010000036.1:0-9572 GCF_039539305.1 Aquimarina addita | reverse complement strand
TGGAATATTTTCCAGTACGCCATTCACAAATAAATTCAATTTTTTGTTCCATAGTTGTTGTGTTTTTCCAAGGCATAATAATTTGATTTTTGTCTCAAATTATAACTTGAAAAAGTGTAAACTATGTGCCTTTAACGTACCAAATGCTCGCTAACGTTTAGCTATGCGTAGTGCGGAAGCAGAAAATCACTATTCTTCGATCTAGCACTTAGCCAAAGTTTATATTTTGTTTTTATCTTTTCTAAAATACTAAATTTAATACTTTGGCGACAAACTAAATAAGCAATGACTTTTTGATTTAACCCAAACCCCGCATTATCGCATAGGTGTTGTTACCCAACGTTTTTTATCATTTCATTTATTCTCTTTTCCGCTTCCTTTTTGGTTATTCCATCATAATAATCTCTAACAAATGGATGATCAAAATTTTCGTGAGGGAAAATTTCAGGTCTGTTATTTCCACTTTTAGTCATTACGTCACAAGGAATTGAAGAAGTATCTCCATATTGGGCTATATTGCTACATAACCAACCAAAATATCCAGTTTCGTGATTCTGATTATTGAAATTTTCTTTGTAATCCGAGTAACTTTTTTCGCTTAATGAGACCCAGAGTCCGTATTCTAGTGTTTCACAAGCATCATTTACTTTTTGAGTAAGTGTTACTCTTATGAATCTGTCAATTTGGTCTTCGTAATGAATTTCGCAAAAGTCAGTATCCAGTTTTCCAATTACGGACTTTTCATCGTCAGAAAGAATGTGGTAATTCGCAGGCGAACTAAAAGCAAGTGCTGGCCATTCCGGATGGACTTGCCCACATTCAGAGCATTTAAATTCTGTTAATTTATTTTTCTTTTTTTTCCAGAACATTAATTACTCCGTTTTAAAAAAATGACACAAGAAATAATTGTCAAAATAAAAATCCCTATTGTTCCAAATATTATCAAATTCAGCCACATTCCGACGTGGTGGATTTCTGAAGCAAATATCTTTAATAAAGGCTCGGATGAAAAAATAAGAATTATTGTCAAAATGATAAATGACAATAAATGAACTCCTATTATTTTTCGTTTCTTCATAATGTTGGGTAACGGTTTTGTATATGAAACGTAGCGTGTAAAAAGACACTAACTTTTCGGATAAACACAGAGCCGAATTTTTATATTTTGTTTTTAATTTTCTCTTTTTAAAAGCCAAATTAAAAATTTGGTGGACTTTCTAAATATACACAAACCTTTCGGTTAAGCACTTATTAGCTATGTTTTATACATCGTGTTGTGTGTTCGTTTTTATATGTCGTACATCCAATTCATATAAGACTCTATCCAGTGATTTCCGTCCAAATCATTTTTGTCATAATCACCAAACATTGCTTCATTTAGTTCAAGTCTATTGTTTTTGAGTTCAAATAATCCATAAAATGGGTCTTGATATGATTTATGACATTCGTGGTCATTGGGTTTTGATAACCAATTTATTCTCCCCCAATATTTTAAATATCTATTTCCTTCAATCTCTAATTTGAGAGCAATAACATCATCAGCACCAAAACTCCGTCCATTTTTATCTTCGCTTGAAATAAATTTAGAGTTCAATAATAAAGCAAGAATAAATTCTAAATCAGCTTTTTTTGAGACTTTTGATAAGTCAACGATTCCATTTTTATTGAATAAAGGTTTTATAATATTCAATATATTATTCAAATATTCAATCAGGTCGTTTTTTGATTCATTTTTATATTTTGCTTTAAGTCCCATTAATCTTTTTCGTTTGGTTAAATGACACACAACGGTTAATGTAAACTGTCGTTTTAATGCAGTTTACATATTGTTAGGCTTTCGTTTTTATTTCATTTTTCATTCGAGAATATAGGTCAGTAACTAAACTCCAGTCAGTTTTGTTATTCATTTCTTGTTTTAACAAACTCAATTGATTTTTAAATTCTTCTTCTCTTTCTTTATGCTCTTCTAGTAATCGTTTTTTGTCAATTTGAACAGTTTTCCAGTCTTTTTGAACTGCTAGTTCTATTTGTTTGTCCATTTCTTTAAAAAATCTAATTCCAAAGTCCTTTACCATCTCAATAAAATCAATAAAATCTAATTCAATAAAGCCATCTTTTGCTGTCCACAAATCAACTCCGTTGTCAAGTTTGTGATTAACATCCCATACTATTCTTATTTTATTATCATTTCTGTAAAATGATAAATGAGGACCTCCAATTAAATGTCCAGAATCAAAAGTCCTCTTATAAGTCCAAGAAATTAAATTATCATATTCTTCAAAATAAAAGTCGCTATATTCATTTTCATCAGTTTCATAAATATCAAGCCATTTTTCAGCATCTTTTTTAAAGGCTGAAAGGTCTTTTGTTAACTTATACAGCTCTTCAGGAATAGACTCGTTTATTTCGATAAAAATATGCGTAAAATCTTCTATAAAACGAACTAAAGGGTAATTATTATATGGTGAAGGTTTATCTCCGAAGTATTCAAGTGCTTCTTTAGTATATTCGTAGATATTTGTTCCTTTAAACGATAACCACAAATCTGCATCAGTAAGCCAAAACCAACTCATTCTAGCATTTTCTCCGCTTCCAGATGGTCTTACGTCCTCTATTTTTTTTAGTTTGAAGTTTATCATTTCGATTAATGAAGCCTAACAATTGAATAAACCCAATTGGGTTTATTCTTTTAATACTATTCACAAATCTAATGGATTTTTGATTGACCTCAAATTGTTAGTTCCTACTTGTGTATAAATTTCTGTTGTTTTGCTAGAACTATGACCTAATAAAGTTTGAATATATCTTAGGTCAGTACCATTTTCTAAAAGATGAGTAGCAAAAGAATGTCTTAGCATATGAGGATTTACTTTTCTTTTGATACCAGCTTTCTTACTTGCTTTTCTAATAATCTTAGTAACACTTTCAGCAGAATATTTTTGTCCTAAGGTTCCTTCAAAGAGATATTCTTTAGGTTTCCATTGCTTATAATACATTCTTAAATCTTTTAATACTGTTTCAGAGAGTAATGAATAACGGTTTCTGCTATTCTTGGCATTTCTAATAAAAATCAACATTCTTTTACTGTCGATATCTGTACGTTGTAAATTCAATAATTCACTTCTACATAATCCTGCAGAATACAATAGATCTACAATACAGCAATGATTTATATTATTGGTACATGCGATGATTGATAGGATTTTTTCTTTTTTACATAGGTAAGAAGAATATTATAAAAATACTCCGTTGGAATAATGGATCTCAATAGAAACTGGTTTTGAAATTCTTACTGCATTAACAACTTCTATTTGGATATATAAAGACGTTTTCTTTATCGTTTTTTTTTGGATTCTGAAAATTTGGTTTTAAATTTTCTGTGCAAGTATCCTGTTTTTATGTTGTGTCTTATTTTTGCATATCGCAAAACTAAAGCCTAAACAGGAGCTAAGCAATTTAAGGTTTGCTGAACGCTTACAATATCACTGTGTCTTTAAAGTTCTAAAATAGTATAAAACAAAAAAATAACCTTGTTGATGTTAACAAGGTTATTTTTTAATAGTATATATACGTATTATAAATGGATTACTTCATCATACGCATCAGCTACAGCTTCCATCACCGCTTCACTCATGGTTGGGTGTGGATGTATTGTTTTTAATACTTCATGCCCTGTAGTTTCTAGTTTTCTACCTAAAACAGCTTCTGCAATCATATCAGTAACTCCGGCACCGATCATATGACACCCAAGCCATTCGCCGTATTTTGCATCAAAAATTACTTTTACAAAACCATCTTTAGTTCCGGCTGCACTTGCTTTACCAGAAGCAGAGAACGGAAATTTACCAACTTTGATTTCATAACCGGCTTCTGTTGCTTGCTTTTCAGTCATTCCTACACTAGCAATCTCAGGAGATGCATAAGTACATCCCGGAATATTGCCATAATCAATAGCCTCTACGTGCATACCTGCAATTTTTTCTACACAAGTAATTCCTTCTGCGGAGGCTACATGTGCCAATGCAGGACCAGGAACAACATCTCCAATAGCATAAATCCCTGGAATATTGGTTTGATACCAATCATTCACCACAATTTTATCTCTATCCGTAGCGATGCCTAACTCTTCTAATCCAATATTTTCAATATTTGTTTTGATTCCTACGGCAGACAATACAATATCCGCTTCAAGGGTTTCTTCTCCTTTCTTAGTTTTAACAACTGCTTTTACACCCTCTCCACTAATATCTACACTTTCTACAGAAGAATTTGTCATTACTTTGATTCCAGCTTTCTTGAAACTACGCTCGAATTGTTTAGAAACTTCTTCGTCTTCTACAGGAACTACATTGGGTAAAAATTCTACAATAGTTACTTCTGTACCCATCGCATTATAAAAATGAGCAAACTCTACACCAATCGCTCCAGAACCAACTACAATCATTTTTTTAGGTTGTGATGGCAATGTCATAGCTTCTCTATACCCAATTACTTTTTTACCATCTTGTGGTAAGTTTGGTAATTCTCTCGATCTAGCACCAGTGGCGATAATGATATGTTTTGCTTCGTAATCTGTATCTTTACCATCTGTATCTGTAACGGTAACTTTACTGCTACCTTTTAGTTTACCGAAACCATTAATTACATCAATTTTATTCTTCTTCATTAAAAATTGAACGCCTTTGCTCATTCCTTCTGCAACACCTCGACTACGTTTTACAACTGCATCAAAATCTTTATCAAATTTCTCTATAGTAAGTCCGTAATCAGAAGCGTGTTTAAGGTAATCAAATACCTGTGCACTTTTTAACAATGCTTTGGTTGGTATACATCCCCAATTTAAACATACACCTCCCAGGCTTTCCTTTTCAATAATTGCAGTTTTAAACCCCAATTGAGAAGCCCTGATAGCAGTTACATAACCACCAGGTCCACTTCCTAATACGATAATATCATATGCACTCATAAAATGTTGTTTTTTTGAAGTAACGAATTTACGTATAATTCGGCTAAATTGAAAAGGAATTGGTTGATCACTTTTAGGATGATTTTAAAACAAAAAAAAGGATACAATTCTTAGAAAAGTATCCTTTTACACGGCTTTAACCGATATTTTTTATCAATTTACTAATATTGTATACCTAAGTATTTTTAGAACTCTAAATTTAGAGCCGATTGTACAGCATTAAAATCTGCAAAATCAATATCTAAAGTATTGGCTTGTTCTGATGGTACCACTATAATTCTAAAAATTTGATTATTTGTATATTCAGGACCTACAAGATCAATCACATTTGTATCCAATGTAATGTCTATATCTCCTACAGTAAAATTAAATCTATAAATAAGGTCTCCTATGATCTCATTAGTCACATCATCAAAAAAGTAAACAGGAGCAGAAGGTAACGGTTCCCATACATCTAATCCATTATCAACCTCTAATAAACGATATACTAAAATGACATCGTCATTAAATATATTAGGATCTAGTGAAACTCTATTGGTAAAATCATTGCCAGCATTAAAATTAAGACCTGAAACTTCAAAGGTTTCAGCTAAAAAAATGCCACCTGATTCTCCAGGAGGTCCTTGATCTCCTTCACATGAAGTAAATAGTACTAAAGAAAAGCATAAAAGCGCAATAATATTTTTCATAATTTGTGATTATTTGTTTTTAATAAAAATTAATTATCAATAAGCGTTCCAAACTTATAAATAACCATATTAAGTTTTGTCAAAATTAATACTAATAGAATTAACACAATAGCGCTGCCCGGTTTCTGTAGGTCCATCATTAAATACATGACCTAAATGACTACCACAGTTAGCACATAAAATTTCTGTTCTAATCATGCCAAGTGAACTATCTCTTATGTATTCCACATTTCCTTCTATAGATTCATCAAAGCTAGGCCATCCACAACCAGAATCAAATTTAGTGGCACTCTTAAATAAAGGAATATCACATCCCATGCATTTATAAGTTCCATCTTCTGAATGAATATTATACTCACCAGTAAATGGGCGTTCCGTTCCTTTTTGTCTTAGAATACGATATTGCTCCTCAGAAAGCTTAGCTTTCCATTCTTCTTCTGTTTTATGATAAGGGTATGCACTCATTTATTTTTGTGTTTTAGTACTTTACTATGATTTAATCATTTAATTTTTATATAGTGTCATTAAAGTAGTGTTTTTTACTGGATATTTTATGTTAGCCGGTTACAACTATCTTCAATTTTTACTTTCCTGACCTAAAATTTTATACTTATTACTGATTTTCAGGTTCAAAAATTAATGCATCTCCATTTATACAATGCCGTTTACCGGTAGTTTCTCTTGGTCCGTCATTAAAAACATGCCCTAGATGTCCTCCGCAAGTAGCACATAATAATTCTGTTCTTGCGTATCCTAGCTTATGATCTACATCAAAATCAACATTTTTATCAACTGCTCTGTCAAAACTAGGCCAGCCTGTACCGCTGTCAAACTTGTGTTTGCTTTTATACAAAGGAGTTTTACATGCTGCACAAGAAAATGTGCCAGAAGCATATACTTTATTTAATGGGCTGGAAAATGCTCTTTCAGTTCCTGCTTGCCTTAATATATAGTATTGATCGGCAGTAAGAACTTTTTTCCATTCTTTATCTGTTTTAGTAATTTCATATACTTTTGATTCTTTTTTCACCTCTTTCTGTGCATTGCCAGCACAGCTAATCGTTAATGTAGCGATTATTATAAGAAAAATATTTTTCATTGTTTTCATATTAATTATAATCTAAAGCTTTAGTCGTACTAAATTACATAGCATAACAATTCAATATGTATTTGTAAATTCTATTATTTTACTGATTACCTGAGGATCTCCTAATATCTTTCGATGACCTAAATTTTCTGTAATCAGTAATTTTCCTTTGACTAATGCATCACTAATTTCATAGGCAGCACTATAAGGTACATCCACATCATTTTTATCGTGAATAACTAAGGTAGGTATTTTAACTTCTTTGGCAGAAACTGCACCAGAATAGTTATCCAGATTTTCACCGTATAATGTGTCAAAATAGTTTTTTAATAAACCTCCTGTTTTTTTATCTAACTGTAAATTACGAGTAAAATCACTTATAATTTCTGTAATACTATTAGCAGTTCCTATAATTGCCAAAGCGTTGATTGACAAACCATCTTTGACAGCTCTTAATAAAGACATACCACCCAGAGAATGCCCCACAGCAGCCTGAAAGGGGCCGTGTGTTTGTTCCAGTTGATGGATAGTTTCAATGAATTGAGGCATATTACTGGTTTTTCCAGTGGCTTCTCCATGTGCAGGAGCATCAAAACTTATAGTGCTAAAACCGTGAGCTACTAATTGTTCTGCAAGCATAGAGAACTGGGTGCCGCTACCTGACCATCCGTGGGCAAGTAGTATTTTTTTATGAGAAGTACCATATGTATAAACTACAACATCTCTGTCAATTTTTTTAATGGTTATATGCTCTTTAATACTCTCTTGAGCCATTTTTCTTTCCCTTTCCGGTCTTTTATATTTAAAAGGAGTTAGGAATAAACGCGCAGCGAATCTTGAAGCTAAAAAGGGGGAAATCCAGTTTAAAAATTTTCCAGTATATAGAATAGGTTTAGGAATTAGTAATGTTTGAACTGGAATTAAATCTTTATTAATCTTTGCCATTATACTCTTTAAGATTATAAAATTATATGAAGAAATTAGTATTGCACATATATTTATGAATAATTAACATTCGCTTACAGTATGTTATTTCTTATTAAATATGGAATGGATATAAAAAAAGAAATTTTAAGAATGTTTTTAAATATAGTTAACAAATTATTTTAAATAACTTTATAAAGTACTTAATTTAGTAGCTTCTATTTTTAATAGAAAGTAAATGCGAGTGAAATCAATGACCATAGAAAAAAAAGAACAGAAAACTCTGTATGATTATCAGCAGCGTGATATAGATAAGATTTTTGGGAGGTTACAGGAATTTCCAGAAAATTATAACCTATTGTACCAACTTCCTACGGGAGGAGGCAAGACTGTCATTTTTTCTGAAATCGTGAGAAGATTTATCGAAACTACTAAAAAGAAGGTGGTCGTTCTTACACATCGTATTGAACTTTGTGGTCAGACATCAGGTATGCTTACCGAATTTGATGTTAAGAATAAGGTTATTAATAGTAATGTAAAAAACCTGGACGACCAGAGCGAATATATGTGTTTTGTAGCCATGGTAGAAACATTAAACAATAGGCTTAATGAGGATCAACTTACTATTGAAAACGTAGGAATGGTGATTATAGATGAAGCTCATTACAATTCGTTTAGAAAATTATTTCGTTTTTTTAATAATTGTTTTATTCTGGGAGTAACTGCTACACCGCTTAGTTCTAACATGAAACTTCCTATGAAGGATCACTATCAGGAATTGATAGTGGGGGATACTATATCATCGTTAATAAAGAAAGGGTTTTTAGCAAAACCAGTTACATATACTTATAATGTAGGATTAGGATCATTAAAAATCGGAATGAATGGCGATTATACCGTCAAATCCTCTGAAGATTTATATACCAATGCATTGATGCAGGATAAATTGCTTAAAGCATATGAAGAAAGATCCAAAGGTAAAAAAACATTGATTTTTAATAATGGTATCAATACCTCTCTGCAAGTATATGAATCTTTTCATAAAGCAGGTTTACCTATTCGGCATTTAGATAATACTAATAGTAAACAAGAACGTGTTGAGATATTAAAATGGTTTAAGATAACTAAAGGTGCTATTTTAACTTCGGTTAGTATTCTTACTACTGGATTTGACGAACCAACAGTAGAAAGTATCATTCTTAACCGGGCTACAAAATCGCTGACATTATATTTTCAAATGATAGGTAGAGGTTCACGGATATTACCTAGTAAATCTGAGTTTTCTATTATTGATATGGGAAATAACACAGCCAGATTTGGTTTATGGAGTGATGATATGGATTGGCAGGCAATTTTTAAATCACCAGATTTCTATTATGATAACTTATTAGGTGATGAAGAAATAGAACGTAGTTTTAAATACGTTATGCCTGTAGAAATCAGAAAAGAATTTGCAAAATCAAAACAGATTGATTTTGATATTGAAGAAGAATATGCTAAAACAAAGCGAAACGGATTACGAAGTAAAAGTGTTTTAGAAAAATCCATTGAGCAACATGCACTAATGTGTGCAGAAAATAGTGAAGATGTATTTGATGCGCGTATGCTTAGTAAACTATTGGATGATGATATAGAATTCAGAGTACGCAGGTATTCCTATTGTATTAGTAAAAGTACTAAAAACTATAGGGATTGGTTACAAGAAGATTATAACAGGAAACTGAGATCAAGAATTAATAAAGTATTTTTATAGTAAACTATAAAAGGTTTTTTATTCCAAAGGACACTATCCCATTAAGTGTGTAAGTTTAAAATAAAGAGGGTTTGACTTTTATTTAAAGTTGAACCCTTTCATCAAATATAGTTAAAAATTGATTTAAAATTATTCCCCAATTCCGAATAGGCA
>NZ_BAABCW010000035.1:0-11672 GCF_039539305.1 Aquimarina addita | reverse complement strand
CTATTGAAGATATTGGCAATGGTATTTGGAAAGTCTTTTTTAGAAATGTATTTTTAGGTTTCTTTGATGAAAAACATCTTAGAAATAAACAACAATCAACAAGATTAGAAATTAATTTAGTGTAAACCTTAATCTTTAACTTGTGTAAACTATCTCCCTTTACGAACATATCAAGAAACAATTATAACCGTTTAAAAATCAGAATTTTGAAAAAATTAAAGTATTTTTACTTAAATTAAATACTTGATAATTTATGGATATTGATTTACTAAAAGTTACAACGGGTGAACTTCTTGAAAAATTTGGTGCTGGAAATCACAAACCTGGTTCTGGAAGTGCTGCTGCATTTCAAGGAATGTTGTCAGCTAAACTTTTAGTAACTGTTATTAGTTTAACTAATGAAGAAAAGCGGAAAGAACGTTACAAAAATGTCCTTCCAGAATTATTAAGAATGGACGAGAAAATTCACAATGATATTTTCCCCCAATTAAAAGAGCTTTTTCAAGAAGATGCTATTCAATTTGGAAAAACTATTCAAGCTCGTGAGGATAGAAATAATGAAACTAATGCTTTTGAAAAAAACCGATTAGGTATAAAAGCACTTTCTGAACTTAAAATTTCAATACAAATTCCTTTAACTATTGCCAAACTTTGTATTGAGCTCGCGGTTATTGCAGATTATGTTTTTGATAACGCATTTAAATCTGCTAGAGGCGACTCTCAAGTTGCACTTAATGGTGCAGTCGCAGGTCTTGCAGGTTGTCTATCAATAATTCAACTTAATTTATTATCCTATGGAAGTGATGAAAACAAATGGATTTCTGAAGTAAGTAAAGAAACAAAGGATTTAAAAATTCGTTATAACCAACTCAATGAACTCGCCACTTCAAAACTTGATGTTTTAGAAAAGGAAGTAAAAAGTAATTCGAAACTTTATACAGCTATTGATAAATTATTACATGGCATAAAATCAAAAAATAAATTGTCTGATTTTGATATTGAAAAATTAGCAAGTGATTTACAAAATATACTGTGGTTGAATAGAAAGACAATATGGAACAAAAATATACCTGACCATCCAACCAAAGTTTTAAAACCAAATATTATTCTTAAAAAGGCTTTGGGATATCATTACGCAGTAACCGAAGGAATTTATCTTTCAGAAAATGGAAGTGAAGATTATGAAATTGCTGGATTAATAGACCAAAAACAAAGAATCGTTTTAGTTTCTAATGGATTTGATAAAAACACTCAAAATTTTACAGCTGCTCACGAATTAGGACACGCTTTATTACACAAACAAACAATTTTACACAGAGATAGACCTATAGACGGTTCAGGAAAGAAATTGCGTCGTAATACTACCGAATATCAAGCCGATAGATTTGCTACTCATTTTCTAATGCCAAGTAAACTAATTAAATCGGTTTTTAGAGAATTATTTTTAACTGATAAATTTACAATTAACGAGGATAACTCATTTAATCTAATTCAAGATTCACCAAATAAATTAAGAGCAGATTCAAAAAATTTAAGAGGGCTTGCATTCAAATTAGCTTCTGCAGAGAGTTTTAGCAATCAAAATTTTAAATCGATTTACAAACTATTTGGTGTTTCTGTTACTGCAATGGCAATAAGATTAGAGGAACTTGAATTATTAGAATTTTGATAAATTCTCCAAGAAATACTACTGGCAACAATGTGTAAAAAACATAGGGCGTTTTAGGCTTAATCTAGAGGCCTGTGTTTCTTTATAATGTCTCCAAATTTCCAATTTGGCATTTAGAGAAAAATAAAAGCAAAATATGTAAATTTGGCTTAGTGAGAGTCCAAAGACAGTGCTTATCCTATGCCCTACGTTCCTTACACCAAACATTATGTGCAAGCTGATAAAATATCGTAATGTATGATTATAGCCATAGATGAAACGGGAGATTTTAGTTCAAAATCTGAATTAAAAAGTTTTTTTGTTGCAGTTCTTTTACAACAACAAAATGGAAAATTGGCTTTAAAAAAGCAACAGTACGAGTTATGGCTTGAAACAATACCAAAAGAAAAATTCAATTCAAAGAATGAAATCAAGGGTAGCGATTTGAATGAAGAAGAATTATTTCAATTTACTGAAATGGTCTATACTAAAGAACCTTGCATAATAAATCAAGTCGTTTATTTTTCCCCATCAGAGAATCCCGAGGAATTGATGAAGTCCATTAAAAAAACTGAGGTTGAAAGCATCCAAAAACTTGTCGATTTAGCCAAAGAAAAAAACAAACCACATTGGGAAAAATTTTACAAAAAACTATCAATTTGGCATAAAAATGCTAAAAAAATGAACTATCAACATTTTATGAAACTGATACTTCTTAGGAGATTAATTAATCAAACATTTGAAAATGCTATTGGAATTTCTATAATTCTTGAAATGGTTGAAGACTCAGATTCTTTTAATCTATTAAATTTAAAATACAAAATAGATAAGGACTTTATTAAAGGTCAAGAGGCAAACCAATTCTGGAAGGAATTACTAAGAAACTCATTTCAATCATTTAATGAGAAAAACCCTTTGCCAGCATTAGATGAATGGCAAGAAAAAGGACATCCATTTTTAGAAAAATATAAAGGAAAAAGTGAAACTGTATTATTTTTCACCGAATTATTTCGGGAAAATTGTGATTTTTTGGAATCTGATGAAAATTGGGAAATTCAAATAGCTGATATCACAGGAATAATTTTCAACCGATATTTCAATAAAAACAAAGCACAAAAAGCATTTGAGAATTTAAATAAATGCGTTAGTAACCAAAATATCACAGAATTAAAATTAAGCAATACAACTGACGTATTAACCGAATCAAATAGCTTGTGAAAGCCAGCGCATAACAAGGTATCCTATGTAAAGCCCTTTCCCAAGTCCTAGGTTAAATTTACGATATTTTTTTATTTTATTTATTTCATTATGATGATGATTTTATAGTGTTGGAATGTTGGCAAGGCCATTAAGCGTTGTCAATATTTCAATACTCAGCCCTATAAGTAACTCCGCATCCTATATGTGGTATCCGCTTGCGGATCCACCAGCATCTCTATGATTATGATTGGCTAACAGGGCAACTTGCTATAAAATGTGATAACCAATAAAAGTTTCACCTATAGTGTTTAGTTGTCCCATTCTGAGCCAAAAGTATTTTCGAGTTTTAAGGCTTATGTCATTTTTTATTTTATCACACCTATTTGATAGGGTGTTTCTGTTCTTATAATCGCATGAATCCGACTTAATAATTTTCTGGCCACTTTCACTAAGATACGTTTCACATCCTTCCCTTGATGAGAACGATAATATGCTTGCATCACAGGATCAAAACGTAAAGCTTGCCAAGTGGCTTCTACCAAATAACTCTGCATAAGTTGGTTGGCTCTAGGTTTAAGCCCCGCAGTTGTTAGATGATCCCCACTCTGATGTACTGATGGAATCAAACCTACATAACTGGCTAACTGCTTAAAGTTTTTGAATCTTCTAAGATCTCCCAACTCACTGATAATACCACAAGTCACAATAGAACCTACTCCAGAAACGGATCTGAGCAGATAATAATCTTTTTTATAATGTTTACGACAATAAGCACGTAATTTGACACTCACACTTCGCACTTGCTTATCTACAAAATCATACGCCTCTAATCGAGTTTCCATACAATAATCCATTGTCTTGTAATCGAAAGATAAGGCTTTAAGCTAATTTCTAAATTTATGAGACCAATGTGGCTTGTCTAGTGCTTTAGGAATCTCAATACCTAGATAAAGTAATTGCATTTTGACCTGAGTTTTGATCTTGCGTTGTTCTTTAGCTAAATCATTACGTCGACGAAATAGACAACGCAATTGTTCTCGTTCCACATCAGGAACATAAATTCCCTTAAGACGACCATCTTTTAGTTCTTTGCAAAGCAGTCTGGCGTCGATTTTATCGGTTTTCTGAAATTGTGCTTTGGCGGGACGATGTACATCTGCTGGATTAACAACTAATGAATGCCATCCAAATGATTCGAATAAGCGATGATGGCTAAAACCACAACAGCCCGATTCATAACAGCAAAACACCTGATAATCTTTAAAATGACGTTCAACATATTTTTGTAAAACGTAGCCATTAGGTGGAGTCGTAATAGAAGATCCATCGAACAAATCTATAGCCGTATGAATTTTCCAACTTCGTTTGTGTACGTCGATGCCAATAAATAACTTTGATGATGCAGTGTCCTTTGTTTTCATAATGAAGAAATTAAATGGTTTTTATTATACTAACTTAGGATACTGCTTTTACATTGTTGCTATAAAAAATAGCGCAGGTAATTGCTAACACAAAGGTTTGGGCGTTTTTGGAAAGTCGCCAAATTTTTAAATTTGACGATTTCCTAAGAAAAAGACAAATAGTAAAATATAAAAATTAGGCTTGTGTTTAATCCGAAAAGTTATCGCTTATTTTCAGCGCTACTTTTCATATACGGAGCCGTTACCACACATTTTAAGAAAAATTTTGTCAGAACTAAAAAACATTTGGAATCTAGCAAAAACTGGATTTGCAGATAAAAAGGAAAGGAGCAAAAAAGAACTTGTATTCTTTTTGATTAAAATGTTTTTAATTTTAGTGTTTTTCAAAATATCAACATTTGGTATCGCTTACTTTTTAGAATCGTTGGACATCTTTGAAATACCAGCGAATTTAAACAGGGGAAGGTTTAGAAATTCTAGCGATTTTGAAGTATTATTCTTGATTGCGGTCTATGCGCCAATAGTCGAAGAATTAACCTTTAGGCTACCTTTAAAATTTTCCAAATGGAATCTAATAATATCAGCGATGGGTTTAAATTTGGCAATTTTGAAGATTTTCGGAGAAATCGAATACCTGTATTGCTTCATAATTAGTGCAGCTATCGGCATAACTCTGTATTTATTTTTAAAGCAAAATACAATAGAACTATTTCAGAAATTTTGGACTAACAATAAGCTCATTGTTTTTTACTTCTTTCTATTAATTTTCAGTTTTCTTCATCTTAAAAATTACGAGCTAACAGCCGAGGTTCTGTTATTTTCACCAGTAATAATATTACCAAGAATTTTAGGAGCTATGGTATACTCTTATATACGTCTAAGTTCTGGAATTCTACTGGCGATTTGTTTTCACGCCTTCAACAACGGTATTTTTAAAATAATTACGATAATTTCGGATTATACGAATGGAATTTTTAGCTTGCCAGTGTAGATGGACTTCACTCGAAAGCAATTGTTGCGCTGATGGACCTGCCAAAAATGTGTAATAGAAAGTGCCGAGAGAATGCAAAAAACGTTTGGTAACAATGCCTAAACGTAATGCGGGGGTTTCAGCTAAATCAAATGGTCTGTGTATATTTACTAAGTCGCTAAATCTTATGGATTTAGCTTTGGACAAAAAAAGCAAGACCAAAAGCTTTAGCTTAGTGCGCAGACGGAAACGAAAAGCTTCCTTGCCCCCGCACTACGCTTAGCCGAGACCGTTAGTATTAATAAAAACAAAAAATATGTCCTTTGATTGGCCACATCATCCGTTATATGATAAGCTATCTGAAAAAGCATCTTTACTTTTACCTAAATTAGGTTTTGAAAAGATTAAATCCGAAAGCGGACAAACTCTATTTGTATCTAAAGAAAAAATATTAATTACAATTCAGCACGGCGGATATGACATGCCATATATCTATATTGGCAACCAAAAGAACAAAAAATTATTGAGCCCTAGTCATATTTTGGAGTATTATTTGAACGAATCAACACCAATTTTCAGAAAGTATACTGAATTGAAATCTTTCTACGATTTTGAATTCGAATATGACTTCCTAAAAGAATACTCTGATGAGGTTTTAAATATTCTCAAGTTTCCAAAGCCATACTTAGAATGGAAAAAAACCGCAGATTACGAAACAATAACGGAATTAATAAAAAGCCAAAACAACTAATGTTATCGGGATATATGTGATCATAGCAGTTAATAGCTGGATCGAATAGTTGTTCTACTTTTGCAATGGCGCAATGCTTGCTAAACAACAAAATAGCAATCATTTCGCAGAAAAATCAAAAAGTAGGGTAACATTTTGTCTCGCCAAGACACATATATTAAACGTTACAGCACATAATTCAGAATGGAATGAAATGATCTTTCCCGAAAGAATACTTAAAATGAAATGTTACAAATAATAAAATCGTAAACCACAATGCAAAAAGGTTATCTTACTTTTTTTTTAATGTTATTTTTTTTAACTATAAATGCACAATTTAAGGTAGGAAAAATTTATCTAAAAGATGGAAACATTAAAAATGGACTAATTAAAGAAAGAAAATTTGGAGGAATAAAATATAAAGACAATGAGAATTCAAAAGCCAAACCATATGATTATAATCATATAACTGGTTATGACATTACAGAAAAAGGAGTTGTAAAATATCGTTACAAAAAAGTTGGAAGTAATTTTCCTCAAATTATGAAAGTCGTGCGATTAGGAAAAATTAATCTCTACAATATAATTGTTGCAAATAGAGAAATTTCAACTAGAATAAAAGTATCAACAAGCTTACTGTATTTTATGGAAAAAAATACAGTAACCATTAGAATCGGACGAAAATTTAATAAAATTGAGCTAAACTTTTTTGAAGATTGCCCTTTGCTTCTTAAAAAAATAAAGAAAAAGGAATTCAAAAAAAAGGACGTATATAAGATTGTTAATTTCTACAATAATAATTGTATTTAAAAAAAATCATCTACAATGTTAGAACAAAAAATATCAACAACGTGGTAACATTTTTATCTACTAAGACACATATGTTTTTACTAAAATTATTAAATAAATGAAATATCTATTATTTACTATTTTTGCTTTTGCCTTTTTCTCTTGTTCTCAGGATGACGGACCTTGTACTGAAACTGTATGTTTTGGTGATGGTAATTGTATAGAAAAACCTATAGAGGGTGCAGGAAGTGATTGTTTTTAAATAAAGAACCATATGGTTTTCATTAAAAATAAATTTAAAATGAAAAGTTTTGCGCAGGTTTATACCCAACAAGAAACAGAATAAAAATACAAAAATCATAAAGAAATAGTACGTGCTGTAACATTATATATGAAATCAGAGTAAAGTTTAGTGCCAGATCGAAAGGTCATTTCCTTTATGTGGTGGCGCTAGATTTTTATAAATTAAATAAGAAATAAAAATGCGCACATAGATCAATTGGTTTAGGCTTGCTTACCTTGCTCCGATTCATATATTTGGCGTTGTGTGTAAGCGAAAAAAAGAAAAATGACTCACTCTTTATTAAATAATTCTCAAGAATATATTGAGGAAACTTATGAGGAAGTTAAAACTAGATATATATCATTTGGGAAAGATATTTACCAGATTCTGAAAGAAAAAGAACTTGAAATTTTTAATAATTTGAAGTTTTATCAGGCAACCAAACTGATTGAAAAAACAACTTGGGGAAAAGCTGAAACTGAAAACAGTTACGCCATATATGACGATGGAAAAACATCTTTTGGAATACAACTAGAACCTATGTCTGCTATTATATGCTTATACAATCAAAAAACTCAAATAGAAATTGGAAACTGGAACGGGAATGATTATTATTCAGAATCTATAAAGTTCATAAAAGAGGAATTGATAAAAAGCAACAAATGAAAGAAATCGAACCTGCTACATATTATTTTATAACTAAAATCAAAGAACCAGAAGACAATTCTTTAGAGTTTAAACTGATTTACGGAATCGTTTCTAAAAAAGAGCAAGACGTATCAGTTGGGAATCAAAATCTTGATCCTGTCCATCCGATTTTGATGAATGATGATTATAAATATAAAATAACGTGTGATAGCTACATAGGTTATTCTGTATTGGACGAAAGTTAAGCCGATAAACTAGGAGACGATTTTACAGGACGTAATCCGAGAATATAATCTAATTCAAATTTCTTAGATCATATAAAAACTGACACTTTTGCAACTAAGGATTACCCTGGGGAATTTAAACATTATGCTTTCCTAAGTGAAAATCACGTACTGAATGTAGTAGCACAATCGGAACCTGAAATTGAAAAAATAGAATAGCCTACACACAACAACGTGTAAAAAACATAGGGTGGTTTAGGCTTAATTTAAAGGCTTGGGTTTATTTATGAGGTCACCAAATTTCCAGTTTGGCATTTAGAGAAAAATAAACGCAAAATATGTAAATTTGGCTTAGTGAGAATTCGAAAGACAGTGCTTACCCTCTGCCCTACGTTCCTTACACTAAACTAAACGTTGGCAACAAGCAAAAAATCTAGTATGAAACTAATTACTATTATACTCTTTTTATTTACTTTTTTTGGATGTAATATAACTACTGATAACAAAGTCACTATAAAAAAATCTACAATTAAAAAAGATTCTGTAAATACTCAAAACCAATTATGGGAAACTAAATCTTCATTTAACAGAGTCAACTTAGTTGGAAGGTGGGAAAATGAAAATTGTAATTTAACCTTTAATATCTTTAAAAAGAATAATAAATATCATTATAAATTTAAATCTAAAAAGAGAGAAATTTCTAATTATTTAGATATAATCGAAGAAGACAAAGTTCTTTATTTAAATTTTAAAGGAATTGAATGGTATGAAAATAAGGGAGAACTAGGACCTGAATATTTTGAAGATATACCTGACTCTTTAATTCAAAAAAAAGAAGAAACTCTCCCCACAGAAGTATCTGCCTTATTTGAAAATAAAGAAATGAATTTTGTTATTCAGAATTATGGTAATTCTATGAATTATTATACGAAATTAGAGGAAGGTTGTGAAAAATACCTTTATTTTTCTAAAAGCAATACAAAATCAAAAGATACCTTAAATATTCTATCTGATTTTTTATCAAAGTCAATAAAAAACCACTCTGTAATACATTGGAAAAAAGGAGATATAAATAATGATAAAATAGATGATTATATAGTTGTATTACAAAATGAATACCCAAATATAGAACTTACCGGAATGGATGATTCTTACTCAAGAATAGTAGTTTTAGTTGAAACATTAAAAAGTTATCCCAATTTCAAAATTGCTTCAACAAATAATCACGTTTTAGAATGTTCAAATTGTGGAGGGGCAGGTGTTGGTGACCCTTTCAGTGGTATTTCTATAAAAAATAATTTTTTCTCAATTGAACAGCTTTTTGGAGCTTGTGATAAGAGTTTTGTAGTAATAACGTTTAAATATGAAAAAGACAAATGGTTTTTACATAAGATAGGTCAAGATAATTACTCTTGTAATCAAGCAAATGACCAAGGGGAAATTGAAGTCATCAATAAAACAAAAACTAAAAAAGATTTTGGATTAATTGAATTTAAAGACTACAAGTAAAGCCAGTTGCCAACACGATTTATAAAACGTAGGTAATAAGTACTTAACCAAAACGTTAGTGTATATTTGAGAAGACCGCCAAATTTTTAATTTGGCTTTTAAAAAAGAAAAATTAAAAACAAAATATAAAAATTCGGCTCTGTGTTAACCCGAAAAGTTAGTGTTTTTTTACAAGCTACGTTTCATACACAAGTCCGTTGTACTTAATACCCCAAAAACTAATAATGAAAAAAATCATAATATTTTTGTTCTCAATAATGCTTATTACTTGTTGTAACTCCCAAAATAAGCAAGACGATTTATATCCTATCAAAATGAATAACGGGAAGTATGGATATATAAATTCCGTTGGGAAGGTGATTATTGAGCCTAAATTTTATTATGCGCTGGATTTTTCTGAAGGATTAGCAGCCATTAGAGAAAAGGGCTATTATGGATATATTGACAAGACAGGACAATTTGTAATACCTCCCAATTTTGAAGATGCAGGAAAGTTCAAAGATGGTATAGCCATTGTTACAACCAAGGAGGACAAAAAAGTTTATATCAACACAAAAGGTGAAATGATTGACATTAAGCTGGAACAGTATTATAAGCTTAATAAGTTTAATGAAGGTTTGTCAATTATAAAAACAAAAAATGGTTTTGGCTATATAGACACCAAAGGAAATGTTGTTGTAAGTCCACAATATAAAACTGCATATAATTTTGAAAACGGTCTCGCTTTAGTTTCAAAGAATGGCACTAATTTTGGTTACATCAATAAATCTGGAAAATATGTGATAGAACCAAAATATTACATAGCTACTAGTTTTTCCAATGGACTTGCTGCAGTAAAAGATTCTGGGTTTAAGACTAAGTTTTTAAACAAAGAAGGAAAAGAAGTTCTTGAAATAAAATCATCATACACTTGTGACAATTTTAGTGAAGGTTTAGCAATATTTTATGAAGAAGGAAAAGGCTATGGATATGTTAACAAAAATGGAGATATTGTGATTAAACCTAACAGTAAATTTGAGACCTTAATGAGTTTTAAAGAGGGAGTTGCTAGATTCTCCACTAAAAATGAAGTAGGTTATATAGACAAAAATGGAAAGATTCTTTTTAAGATTAGCAAGGACTATTTTTTAGGTTATGTCTCAAATGGAATGATTCCTTTTTATAAAAGGAGAGAAAGATTGAGTCAAAGCAGATACGGCTTTATGAACATAAGAGGAGAAGTAAAAGTTAAACCGCAATATAAAGAAGTTGAACCTTTCAAAGGTAATCTTGCAAGAATACATCTTTCTCAAGGATTCAATGGTTATTATGTATACATTAATAAAGAAGGTAATGTTATAGAACCAAAAAAGTACTAAGCACAACATGGTGTATAAAACATAGCTAATAAGTGCTGAACCAAAAGGTTGTGTTTATTTGTAAAAACAGTCAAATTTTTAATTTGGCTTTTAAAAAAAAGGAAAATTAAAACAAAATATAAAAATTCGGCTATGTGTTTATCTGAAAAGTTAGTGTCTTTTTGCACGCTACGTTTTATACACAAGTCCGTTAGGTTTAATTAAGACCAACTAGATAAAATGCTGATAATTGATAAAGAAGTAAATATAGATACGGATTATCTGAATCTTTCATTTTTTGGAGAAATTGACAATAATGAGTTTAAAAAACTGACTCAGTTTAAAAATCTAAAGCATTTGAATATGTCAAGTTCTGATTTATTAGATAAACATCTTGTGTTTATTGGACAGGTGGAAACGATAGAATTGCTGGATTTGGATTCGACAGAAATAACTGATAGTGGTCTTGTAAACTTGAATCAATTGAAGCGGTTACGAGAGTTAAGAATTAAGGACAACCCTCAATTGACTAATGATTGTATTGAATTTTTATCAGATATTGAGCAATTGGAATTGATTCATATTGCGAATACCTCGATAACAAAAACAGGATTGATAAAATTGCTGACCAAAAAAGAGCTAAAATCGGTTATTTTGGGTTCTGAATTTGATAATGAAATTGATGAGTTATTAAAAATTACAGAGATGTGCCCTAAACTTGAAATAACCTTAAAAGGAAAATGTTTAATATCAAATGGAAAACTAAGCTAATAAAAAACTAAAACCTAACAATTTGTCCTATGTAAAGCCCTTTCCCAAGTCCTAGGTTAAATTTACGATATTTTTTTATTTTATTTATTTCATTATGATGATGATTTTATAGTGTTGGAATGTTGGCAACGCCATTAAGCGT
>NZ_BAABCW010000034.1:0-16679 GCF_039539305.1 Aquimarina addita | reverse complement strand
CCAAGTTTGGAAGATGATTTTTTGGATTTTTTAGATTTTAAATTCGAAAATGAAGAGTTAACTAATTTTACTAATTACGATGAATTATGGATTACTTATAAAAATCAAAGTTCTTTAATGTAAGACAACAATAATGCGGGGGGTCTTGCAAAACGTCTAGATGATTTTCCTGATTTAGCAAAAAAACTTGAAAATTTAGGAGATATAGCTAAAACTAAGTTTCTTGATGATTTTGCAAATGTATCAGATGATATTATTGAAAGATTAGGTAAATATCCCGAAAGTGTAAGAATATGGTCTAATCATACTAGTCAAGGACAAAAATTATTGAGAGAAAATGTGGGTATTTGGCTAAAATATATTGAAGCAAGGCCATTATTCAAAACTAAAGATTATGATGGGATAATTAAACTTTTTAAAGGAACTAAAACTGAATCATTTTCTTATGGTGGCTATAAATATGTAATTGATGATGCTATCAACATAGCAAAAAGTGTTACAGATGTAAACAAAATATCTAGTAAACTTGGTATCTCAAAAAATGTAATTGCAAAGGTTAAAAAGCATTTTTTTATTGATGAACATCTAATAAAAACTGAAAATGGCTTTCAGGTAGGAAGGTTTGAAAAAAATGCTGATGATATAGCTTTTTGGAAAGAAGCCGAAAATGGATTTATAAAAGATGTTTCATGGAAAGAAGAAGGTATAGCAATGAATTTATCAAAGGCAGAGTCTAAAGAATATTTCAATAATTTAATTTCTCATGAATATGTAGAACTTAGATTAATGGAAGAAGGTTTTTCTTTTAGAAGTTTAAAAGAATTGAACGTAAGAAAACCACACGATTTAGCACCAACATTGAATGGAAGATATGCAGAATCATTTTTTGAGTCTACAATACCATCTCCTAATTCTTCCTTATCCAATTTAGAAGAAATAGTTTAGACATATTTAAAACTACTTAAGTAAGATGTATGAAAAATATAGATATTATTGACAAAAATATAAGTAGATTAAATAAGATAAGATCAACTAAAGAAACTCTAGGAAGTAATTCAAATATCCTACTATTTAAAGAATTTTTAAGGAGATTATCATATGTTTACAAATTATCAAAAATTAAAAGTGATTTTGAATTAAATTTTTATCTTTCAGAAATCAATGATGACGATAATTTCCTTGAAAATATAACTAATTTTATTGATAGTAAATATTACAAAAAATTAGGAAACGGAGGATATTTTTTATTTCATAGCTTTCTAATTTGGGAGATTTTTAAAAATAGACTAAAATCATTAAGTAATTTAAATGAAGAGTATTTAGAGGTTTACGAACCATTAATAAGAATCTTTGAAAGAGGAGGATATATTAATAAGGAAGGAAGTGTTTATAATGTTTGTGATTTAAAAGGTTTTAAAATAAATCAAGATTATCTATCCAATATACCCTTTATATTGGATTTTTCAGATGAAAATTTAGATAAAATAGATGCTCTAGGAAAATAGTTACAGTAACGTAAAGGACATCAACAACGCTAGGGGTGATATATTACTAGACTTGTAGAAGGCAAAAATATATTTAGAGCATCTTCTCAGGAATATAGTTTAGCTAAGAAATCATTTAAAGAATATCGAGAAGGAGTGATATATGAGCAAAGTAAAATTCTTTCTGGTGATGATCTAACAGCGTTCAAAAATGAATTTAACAAAAGAAACGCAGCTTCAATTAAAGGAAAAATAGATGATAATGTATATAATGGAGAGGTGAAATTAAGTGGAAAAAAGTATACAGGAGAACCTATTTTTGATGCCTATAAAGTAGATGGACAAGGCAATATTGATGTTGATGGAGCTTGGAGTCGTGAATGGGATACAGAATATGTAATGTTATCTGAAATAGCCAAAAGTAAAGGAGCAGTCAAGGGAGGTGTTTATCCAAATGTTACAGGAGAAATTATTATATCTTCAGAACTTCCTTATTGTATTTCTTGTCAAGGAGTAATACAAGATTTTAGTGATATGTTTCCTAATTTAGATGTAATTTTAATAGATGGATTAAGATGAAAGTGACAGAAGTAATGTATGCAAATTTAGCAGCAAAACAGTACACATATAAATTCAATCAAACTTATAACACCAAAGTAAAAATATTCTTAGAAACAAAAGAGGGTACTCCATTTGTAACAATAGATTTTAATGACACACCTATAAATTTAGTGTTCAAATTTGGTTATGAGTTAGGAGAAATCCAAGAACGGTTAACATCTGAAAGTGAACTAATGCTACCTATCGACCAATACCCATTACCACCAAAAGAGAGCACTTGATTTTACAGAGATATAATGTGTAATATTACGAGTATTATACTTTTAGAGAGTAAGTAGAAAGGTTTTAAAGGTTGTTCTTTATTTAGATTACAGCATAATATGGCATAATGCTTTAGTGGAAATAAGCTAATCCATAATGCTACTCTAGAGCAGATGTATGTCAGTATAAAGAAAACGGCATAAATAATTAAAAATACTATAAAAATTATAGTGTAGGTAGATGTATTTACTCCAAGCAGATCGGCATTATATTGGTACATATCTGCAAGTTTTGAAAACTCATTTTTGATTTGACAAAATTGTTGATCTTCGTAACCTACATAGCTAAAAACGATATACCCAAGAATAGCAATACTATTTATTATTAGAAATATCTTAGCATGTTTTAAAACCTGTTTTTTTAACTCTTTAAGGGGAAGTTAGCGGCAATTGAATAAATAAGCAAATACAAAAAGTAACCGCCCAATAAAATGTAAATTCAAATTTGAATAGCATCATTAAAAAAGAAATAGCAAAAAAACTTATGAGCAGTTTTTTATTGTTTTTTTGAATGATTGGGAAAAGTTCTTTGTTGGTTTTAAGAGCAAAATTTTCAATAAACATCTGAGATTTAGTGTCTAGCCATTTTCCTATTCGATTAACTTTTTTGTGCTTAATTTTTGATCCGATTCCCTCATAAAGAGTAAAGAAAATAATAAGCATTAAAGTAATTGTACTCACATGGTAGCTACATTTTTATTAAAGAAGTCTTTAAATTTTTTGGTGGTAAGCATTTTATCAATGATTTTAAAGACGGTTGAAGATGTCGCTTACTATATTGAAAACACGAGAGGTTGACTCCAAAAGAAGTTACTGAGTTCATGAGGATAGTTAGTAATTAATAATTAAAATAA
Source organism: Aquimarina addita (assembly GCF_039539305.1). NCBI lineage: Bacteria > Pseudomonadati > Bacteroidota > Flavobacteriia > Flavobacteriales > Flavobacteriaceae > Aquimarina > Aquimarina addita. The sequence continues at coordinate 13,460 of NZ_BAABCW010000034.1, read as the reverse complement.
CATGGGAAAAAAAGGCTATATTAGTTGCTATGGTTCATTCTAATAATAATGGAATAGTTTTTCTTTCTGGTCGAGCAATTAACGACTACAATATAAAAGATGAATTATTTTTAGAAACTTTTCCTGATATGTTAATTTCTATCGAACGATTAGAGATGTATCGGAAAGATGTAATGGAAGTACCGCAAGCTTACGGGGCGGATATTACATTAAAAGTTCCTGAAGGAATAGAATTGAAGCCTAAGGATGTGTTATTAAAAAAAAACACAACAAGGCTTATAAAATAGATTAAATTTTTCTTTTGGCTATGAAAACCTGTTGAAATACGTAAACAAACCATTGATCTTGTTCTGATGATTAAAAAATTAGATGATCAAGATATTTTACTCTTTACAGTAGGTGATGAAATAGGCAAAGCATTTTCTACCTACTTGGATGAAACAATCGCCCTCACTCTGCAGGCGAGATACAATCAAGGTAAATTAATCTTTGAAGTAGTATCCTTCTTTTTTGGAGTAGGAGAAGCCAAAGCTTTCTTAACGACAGGTAAGATTACTTCTAAAACCTTAACATCTATTAAAAATCTACCCAAGGCATATGCCAAATTTATCGAAGGGTTAAAAGTTACAGGAGAACTGCTTAAGGTAACCATTAAACGTATTGATGATACGGTTTCTGCTATCATGGTAAACGGTCAGGAAATAGCTCGGATGACCAAAGAAAAATTGATTATCTTAGAGCGCGCGTTCTTAGAAAGTATTGATGATAATTTGCAACCAGTAGGTCAATTAGTGACTCCAGATGGTATGTTTGTTCAGATGCAAATACAGGATGGAAATACTCTCAAAGATATTTCTGACCGCGTGTTTGATATTATGAAAGACACTCAAGGCAAGTATAAAACTGCAGTTGGGAAGATCAATAACGCAGGGGGTGAAGTGTTTAAAGAAATACTAATTGATATCCCTAAAGCAATAAATAAAAAATTGCCACATATTACTTCTACTGAAATGGTAACTAAGAATGGAACTACTTTTCGTTTAACTGGGGTGCATTCTGATTTAGCAAAAGCTGATGTTTATATTGTAACAAAACAAGGCAAAACGATAGTGTCAAGAACTAAAACAACAGATTATGTAGTAGATATTCAAAAAATAGATGATGGATTGGAAGGTGTCTATACAGGAAAAGTTGTAATTAAGGATCTAAAAGGAAATGTAATAGTTACTAAAAGTGGAAATGGAGGGGTTTCAACATTTTTTCCTAATGAATGGAGTAAATCTAAAATTGCATCCGAAGTAGAGTTTGCAATTTAAAATAATAAAGGGTACATCGATCCGACTGATGTAAACAAAGGATATTATGGTTTTTCAAGTGATGGGAAAATCAAAATAGGGTTTTACTATAATGAAACATTAGGAACAATTAACTCTTATTTTCCTTTAATGAATTAATTTTAAACAATGTCTAATTTATCTGAAATAGGAAAAAGATATTCTTTTGATATATCTATGTCTGGGGAGCATTTTATGCTTTGTGAATTAAATCTAATCCTATCTGAACAAGCAGGAGGTTCAGGTATTACATATTTAGAAGAAATCATTTTGAATATGGAATTAGTATTATCTTCTAAGATTGAAGAATACGAATTTGGATTTGATTCTACAATCATTGATTTTCAAAAAGAAAAATCTATAATTAATTATGATTATTTTGAAAGTGAGATAGAGGTTGATTCAATCTCTCTATTTAATATGATGAATGATTGGTTAAAGTCGGTTAACCCACCATCTTAATTTTAAATCTTTCATACTTTTTTTGATAAGCATATTTTGATATTTATAAGGCACAAATGTGTACTATAAGTAACAAAGTAATTTTATTGAAAAAACACTAAATTTATAATGATTCTAAATAGTTTTTTTAAAGCGTAGCTACGTTTTTATCAAAGAAATCTTTAAATTTTTTGGTAGTAAGCATTTTATCAATGATTTTAAAGACGGTTGAAGATGTCGCTTACTATATTGAAAACACGAGAAGGTTGACTCCAAAAGAAGTTACTGAGTTCATGAGGATAGTTAGTAATTAATAATTAAAATAATATGGAAAAAAAGGCTATATTAGTTGCTATGGTTCATTCTAATAATAATGGAATAGTTTTTCTTTCTGGTCGAGCAATTAACGACTACAATATAAAAGATGAATTATTTTTAGAAACTTTTCCTGATATGTTAATTTCTATCGAACGATTAGAGATGTATCGGAAAGATGTAACGGAAGTACCGCAAGCTTACGGGGCGGATATTACATTTATTCCATAAATATGAGGTATAGTTTTTATAGAACACACGAAGGTGATCCCACAATGTTCAGTGAGTACAGTCCGGAAGATTTAATCTCTAACTTTATTTCTAGCTGGTATAATTTAAGACTAATAAAAGATCTTAAAAAATCTATTTTAATTGTAATTAATGAAGACAAATTAAGTGAAAATTATGAAGATTTAATTGCTAATGGGATTCATGATGACATTAGTTCATTATTAGTTTTTGATGATAATAAAAATTCAAGAATTATATTTAATGAAAGGTCTTCTAGTTCGTTTGAACTTGATTATCTATTAACAATTATCGATGACTGGGAGGTTTTTTTGAAAAAAGGGGTAAAATGAAAGTTCTTAAACATATAATATTTATGATTTTTACACTTCTGGGGATCTTTCCACAAAACCTGGAAGCAAAAACTCATAATATAGAAATATAAATATTAAATTTTACTTAGAACAATATTTTAGAGCAGAAGAATCAGTGGAAAAAGAATTGTTAAGTTTATTTTATTTTCAAGAAGAATCTACTAACCAGAATCAATCCTCAGCTTTACATTTTTCATCAGAAAGATTATCTAAAAACTTTTTGGTAGAGCTATACTCAATAAATACTTCTAAAAATCTTGAATTAAGTTTTCAAGTTGGCGGAGATTTAGAAAATCATCGAGGAAGTTGTGGGGGAAATGAAGAAGTTTTTCATGGCATTCCGGAGTTGGTGGATAGTTGGAAGAAGCTAGATGATCTTGGCTTGGATGAGGCGATAAAACGAAATCCTTTACATTTAGAAGCAACTAAGAAATCAGAAGATTTAAAGCTTCACTCCAATCCTATTGAAGCAGATAAATTGATTAAGAATATAAATGAAGGAATTGACCAAATTGGCGATAATGTAAAGATTGTTTTAGATAAGATTAAAAGCGGAGAATTTGAATCGATACCTGGGTATAAGGATTTAATTCAAGGTATAAAGAAAGTGCCAGATGACGCTATAAATAGTAATACAGCTAACGAGGTTGCTCAAACTTTTCGTCACTTAGATAATTCATCTTCAGTTCCAAATAGCAGAAAAGTGTTGGGCCATAAATCTACAACTGATCCAAAGTTTGATATTGATTATGCTGAGAAATCAACTGGAGGTTCAAAGCTTTATGATAAGGCTTGTCAATTTAAGACTACAGATAATGCTTCATCAGTACATAATCGATTAAAATCAGATGGTTTAAGAAAGCAACTATTAAATGCAGATGCCAATGAAAAAATCCTTCAAGTTGAGATAAGAAACGGATCAATTGTAGATGTGGAGAGTGGTCAATATTTTACTCAAAGACTGCAATGGGCAAAGGATAACATATCTGGTTTTAAGTTGATAATTACGGATTCTAATGGTTCAATTTTGAAAATGTACTAATGGAGTTTTTTGACGATATTTTTGCAGGTTGGTCTTTTGAATTAGGCAAGGAGGTAAGCAAAAAGAACTTTACACAATTACTCACCATATTAGATGCTTCAGGTATTTTGAAGATAAATACCATTGCTATTAATATTACCAATCAACCTTTTCATTCAATTGATAGAACTTCAGAGCTATTCATTGAGTGTTTTGAAGAAGGGATGAATCTATCTTTATCGGGAACAACTGCAATTCAAACAGAATCTGATAATAAAATGTTTGATGAAGCGATTAGTTTTTTGTACGAACCAAAATTAAGTTTAATTAGCATAGATACTTATACAGATGCTTGGATGCCTATAGGTTATTTAAATGAGACCCTACAGGTAGACTGCGGTGTTGCTAACTCAAAGAAACTAAAAGGTGTTCTTAAACAAATATCTCGACTTAGTTTTATTAAAAAAATTGATCCAGCAGAGGAAGAATATTTTCATGATTACATGGTACACCAGATAGGTTTTAGTCTGTTTTATAAACGGAATATTGAAAATATTAAAGGGCTTGTAGATAGCGATTACGGTAAAGTAGCACCGTTTATATTATCAAGCTAACCATTTAAGTGAATAATATATGGCCTCGCTTATGTGGGGCTTTTTATTTATAAGCCAACCTAGTTTTAACAGAGGCAAGTAAGTTGTCAATGGTGTACAGGATATGCGATTTGTCGGAATCAGGTAAAGCAATAATATCATTAAGCCTTTTGAGCATCTCAGGGTCTTTTAACACTTCCTTTGTCTCCCCAAGCAGATAACCCACTGTAGTATCAATCTGTTTAGCCAAGTTCATGGCCATATCAATACTTGGCTTCATTTCGTCCCGTTCGTATTTACCTATTACAGTATAAGAAGTCTCCATCAGCTTAGCCAATCGCTGTTGTGAAAGCGCTATAGATGACCTAAGAAATCAAAATCTAAAAGTCATTAAGGATACTCAAGGCAATTATAAAGTATTAGTAGAAAATCTTGACAATCTGGTACAACTTGTAGAAAATCTTACAAAAGAATTTAACATACCAGATATCAATAAAGCTAAACAATTAGCAGAAAAACTGGGGGCAGATAAAGTTGCAAAACTCATAGCCAAAGCTGATATTATCAAAAAGGCGGGAGATGATGTTGTAAAACTGCTAGATGATATTGCAGATTCCGCTAATTTCACTAAATTCATTGACGAGTTAAGTGAGGGATTGGTCAATGCGTGGAAGGTGCTTAGTGGTGATGATCTAGCAAAGAATATAGACGCACTTGAGACCATTGATTTTATAAGAAAAACATCGATAGTAATGCTTATGAACTTGCTGAAAGCTTTAGGTCAGCAGCAAACAAAGAAGAATGGTTCAGTGGTAAAATAGCAGAGATACGATCTAAAGCTAGAGGTTTACCAGGAACATCAAAAGGAAATGGTATTGTTATTGAGGGTAAATGGATGCGAGGTACAGACGCTAATATTGGGTTATTCCCTAAAAGAATCGCTGACAAATTGAAAGGCAGGAAGTTTAAAGATTTTAATGAATTTAGAACTGAATTTTGGAAAACTATAGCAGATGATCCTGAATTATTTAATCAGTTTGGTAGAGCAAGTAAATCTGAAATGCTTAAAGGGAATTCTCCATTTGCTTTACAAACACAGCAAGTAGGTGGTCGTATTAAATATGAGTTGCATCACAAAACACCGATACATGATGGAGGTGGTGTTTATGATATTGATAATTTGGTCATTGTTTCACCTCGATACCATAAAGAAATACTAGATCCTGCATATCATTATAAAAGATAAATAGTCATGACAAAAGAAGAGTTAGTAGAATTAGCTGAAACGATTATTAATGCGGAAGGAAACGAACAAGAAGTAATAGATAACATGCTTCTTTTTCAGAATAGTGTTCCTGACCCTAAAGCTGGGGATTATTTAACCCAAGTAGAGTATGATCATCTAACGGTGGAAGAGATAGTAGAAAAAGCATTAAGTTATAAACCTATTCAGCTTTAATTATCTAAAATATTTGAGAAATTATCTTTCATGGGTTTTTTAGAGATGGTAATATCAATCATCTTTAGGAGCGCATTTTTTTCATCCTTATCGAGTTGGTCAATTAGCTTTAATTTTTCTAAAAGCGGTAAATTTTCATCATCTTCCATCACATCGGTGTTAAAAAACTCTGAGATAGATACTTCAAATACCGCAGCTAATTTTTCTAGTGTAGATACAGAAGGTTCTACTTTACCATTTTCTATACGGCTATATTGCCCTTGTGGTACATGATGTTGTAAAACTGCTAGATGATATTGCAGATTCCGCTAATTTCACTAAATTCATTGATGAGTTAAGTGAGGGATTGGTGGGTGCGTGGAAGAAACTGGACGGCTTAGGAGCCGATGCAATATTAAAACGCGATCCTGAGTCTTAAAATATGTTCAGAATAGACGTGTAGATAGAGTAAATATTGAAGTTGAAGAGCTATTTGGAGGACATTCTAAAGCGAGACACGGATCAGACCTTAGTATGAAAGAAATGAAGCAAAGAGTTTTAGGTACTCATTCATCTATGCCCCAGTCGAGATCTGCATTAAAGTTTGATTCTTATGCCATACATCAAGATGTAGTAAGTAAAGCATTTCAGCAACATAAGTCTACTATAGTTAATCACTTTAGTACTAGTGATGATTATCTTGAATTAGACTTTGACTATGGAAGTAAGATTGGCGAAGGTTTTACAAATACAGGAACTAGAAGAAATCCAGTAGTAAAAAAGTAGAATCTAGTAAAGTAAGAATAGCATTAAAAAAGATCCTACAAATCCTGATGGATATATTTTGGATAGTGCTTACCCTTTATATGAATAATATGGAAGTAGAAAATAAATTGAAAAGCGTTCTAGGTGAGTTTTTTAAAGATAGTTTTTATAAAGAAGCTATTAAGAACTTAAGAGAGTCATTGATTAACAACAATTACGAAAATTGGGAAAAAGTGGTTTTGATCATAGTAAATAGAGAATTGGAAAAAGGGAGACCACTCTACTTGATACATAATACGTCAAATCTCCCATTGGATGAAAATACAGATGAAGAAGCTTACAAATGGCTCAATTTAATGTTGATTAACTCAATGGGAGGTGTTGATTCCCCCGTAATCGAATATTAGATGAGTTTTTTAAAGCATATACTATCATTTCTTTTATCTCTACTTGTGGTTTATTTAATCAAGTAGAGGTAAAAGTAATTCTTACGGAAATTGAGGAAATAGAATCATTTTCAGAACAAGATTTTAAAGAAGTATCAGCAGAAAAAGAGTAGTTAGCTTTACGTTGTTTTCAAGAAGAATCTACTAAGCAAAAACAACTTTCTTTTTTACAATTTCCGTCAGGAAATTTAACTCAAAACTTTCTAAAAAAAGTATGTTTAAAAAGTGTTGCTAAAAATCTTGAATCAAGTTTTAAAGTTAATGGAAATTTCGAAAGTCATCAAGGGAGTTATGGAAGAAATGGGAAAGCAGAATTAGATAAAATTAAAAGATTGTGAGTAGGAGATGACATAACATATGAAAATTTTGTTTCCACAACTTCAGAAGATTTATATCCTAATATGGCAGGAAACAAATCTATAAATTTGTCAAAATTTGAAAAGGCTTTAGAAACGATGGATGAAGGTAAAGCAGTTTTTCAGACCGTTACAGGTACTTATGCTAAATATATTCCTCAACAAGATTGAATCATCTTCTTAAAATTAGTAATATTATAACTTGATTATTGCTTATAAAATCGATTGAATTTTTCTTTGAGCTATAAATGCATCAATCACGGAGAACATATGATTTTTATCATCTTCGTTAAATTTAGACACTTCCAGAATACGTTTAGCGGTTACTTTATCCATTTCCACATCAGTTTTACCCGTCAAGTAATTCAAAGAAGCATCTAAAATATCGGCGATATTACGGGCAATTTCTATGGTCGGTTTTACCTCGTTCCGCTCGTACCTGCCCGACACATTTTTATGAATACCAAGCTGTTTGGCAAGATCAGTTTGTGATATTCCTTTTTCTTTTCTTAGCCCTCAGGCAAGATACAATCAAGGTAAATTAATCTTTGAGGTGGTATCTTTTTCTTTGGCGTAGGAGAAGCTAAGGCTTTCTTAACGACAGGTAAAATTACCTCTAAAACTTTGACATCTATTAAAAACTTACCCAAGGCATATGCTAATTTCATTAAGGGGTTAAAAGTTACAGGAGAACTGCTTAAGGTAACCATTAAACGTATTGATGATACAGTTTCTGCTATTATTGTAAACGGGCAGGAAATAGCTCGAATGACCAAAGAAAAATTGATTATCTTAGAGCGCGTGTTCTTAGAAAGTATTGATGATAATTTGCAACCAGTAGGTCAGTTAGTGACTCCAGATGGTATGATTGTACAGATGGATGATGGGCGTACGATCTCTGATCGGGTGTTTGATATTATGAAAGACACTCAAGGGAAGTATAAAACTGCTGTTGCGAAGATCAATAACGCTGGGGGTAGTTTTGTAAATACTTTTAAAACTAGATTAATAGATAGGATTTCTAGAGAAACTAGAATGACGATGCGTTATGCAGATGATGAATTAAAAGAAATAATAGAAAATGGTAAAAGACTTGATTTACCAGATAATGAAATAGAAGATATTATTTTAAATGGTTGTAGAGATTCTAAAGCATTTAGTAAAGAAGAATTAATTTCTCAGAGTAATTTTTGGAAAGCAGTCAAAGATAGAGGCTATCCTAATTTATTTAAAAGTCTTATTGAGTATGAGAAATTCAGTAGTGTTATTAAGTCTTGAACAAAAAAATGGAATCTTCCAGATTCTTCTATTTTTGTTCAAGGTAGTTCTTTGAGAGTTTCTGATATATCTAAAACAGGGGACTTAGATATTGCTATTAAAGTAGATGTATCTACCTTTAATAACTTAGTTAAAAGATTTAAAAGTGCTTCCACTAACATTAGAATTCAAAATAGAATTGGTAAAAATGGTAAAATAGGTGGTCTAGATATGTTTTCGACTAATTCGCAAAGCTCAAAAGCTTTTGGTATTGAAGCGTATGATGAAATAGAAAAGGCATTTAATCAAAACTTCACAGAGAAATTTAGAGTTGACAAACTACAAATATCAATTATTGGAGATTCTGGTAATTTGGATGTTGGTCCTTTTTTAAAACTGAAATAATACTATGACATACTTATATCACAAATGGTTTTTCTTTCTGGATAAGGAGGATGAAATTAATTTAAGCGATAATCCATATACCTATTTTAAAACTTATTTTGAAGAATCGCTATCCGTCAATATTTCAAAACGTTATGATATGAATGACGAAAACGGTATCTATTATCATGATGTAATTTCTATGGATTCAATTAAAGAATACCATAAGTTAAATCATCAGGATAAACTTATGTTTACGGTAAAACACTTCAAAAATACTGTAATTTTAGAGTCTTTTGATAACCAAATTTTAAAAAGCACTACGATTTTCAATTTTAATGATAATAAAAAACAATTATCAAGTATTGTATTAAATGAGGATAAAAAGTTAGAAGAATACCGAGAAGTTTTTTACGAAAACCATCGAGAATTAAGGGAAAAAATAGTATTTAAAACTGACTATAATTGGCAGGTACATGAAGAAGATTTAACAGATTAAATCTAAACCACTATTTTTTAGGCTTACTATTATCCGAAAGTCACAAAATCGACTGAATTTTTCTTTTAGCTATAAAGGCATCGATAACGGAGAAGATATGGTTTTTATCTTCTTCGTTAAATTTAGATACCTCTAAAATACGTTTAGCGGTTACTTTATCCATTTCTACAACTGAAGAAAGTCAGTATGCCCCCAAAGCCTACCAGATCACGTCTAAGATACGATTATACCTCGATAGTAATATAATATATTCCGTAAAAATAGCCTGTTAAAAGTCAGATTTTTAAATAGTTGTTGTTGGTGCGGGCCTATTTTACATAGTTGTATTATAGTACCCGACGATAGGAGGAGTTACTATAATACAACTATGTAAAGATAGGTTTGGTGATGCGGCTGGCTTTAGCAGTAGAATTTTTACCTATCTTTATCCTTGTGAAGCAGTTTTACAACATACTCATTGTACTGGTACTAACGATTTTTAGCACACAAAATCTAGTTGCCAATGAGGTTTTTATTTTAACTGAAAATAGTTGTGGTAGCGTAAAAGACATCAGTAATGCTGGGGGTGATTTATTATCAGCCTTTAAATCAAAGTTAAGTAGTCGAGTAAACAGTGCGTCAGGTTTTGTTTTAAAGCATACAAATGAGCAAATAAGTGCTATTATCCAAAAAGGGAAAGCTTTAGGTCTTTCTGATGATGTTATTGATGATTTACTATTTATAAGCTGTAGAGATGCAAAACTGATTGATGCAGATGGATTAATGAAACAAATGGATAACTGGGTAAATGTGGTACAAAAACGAGGGTATCCATACAAGTTTGCAGATATTGTTGAGTTTAATAGATTTAAGTCAGATCTTAAAAATAGACTTAATTCAATAGGTATATCAAATTCAGATGTTAGGATTCAGGGTTCTTCTTTAAGATCTCCAGATGCTAGTGATGTAGATTTAGTAGCTATGGTAAGTTAATCTGATTTTGATAATTTTATTAAAGCTAAATATAATGGAGCAATTACTAAAGATGGAATGAATGTTGATATTTCTAATATGACATCTTCAGAATTGAAAAATTTAGCTAGTGATATAACCCAAAATAGTAGTCAGTATACGAAATCTAATTTAGATAATTTTGCTTTTACTATTCAGAGGCAAATAATTAATGCAAAGGGGGAAAAAGAATATTATACCTAATTTTAGAGTACAGAAAAATGATTTAGCTAATAAATTTTCAAACTTAAATATTGAAAATATAGCAGTACAACCATTTGGAAGTGGCTTTGATTTAAAACCATTTTTAAAATTATAAAATGAGCTATTATAGGTGTTTAGGTAGTCTTGAGAATGTGATTAGCAGTGAATTACATGAAAAGATAAAGATTTTGTTTCCAAATATTAAAGGGCGCCCTAGATTATTTGGATATGATATCGAATTAGAAAATGAAGAATTAGAATTTTATATTAATACTTTTGATGAAAAAGAATATAAAATAGATATTAGTACTAAAAATGAAGAAAATTTACTGGCTATATTGAATTCTTTAAAGCAAAAATTAATAGAGTTAGAAGGAGAATTCGATTTGGTTTATTTTAAGGAAGATGATGATGGTAATCAAATTTCAAAAGACTTAATTTACTTTGATAATAGATCTACTCTTCCCTCAAAAGAGGTTTAATCCAATTTTTATTTTTCATTATCTTTTTGATGTCTTGATAATTTATAGGAGCGTAGTTATGGCGATCTACGCCAACATCAAAAGAAAGGGAATTAGGATCGTCTGGCAGCTCTCCATGAGAATGCCCGTAAATATGATATGTACAATGATGCGAAGCTTTCCATACTCTCATCGCATAGTGAAATAATACAACTAATTGCTGTCCTTTAAATCCATCAGGATCTAGCATTATTAGTTCATAATAATCTTTAATCCACTCAAACCTATTTTTGCAAGCTTCTGTAGATTTTTCGTGATTCCCTTTTATTAGATAAATTTTACCATTAAGTCTCTCTAATATTTTTTTGAGTTTATTGGGTGAGCATAATGCTACATCACCTAAATGATATACTTCATCACTAGGTTTTACTTTATCGTTCCAATTTTTTATAAGTACTTCATCCATCTCATCAAGAGATGAAAATGGTCTATTTATGTAGTCTAAAATATTTTTATGACCAAAATGAGTGTCCGCAGTAAACCAAATCACAATGTAGCTACGTTTTTATCAAAGAAGTCTTTAAACTTTTTCTTGGTTAGCATAGTATCTATAATTTTAAAGACTGTTTGTTTATCCTCCTCTTCGAGTTGATTATTAAGATTTATTTTTTCAAAATCCTTTTTATCTTCAATAGTAACTTCTAGGGGTGTCTGTCCTTCAAAATTTAAAATCTGATCGGTAGTCATAGAAAATAGTTTAGCCAACAGCTGTAATTCTTTTACGGAAGGTTCACGATTACCATTTTCCATTTTATTGTAATTAGTATATCCAATACCTAATTCAGTGGCAACTTGCTTCTGTAACAATCCTTTTTGCTCTCTGATTTTCTTAATAATCTCTCCCAGATTCATAAATAGTGGCTTTACTTCCTCAAAAATAGCGAAAAAGTGTACTTATGTCAATTTATTGCGAAATAATCAATATTATAGTTGCGATAAAGTGAATTTATTTTTAATTATGTCCACAAAAATGAATCGTCACTTACGCATTAGCGGTAAACATCGCTTTTCAAATTATAAAGCTGTTCCCGAATTGAGATTATCGGGTAATTGGTTCAAACAATTAGGATTTTACATTGGTACACAAGTACTTGTTACTACTAGAGAACAGTTATTAATCATAGAACCAGTGAGCGATGGAGATAGCCGAGATTAAGCAACAGTTGTCTATAGAGGCAGTAGTAGCGCATTACAATATCACAAGATTAATAAAAACCGACAATGCCTGTGTCCGTTCCATGAGGATAAGACCCCCCGCTAGCGGGGAAAAAAGGAGCAATTAAAATCAAAGCATTTGTGATCGATGGACAAAATTCTTATATATTAGTCGATATCAAGGTGCAGAAAGTTGCACCATAATGATGAACATAAACCAAATAACAAATAATTCAAAATCAATTTTAATTTTTAAAACTCAAAAACAATGAAAAAACTTTTTTTAACCTGCTTAGTAGTATTTGTATCTCTATTATCTTTTAGTTGTGGAGATGACGATGAAGAATCAGGAGCAGATACATTAGTAGGAGGTGAATGGAAACTCGTCGAATTTAGGATTGAAAACGAAGATCAAACAAGCACACTAGAAGCCTGCGATCTATTAGAAACTTTCGTATTTAGGGAGGATGGTACTTTTACCAATACATTTTATAGTGCGAATGATAGCTCAGGAGCATGCGAAATAGATGAAACCTCTTTAGGTACTTATGTGCAGAATGCGGATGTGAATAATAGTGGAAGTTATACGTTAACGTATAATGATTTTGACGACACGATTACCGTTTTATTAGGGAGAATGGATTTGGTATATAGTGAAGAAGTAGAACAACAAGATGGATCTGTACAAATTTATGGATATATCTATGAAAAACAATAATAATTAGAAAAGAATCGGCAGGCTGTTGTTTACTAATAGCCTGCCTTTATGATATAGCACTATATGAAACAACAGTACCCTAACATTATTAAAGATATCTTCACAGGAAGAATGCTTCTATTCTTTTTAGTAAGTACACTTTATGTTCATTCACAGGTATTTCCTGTTAATGTGACCCCACAGGTAGTACCATCTTATAGTCTAAAATTATCAGAATACAATACCGCTGTTACAGATAAACGGGTTCTTAATTTATTGCTCACAGATATTACAGAAGCGAACCGACAGGTACGTCTTAAGTTTTATCTGGAGAATAATTCGGGAGTATCCGTACAGAGTAGTGATGTAGTGATAGGCGCAAATCCTATATTTCTGGATGGTGGCATCCCTACACGACTCACCAATCTGGACCTGCAGGCTT
>NZ_BAABCW010000033.1:0-25533 GCF_039539305.1 Aquimarina addita | reverse complement strand
AACCTAAAGGCGAGAGTCTATTAAATTTAAAGTTGATGAAAGAGATCGATAGGTACTTTTTAGAACATCCCTATTATGGCGTAGAGCGTATGACCGATTATCTTAATTTAGATTTAGGATATCGTGTCAATATCAAGAGAATCCGAAGGCTCTATAAACTAATGGGGCTTCAAACCATTTATAGTAAACCAAAAACAACTATTAGAGATAAAACGAATTATGTTTATCCATATCTATTGAAAAACATTCAGATTGATCACCCTAATCAGGTTTGGCAAACCGATATTACTTATATCCCTATGTTTCGTGGATTTATGTATATGGCTGCTATCATTGATGTACACAGCCGAAAAATATTGAACTGGAGTGTTTCTAATTCAATGAGTGCAGAATGGTGTACCGAATTATTAAATAATACTGTTGAGCAATATGGAACCCCTAAAATCCATAATTCAGATCAAGGTTCGCAATATACAAGTGATCTATATATAACTGCTCTAAAAAAGCACCAGATACAAATCTCAATGGACGGGAAAGGCAGAGCTCTTGATAATATATACATAGAACGGTTTTGGAAATCACTAAAATATGAGAAAATATATCTCAATCCCCCTAATGGTGGATTAGATTTATATCAAAAAGTAAAAGAATATATTGAGTTTTACAACACCAAAAGAAGACATACTGAAATCGGAAAAGTACCTCCAAATCAAATATTTTATCAAAAACAAATGGCTTCTTAGAAATTAAAAATATCTTTATCCTGTCCTAAGCATTGGGAGTATCATATACATAACCTCTATTCTTTTAATTTGATCTTTTGATAATCCTTCTTGTAAAGTTTCATAATAAGCTGGTCTCATTTTTCTCAAATAAGTATCTAATATCGCTAAGTCCTTTTCCATAATATCAGTATAAACTATAAAAAATCTCTTTTTTTAATTTGTACTACGCATTAACGCTTTCACTCTACAACCTCAATTAGAAGTGATTACCCCTATTTTTTTTGATTTAAACATACGATCTGGTGTAATGATTAACTCCTCCATTGGAATAGTATTTCCATATCTTTCTTTTAATTTAGTTCTTACTGTTTCACTGGATAAATTAAGATCTTTTATTCTTTCTAACTGTCCAATTTCTACATCAAAAGTTTCTTTATAGATTTTCCAAACTAACTCAGAACAATAAATTCGATCATTTGACCATTCGAATTTTAGGTCATATTCTTTTCCTAAATATTTCTCCCCGATCATTTTCATTTTTTTTATACCTTCTTTAGTCAAAAATTTGCTACTTTGATTCCATCTTTTAACTACAAATTTTTTGTTTTCACCTCTTGCAATCCATATATGTAAGGGAGTCAATTGGACAGATTTAGCTGCCTCATAGACAAAAAAGTCCTGCCCTTCTTTATAAATTATTCCTACATGAGAATATTTAGAATCCGTGGCAATTTGTATTGCTAAACTTTGATTCGATAAAGATGTCTGAAAAATTAAATCCCCATGCTTCAATTCACGTTCCTGAGTTTTATAAGAGACTTTTTTATCCTTATCAGTATATTGAATTTTAACGGATTCAATCCATAGTGAGCGATTTATAAAAATTCCTACTCCGATTAGTAAACTTACTTGTAATATGTATTTGTTAAACATTTTACCCTTTTTCATTTTTCTATATAGAAATACATTTTCAATTAAATCTGAGAATATATTCTTGCATAAACCTCACTACATAAAGTAAATCTCTGCCAGCTTTTGATACTTTCGGTCATAAAATACTAATGACCAGCCCAGACAAAACCAAATTCATTTTCATTATCTATACTTTGGGTTAAGTGACCAATGCCTCCATCACCAAATCCATATCCAAGATTATCGTGAGCAGCTAATTGAAAAATAACTTGCATCTGAGTATTCGTTTTTCTGTCAAATGGATATACCGCGCCCTGTATCCAATATGGCCATCCATAAAGTTTATCCTTACGAATAGGCAATGTAATCCCGCGCTCATCCAGAATATCGCTTATATCATCGTATACAAGTTTATCAATGCCAAGTACATTGTATTCTTCTGGATGAGGATATTCATAATGCGTTTCCCAACTGGTGATTACTTTTTCTCTAAATAACTTATCTATATTAGGTTTCACCTTAACAGGTGCACCTTGAACCTCAATTTTACGTATCGTTTTATTTTGATCAAAAGCACCAAACATATTTTCGCATTCTCCCTCACCGGACGTACAATAAAACAATTGTAACAATCCTTCTTGTTCATTTTTAGGTAATTTACTGAGGTCTAATTGCAAAAAAAGATCTTGATTTTTACTGCAGATAGGACAAACAGGCCAATCTTTCTCATTACGCAAATAAGGTAACCCGCCTATTTTGGATTCACTGGAAAACCTTAGTTTTACCTCTTCTGTAACAGGTAAAAAAGTCATACGTCTAAAAGGATCTAATTTTTTCTTAAAAGTATATAAATCCTGAATCAATGTGGCAAAATCATCTTCTTTAGATTTATTTTTATTCGTTTCTGTTTCCATGATTTTTTTTACTAAAGTTACAGGTTTTCTATGGTGTCCTATACATTTACACAAAAGATATACCTAGTTAGTTATTTTCTAAATCCAATTGAATTGTTGTTGATATTTTTTTGTTGATCCAGATATTCCTTAAAGTTAGATTCCATAATCGCAGGCAACTCTATAAATTCTGATCGAGTCCATGCCAGGTGACGTAAAGGCCAATCACAATGTTTGTCAAAATAACACCATCGATCTATTCGTTCTGAAGTAGTTTTAAAATCATTACTCCAATAGGCATTACCTAATCGATAGTTATTATAAAAATCCTCATGACTATCGAACAGATAATAGATCAGTCCTGATGCTCTCAAAATTTCTTTCCATGCTTCTTCTTCTGTTATATAACCTGCCATAAATGCATCTCTACTCATAGGGATTACACGCCATAAATCAAAACCCCAGATAAATTGCTTAGGTTTATTATGACTAGATATATTAGTGTTACAAATATATTTTTCTGATTTTTTTATCAAACCAGAAAGGCGACTTATCATATTTGTTGCGACATCTGATAGCATTTCGCTAGCAAAAAACTGAGAATGCATACCATCAAATAATTGTCCTACCATATCATAAAAATGCTTTTTATGAAGGATACCCCAATTTTCATTCAATAACTGTTGTGCTAATTTTTCTGTTTCAATATCAAATGTTTTAGGTTTAAACTTTTTTCCTTGTAATCTTATACTTGTTGGCATATATTCTAATGTCTCTGACCAATTCCCAAAATAAAAAACATTGACTAAATTAAGACGTAATGCCATTTTTTGTTCTGTATTTAACGGATATACGTTTCCTAGCTCATAATACATTAACTGTTCTTTTACACTTACCTCTCGCTGTTTGTTTAGAAATACGTACAAGAAAACTAAAGCTGCGCAGACACCAAATATTATAAATAAAAAGTCAGTTTCTAATAAGTATTGAAACGACATCCCATCATCTTGACGAGGCATATTTACGACCTCATAAACCCCCATAATTATTACTAAAAGAAAGAATATAGTTACGATACCAATAATTGAAATAAGAATTTGAACTCCGGGTTCTAAATATTGATATGCTTTCAAAAAAGAGTCTTTTTTCACAGGATATTCACGATGTAAAGGGCTGTTTTGAAGTAATTCCATAAATAAGAAAACTATTTTGCAGTAATTTTATAATTTTTAGTTTCATTACTAATCACCTGACATTCAAATACATTTTTTCTGTCTGATGAAATAATGCTAATTTTCTGTTTATTTTCTCTTGCATTAAATTTACCAGTTAAAATAGTTGTAGTAAAATTGTTATGTTCTGCATCAAAAGTTTCAAAAGTTAATCCTCCTAACCTAGTGCTTGTGGTATAACTAATGATACTATCTTCTGGAACTACAGATATTATTTTTATCCATCCATGTAACATCTTAGGTGTCTTATTCTCATCTATAATTTGACGTATTGATCCGTAATACTTATCACCCACTTTTGGTATGGCAACAAATTCCTCAAAATTTAATTTTTGCCGTGGTGCGAAAAAATATAATATGTAAAAAATAGAAGCACCAGCAGCTAAAACACCAATACTAGCAAAAGAAAATAAAATTTTTCCAAGTAAAGAATATTTTTTACCCGCATCA
The DNA here is from genome assembly GCF_039539305.1 of Aquimarina addita. Lineage (NCBI taxonomy): Bacteria > Pseudomonadati > Bacteroidota > Flavobacteriia > Flavobacteriales > Flavobacteriaceae > Aquimarina > Aquimarina addita. The sequence continues at coordinate 21,321 of NZ_BAABCW010000033.1, read as the reverse complement.
GGGACAAGATAATCCTTTGCATATTGCTCAGCACTTTTTTTCATTTCGTGCGTCCAATCTCGCTTTGGTATTTCTCTACCATCAATTTGCAAATAGAAAACAACAATAGGCTTCTTTTTTATATTCTGAATTATGGCTGTAGTTATAATACGCTTATATAAGCCCACTGTCATAGGCTCATTAACATCACTATATGGAGAAACTAACCTACTCCCAAACTCTTTATAACACTCTTTTCTTTCTGTAACTGTTATTATTGGCATAATAATGCATTAAATTAATAATCCTTGTATCTGTGATATATTTTCAATTCACAATACATCAATGCATCATTTTGACACATAATTCATAAACCAAATATCTAAAACATGAAGCATATAAGAGTTCCAATTTATAAAATGGTACATATAGTTTTTAGAACTTTTGTAAATTGATCATCAAATATTATTAGCATATTTATATTACTAATGAAATACAAATTCTTTTTACTACTTTTTTTTCTCTCTACAGGAAGTGTAATCTTTGCCTGTTTTTGGGATTACGATACCGTGGAGATGGAACGGCAACGGTTCCCTAACATCATAGAATTATTATCTGGAAATTTTTTAAGACACTCTCAGGAATATCATTTTTGGCGTATCAAAGATAGAGAAGAGAAGCTACAAACAAACTCGGATAGTCTTTCATTAATGGATGATTTAGCTGTTTCCTATTCCAAAACGGGAAATGATAAACAGGCTATAAAGATTGGTCACTCGCAACTATTAATACAACCTAACAGATATGAAACACTTGCCAATTTAGGAACCTTTTATATCCATAATGGTGACTTAGCATCCGGTATTACTTATATTGATCGAGCAATTGATGTGAATCCCAATGCTCATTTTGGTAGAGAAATTTATCAACGACACCTGGCAGCATATGTTTTTTCTAAAAAAGTGAATGGTAAAATTCCACTGCCTCTTGCATCAAAATTTCAGAAAAACCCTGAAGCACTCCCCAATCCTAAACAATTAGATAACTTTTATACCTTTTTATTAAATAAACATTTAGACACAATTAATAGTATTGAAGATGAAAAATTTGAAATCCCATCTGATAAGAGATCTAATATGCTTCCTCATAAAAAACTCAAAGAAGCAATTATTGGTATTATGGGAATGATGAAATTCGGGAATACGGATTCTCCTATTCTGGCTGAAGTACTAGGCGATTTATTAATGGCTACAGGTTGGAAAGATGGGGCTAGACAATTAGCCGCAAGAGCATATCTAAAAGCATCATATGACTGCAAAAATAAACAAGCAGAAAAAGTCTATCGTAAAAGAGTAGAGTATGTATTGTTTCATCAGTACACAAAGAAACGCGGAAGTCAATTTACTATCAAAGATTTAGAAGCTATGTATCAAGAAGAACGGATACTCGGTCAAAAATTTTTTAATCGTATAAAAAATGATGAAATCAAATGGATTGCGCAAGGTAAACAACCTGAAATAGAATTTGGCAAAAAATACTACTCAGAACCAGTACTGGGAGAACGAATCCAAAAAGCATCTGCAAAATGGCGTAATAACCACGAATATTTAACTGATACTCTGGTAGGAACAACAGTAAATTATAGAACCGAAAATAAAAACAATAAAATATCTAACGCTAAGGCGAAAGAAACAGTTGACTCCTTACTACATAATAATCAATCTATTCCTGTAAAGAACCCCAAGGTTATGCCTAAATCATCAAATAGCTGGTTTTTTTATGTTATAGGTATCATTCTTCTTATTGGATTAAGTGTAGCAATCAGAAAAAAACTAAAGTAAAGATACCTTAAGAGGAAGTGCCAAATTATATCCATAAACAATTTTCAGAAATATAATAGGTGTATGTATCATGTTTAATAAAATTAATAAGTCGTAAATGAATCAACAAGAAAAAAAATATGCATATCAAAGTAGCTGGACTGGTATCATTCTGGGGTTATTATTATTTGGTGCGACTGCGATTCTTTTTTTAACGAAAGCTGTTTACAATAAAAAAGGAGTTGTAATCAATAGAGTTATTGAATTATCAGAAATGGGTGCCACCATTTTCTACTGGATACTTTTTACGGCAAGCCTTTTATTTGTTATTGCTAGTATTATTGGGATATACTTTAAGCTTCATCAAACAGAATTTCTTGTATTGAATGAAGAGTCTATACTTATTCCACCAGTAGGCTTAAAAAGACAAAAAACTAACATTAAATATGGCGATATTATATCTCTAAACGAAACTAAAGTAAGTAATAATATTATTTTAACTATCAAATATAATGGTGGTAAGCGTGCAATTTTAAGTAATTTATTAGAAAGTAAATCAGAATATCAAAATATTAAATCATATATAATACATAAAACAGGTAGTCCAGCAATCTCATGAGAAAAACACTTTTATTCTTAACAACATTAATTATATTTCTTACATCCTGTAATTTTGATACTCCAGAAAATTACTTTGACAGTATCACATTAAATACTAATTCATTTGGATTAATAGGTTCTAAAGATATCGCTATAATGAAAGAGTCAAAAAAAGCTAAATCTTTAAAAGTTTTTATAAATGGTGTGAATAATCTGTAGATTGTTATGCAACCTATATAAGAACTGTCAAAATCACTCGTGTTAATGAACATATAGAAAAAGTTGAAAAATTAAAAATTACAGAAGTAACTAAGAATTTAATAATACTTCTCTGAAGGTTTATAAACAGGTATAATCAATTTATGAGCATGGATATATTAAAATCGCAAGACTTATGGATTCTCAAGCTCCTTCTGATGAAGTTGATGCAGTGCAGCCATTAAGGAACTATAAAATTCACTTATAATATATGATTTCAAATTAAATACTCTTATGGAAATAGCAATTCGTAATGCTGAAGAAAATGGAATCAAGCACACCTATTAATAGATATGAAATTACAACATTTAGGGCTTTTAAAACAAAATACAGAAGATTGGCCTTTGGAAAAGGATTGGATTACAGAAACCCCTGTATCAATTCCTCTTTTTCCTGATGTTAAAGTACCCTTTATGGTTGATCATTCTGATTATGGAGGAATATACAATCAGAAACAAACAGATAATGCTATTCAAAATTTATTTGAGTACTCTGAAAGTCTTAAAAAAGAAATAGAGCAAACCACTTATACACAATGGATAGATTTTAATAATGCAGTAGGATATCTGGAAACTCTAAAGGTTTACAAATCTGCTAATGATGCTCCAAAGTGGATGACAAGCGCCATCAAACAAATGGAACCTCTTATACATCTTACATCTCAAGAAAAAATTTGGGAACATATTTTTCTTTATGAAGTTGTCATCACAAAAGACAGATACCTCAATGATAAAGATATTTATGTTAAGTTATTAATGAATTGTAGATGGGCAGAAGAGCACGGATTACAAATCATTCTTAAAAATGGAAATAAATTAGTTAGAGTAAGTGAAATAGACGGAAATCTATTTGACTAGTAAAACTATACTATATCAAAATCTATGAATTTTAGAACAATAATTAAAATTTAATATTAAAAGAAGAAAAAGCTTAAAACAATTGTTTGATGAGTTTCTAAAAAAATGAAATTCCTAAGGCTAGCATACTCAATAATTCCTTTTGAAGAAAATACAGAAATGGATAATTCCATAGAAAAAGAATTCAACAACTTAGTTTCCAAAAAAAGGTCAATACACAACAGAAATTAGTAAACTCTTAGAACTAGAACCGAATACTGAATTAGCACTATAAAATTGTCTATAGCGATCTTAACAGATATTGATTGAGCAGTTTACAATGATTTTATGGATTCTAATCCTTTTTGCCAAGGGTTTGAAAATCATTTTACAATCTGGAAATCTAAATAAAATGTATTATTTCTTTCCATTCAGAATGAAGGTGAAGATATGTTATATCAAATCAATCCAGGAGGATTATCTACAGAGAAATATAAAGAAGTTTTACAAGCACATAATACGATGATCGCAATTCAGCAAAAAAGAATTAGGTAAAAAGGTATCGTTAAAAAAAATACCTGATAAATCAATTATACTAAAAAAAATAAATTAACTATCTAAAAAACAATAATTTAAATCAAAAAATAAATTTAAAATGATGCTACATTCTTTATAGTTATAATTTTTGGCACGCTGCTTGATAGTAGTTAAGAGAGTAACGAAATTGAACTTCTTTACTTTTTTAAAACCAAAGATTATGAAAAATTTAATTATACTTTTTACTGGTTTATTAGTGGCATCATTTTCTGCTAATGCATTTGATAAGACAGAAACATCTACTAATTATGCTTACAATAATGGGCAGTCTTTTATTTTTAATGAAAATGGCGTAGAATTCTCTGTATATGCAGATGGTCAATTTGATTTTTATGTAAACCCTCAGAGAACCTCAGGAGTAAGTGTTAACATTAACCGTCCAGGAGTAAATATAAGTTTTAATTCAGGATACAATTATGATGCTTATGTACAATATGATGATTATGGGGCAGTAGTACAGATCGAAAATGTTCCTGTATTCTACGATTATTATGGTAGAATAAGTCAAGCTGGAGATGTTTATATTAATTATAACAACTTCGGAAGAGTAGCACAAGTAGGTGGATTATATGTGAACTATAACAGATATGGTAATTTTGTAAACTATACAGGCTATATTAATAACTATAACAGACGTTATGTATACAGACCTTTTCATGCATATTTTACAATTCCGTTAGCTACTAGATGTATTGTATATAATAGACCTTATAGAAGATTTTATACACCATATAGAGCCTCTTTTACCGTATTTAGAAACAATTACCATAATGGATTTTATGCACAACCTTATAGAAACCGTACCTATTACAGACCTAATAGTCGAGTAACCAATTTTAACAGAGGAACTAGAGTAAATACAGCAAGAAATCTAGCATATAGAAATCGTAATCAGAGAACTGCGATGTATAAAAGAAATGATCGTAACTATAGTACTGCCAGAAACAGATCTAATAATGTATCGAGAAACAATAGAGTTGCTCCTACAACAAGATCAAGAGCAGTGACTAGAAGTACACCAGCAAAAGTGAATACACGTTCTACAAGTAGATCAACAGCGTCTAGAACTAGTGCACGAACAGGTCAAAATACTAGAAATACAGTAGCGAACCGTTCTAATACAAATAGAAAAAATGTAGTAAGTAATAGAACAGCAACTAAACAAAGAGCTACTACAACTAGATCTAATGCTAATAAGACTAATAGAGCAACTACATCTAGAAACACATCAAAACGTTCTAATAATACTGGAGTTACAAGTAGAGGAACAACTTCTTCTAAAGCTAGAGCTGCATCGCAAAAAAGAAGCACTTCTTCTAGTAGAAAAGCAAGTTCTAATAATTCAAGATCAACTTCTGCAAGAAGTAGAAGTTAAAATATAAAAACAAGAAGAAATTAATTTTTTGGTTGGTTAGTTGGAAAATCCCCCAGAGTTGTATGCCATAGGCACCTCGGGGGATTTTCTTTTTAGTATATCTTATTCTAATGTCTACCTTTATTGTAAACTAAAAAATGTAATATTTTTTTTAGGCACTACAAGCTATTTAGCTTACATAGCATAGCTATTAAAATTAACGACAATAAAGAATAATAAAAGGAAGATTATATGAGTCTATTTTTTTGATCTCACTTCATACTATTTATCCAATTTCAGACTTCTTAAATAAACTGGTAACGATATTTGTAATATCTGGTGACACATTAAACCAAATAATTAAACCCAAATATCCACCACTAATACATATACTTTTGATACTAATATTTAATAGAGGATGAAAGCTAAAATCCCAAAAATAAAAACCCATCACAAAACACACAATTAATAAAAATATTAGCAAAGTACCCTTAGAAAAAGGATGCATGCCAAATTTACGCTGCACTATCGATAGCTTAGATAAATTATAGCAACATACTGCTACAAAAGTTGCAATTGCTGCTCCCATAACACCAAAATATGGGATACATATCCAATTTAATACAAAAGCGATAAACGCCATTGCCATTCCAATTACTAATACAATTCTATAATAATCAGAACTGTATAAAATCGCATTATTCGTACCTAGTAAATTATCAAACAATTTAGCACAACCAATTAATATGACTACCCATATAAATAATTCATACGTATCAGGAATCAACATAAAAAGTTCCTGCACGTTACAGATGATCAATACAAATAACAATCCACTTACAGTAAAAAGGGTTAATGAACTTTTCTTATATAAAATGCTCAATTCATTAATTTTTTTCTCATTAATCAGCTTTGCTGTTAATGGGTACGTAATTTGATGCATAGCACGAGACGGGATAATAATCACACTGGCTATATAGGCACATATTCCATATTTGGCAACATTCTCTATCGGTAAAAAGCGTTCGATCATAGTCTTATCCATATCAATTAATAAAGAAGCTACAGATCCTGCAATTACGATTAATGAAGAATATTTAAGAATTGAAATATAGTTAGTAGGTAATGTAATGCTAAGTACAAATTCATGTAATCTCAATGCGTATACTATCATAATAAACAATCGAATACAATATACACCTACAATCGCGTATACAAATTGACTTACTGTTAGTATTTCCAGATATACTCCACACAATAGGATCATGGTACATATGCGTAAAAAGAGTTCCTTCATAATATTTCCAAAAACACTTTTCAATTTTACCTTTGCCCACGCAAAGAAAATTTCAAAATAAGAAAGCGTGATCGCCAATACAAAGATTGTCCATGCATAGGACTGTATAATCTCATTTTCTTTTCCAAAAAAATCAAGAATATACCCGTAAGAAACCCATCCTATAGTTCCTACAATTAATGCGATACAAAATGGTATAACTAACATCATCGTTAGAAAACGATTCTGTTCCTGTGAGTTTGTATACGATGAATAAAACTTTACTACTGTATTATGAACTCCAAAAGCCATTAATGGCCATATCAGATTAGAAGCAGATAATAAATAGGACACCAACCCATAATACTCTTTATCGAGAAAATTCGTAAACAAAAACAACGTATTAACAGCACCAATCCCAAAACCAATACAGGTTACGATCAAATTTCTGATAGATTGATTAAGTACGATTCCCATGTATCTATTTAATATTTAGTGTAGAGTATCAAACACAAAAGTTTTAATTAAATTTTGATCAAGTTTACTACTAGCCATAATAAGGTACACTAAAAATTTATAGTTTTTTTTAATACCTCAGACAATTCTCTAGTGAGTTCCCTCCTACTATATTTTTCTATTCCTGTTGTACTAACTAAAAGTTCTTTTTGTTTAAATTTTTGAAAATAATCAAGAAGCTGCTTTTTTAATTGATCGTACTCATGATACTCAAAAAATCTACCAGTGTTTGTTTCCTCTATTAACTTCGAAATATCAGCACCCTTGGGTCCAATAGCTAAAATAGGTCTTTTAGCAACCATATACTCAAAAATTTTACCCGGAATAATACATCGTGTTTCCGGACTGTCTATTTCTATTAGCAGTAATAACTGAGAACTACTTTGTATACGAATAGCGTCCTGATGAGAAACATATCCTGAAAGATCCAGGAAATCAGATAATCCGGCTTCCTTTATAGAAAACAATACATCTTCACTAACCGCACCTACCAGTTGTAAACGAAAGAATGTGGCAAAATCAGTAGATTCCTGTACGAGATTTTGTAACACTCTCCACAATTGTTTTGGGTTTCGTCCGGATAATAAGGAGCCAATATGAGAAATTGTGAAGTTTTGATCTAAAGGTGTATTTGCCATCACTTCATGATCATACCCATTTGTAATCACTGATATTGGCCGTTTCGTTATTTCTCTAAATTCTATTTTAGTAGTAAAGCTGGTTACTAAAAGTTGATCAGCAGATTGCAACACTTCTTTTTCCATTCTTTGATGCATCATCTTAGAACGATTAGAAAGTTTAAGTTGTTTGTGATATCCTATGGTAGTCCAGGGATCTCTAAAATCAGCTACCCATTTTATAGGTAACTGGTTTTTTAACTCTTTACCGATTAGATGCACACTATGAGGTGGACCTGTCGTTATTATGGTATGGATTTCATTGTCGACAATGTAGCCTTTCAAATACTTCACAGAAGGTTGTATCCAAAATTTACGTGCATCCGGTATAAAAAAATTACCTCGTATATATAGTAACATACGCTGTATAAGAGATTGTTTACCTTTTTTAGGAATTATTCCTTTACTAATTGTTTTTGTTTCTTTTTTAGCGAATAGATTAGCAAAACGATATGGTTCAAAAATAGGCTGTTTAAGTATTGTAATTCCTTCAGGTATTTCAGATACTAAAGAAGAGTCTTCTAAGGGATATGTAGGGTTTTCTGGAATATACACTATTGGTTCTATACCAAATTCCTTCAAGTATTTCACAAAATTAAGCCACCGTTGTACTCCGGGACCTCCTGCAGGTGGCCAATAATATGTAATAAGTAATACTTTCAAAACCTATTATAATTCATCATTCTGAGAAACCGAATTGTGTTTTTTATATTCTATAAACATAGCTCCTATAAGAAGTATTAAGAATAAAACAGAACTACCTAATGTGATTGAACTACCTGTCTTTACAACTTGCGGTTCGAATTTAAATTCTATCGTATGTTTTCCTAAAGGGACTTTAAGACCTCTTAATAAATAATTCACAGGATAAATAGGTTCTGATTCTCCATCAATATAAGCGTTCCACCCATGTTCATAATAGGTTTCAGAAAAAACAAGAAACCCTGGTTTAGAGGCATATACATTATATGCCAGATGATCCGGTGTTGTTTTAGAAATAGCAACGGTAGAAAGACTATCTTTTACAGGATCAAAAGCCCCTAACTCAGTTTTATAATCAATTCTTATAACTGCAGTTTTCTTTGTGTTTATTGTACTTAAAGCTTCAAATTCTTCTTTATAATCATCTACAAATTGCAGTTCTTCTACAAACCATGCAGCTCCATTAGCTGATGGGTTTTTCTGAACATCTAGTTGCCGTTTTTCATTCTGTTGAATTACATACTTTATATTCAACATATTAACAACCTCTAGATTTCCTTTTTCAATGTGGCCATAATAAACGTCTTCCATTCTTCTAGGTTTAACCGCAGAATATCCATTAATTGTATTAAAAAAATATGTTGTGTGAGAATTCATATATCCTCTAGCTTGATCAAATACTCGAAAATAAGTTTTATCTTTAAGAATTTCAGTATCTACCGCTGTTGGTTGGAAATAGTTTTTATACTCACGCTTAGAAATAAAATCATCTTTATTCACACTACGTCTATCAACAGATACTAAATCCGCTAGTATTAAGACTCCTAGACAGGCTAATGCGATATTCTGTGATAACTTTTTCTTTAACACAAACCATAAGACACTCCCCGTTAATAAAATAAAGATTAAAGACCGTAATGTATCACTTTTCATGATTGTAATTCGATCCTCTTTTATGGAATCAAAAATAATAGGTTGTTTCAAAGCTAGTTCAACATCTGATAGCGATTTAAAACTAAACAGACTACCTCCAAATAACCAGAAAATAATACATAATCCTCCAAATACACCCAAAGAGATCAAAAACTTCTTTTTTCTTTCTGCTAAAGAAATTTTCTCGTCAAATAATTTATAAATTCCAAAAACAGCTGCTATGGGCACTAGTAATTCCAAAAGCACCTGTATACTAGAAACTGCTCTAAACTTATTATATAATGGAATATGTTCAATAAAAAAACGAGTTAGAAACTCCAAATTTTTACCCCAACTTAATGTAAGCGATAATATCATTCCTGAAATTAACCACCATCGCAATCTTCCTTTTACCAGTAATAATCCCAATAACGCAAGAAAAACTACGGTTATTCCAAGGTACGGAGGTGCCTCTACAAAAGGCTGGTCACCCCAGTATAGTCCAGTTACATCAGCATAGTATTTTGCTTCTTCTCTTGGCTGTCCTATTTCAATTAGTTTTTGATAAAAGGCAGAATCTGTTCCCAAATCAGAAGCTCTCCCTAAACCCATTAGTTTAGGAATAAAAAGATTAAGAGATTCTAATTTACCATAACTATATTGTGTTATATAATCATAATCTAATCCATTTTTCTCTGAAGAAGACGCAGTCTCTTCTGCTAATAGATTTTTTCCACGAATACTAGTTTCTGCATATTCTGAAGTTGCAAGTAATGTTGTAGCATTTGTAGCCAGTCCTAATAATGCAGCAACTAACAACAAACAAGATGCTTTGAAAAAATGTTTGAGTTCTTTTTTTAATAAAGCATCTATAAAATAGACAATTCCAAATACAAATGCTAATAAGCCCAGATAATAGGTCATCTGGTAATGATTTGCCTGTATCTCTAATCCCATAGCTAATGCGGTCAATATGAATCCCCAGATATAACGTTTCTGATACACCAATAAAATCCCTGCCAGCACTAGTGGAAAATAAGCAATTGCATGCGCTTTAGAATTATGCCCAACTCCTATTATTATAATTAGATAGGATGAAAAACCAAAAGCCAATGCCCCCAAGATCGCAAATTTCCATGGGACTCGCATTACTAATAATAATATATAAAAAGACAACAGATATAAAAACAAATAATCAGCTGGTCTGGGTAAAAATCGGATCATTCGATCCAGTTTATCCATATAATCATGAGGAAATTTTGCTCCTAATTGGTAAGTAGGCATACCTCCATAAGGTGAATTATTCCAATAGGTTTCCTCTCCTGTAGCTTCACGGTGATCATTTTGTTGCTTCACCATACTCTGGTAATGTTTTATATCGTTTTGATATAGCATCTTGCCGCTTAAAACCGGATTAAAATAAGCAAGAGAAGCTATAATAAAACCTATAATTACAAGTAAATGTGGTAAAAATCTTTTAAGGAAAGGCATCATGTAGTAAGCAATTTTTTGAACAAGTCTTATATTATGTAATTATTGAGTAACCAAAAACGATAGCTTTTATTTTCCACTATACACATTTTTGATACAATCTTTAGGAATAAATCAATAAAGACAACATTCAAAAATAAAGCATTAATAATAAAATAGGGAATCAAATATACGCTTAAGGCGACTAAAGTGCCAAATTAGTCAATTTCCTCAAAATCGACGTACTCTCCGATATCTTTATTACCGGATTTTTTAGTTGACTTTTTTTCAATGGTAACTTCATCCTTAGGTGATGAATCAGGTTGTTGATATCGATTAAATTGCTGCTTAAATTTTTCTCCAGCTTTCTTTGTTACATATTTAAGCAATAGAGGACCAAATAAACGCGTTAGTATCTTTAATCCGTAATATATTAATAATAGAATGAGAATTACCTTCAATACCCCTATAAAAGAAGCTTCTTGCATATTATTTTTTTTCAAAAATAGGAAACTCTCCATACAAATAGATGAGGTCATTCCTAAAAAAATGATAAAATCTGCTATATTTGACCTAAATCTATTAAATATGCGTCCTAAATCAATGCTACTTTTGGCTAGCCTTTTCCTACTTGGGCTATCTACATCGGCACAGTATACCGAGAAAATTAATTCTAACAGACCTGGTACTTCTCAGGGTGCATTCTCTGTAGGAAATAATGTATTACAAATCGAAAGTGGTTTAGGTTTTGGAAAAGAAAAGCATGAGCTATTAAAAACTAAAAGTAATGTATTTGGATTTGACTATGCCATAAGATATGGTCTGTTAATAGAACAGCTGGAAATACGTTTAAATGGTCGTTTTAGAAGTGAAGGTGTTAGACAAACCATTGGAGGCAATGAAGAAAAGATAAGACGTACCGATTTTGAGTATAATACAATAGGTGCAAAATATCTTATTTATGACCCTTATAAAAGACCTAAAGAAGATTCTATAAACCTAAATAGTTGGAAAGATCAACACCGTTTTAAATGGAAAAGCTTAATTCCTGCAGTTTCCGCATATGTAGGTATGAATTATGTAAGCCCTGATAACCCTTTTACTTTTGAAGGAGATCCTACTATTAGCCCTAAGTTTGTAGTAATGACACAAAACAATTGGTATAATAGCAATGCCGGTAGTTGGGTCTTAGTCACTAATTTTATTGTTGATAAAATAACCACCGATGTTCCTACCTTTGGATGGTTCGTAACTACAACACATACTATTAACGAAAAATGGGCAATATTTGGTGAATACCAAGGACAAAAAAGTGATTTTTACAGTGACAACATTATACGATTAGGTGCTGCTTATTTATTTAATAATGACTTACAAATTGATGCTAATATTGCTACTAATTTTAAAGATACACCATCCATATTTACTGCTAGTTTTGGAGCGTCCTACAGGTTTGACTGGCATAAAAAAGATGAGATTTTAGAACAAGCTGGATTAGAAAGTGGAATTGAAGAAAATGAAAATGAAAACGAAGGCGAAGGTGAAGACGAAGATGGTGAAGGTATAAATATCGATGAAAGAGGTGAAGAAATAGAAAATGACAGTCTGAAACTAGAACAAACTCCATTTATCAATCAATTTGAAGATGATAGTATGAGAGAAGAAATGGAGCAAGATTTAGATGAACGAAGAACTGCAGAACGTCTGGAACGAGAGCGTATAGAGCAAGAAAAACTGGATAAAAAGAGTGATAAAAAGTTTCAGAAAGAAGAACGCAGAAGACTGAAGAGAGAAGCAAAAGAAGCAAAAGAAGCAGAAAAAGCTCAAATCAAAGCTGAAAAAGAAAAACAAAAAATGATTGAAGATATCGATGCAGAACTTGATAAAATGGAACAAGAAGAAGGACTGGACGATGAACTTCAAAAAATTGATGAAGAACTTAAAAAATTAGAAGATCTCGATGTTCAAATTTCTGCACAAGAAGAAAAAGAAAAAATAGAGGTTCAGAAAGAAGAAGAGGAAGAAGATATTGACGCTGCGTATGACAAACTCAAAGAGGAACAGGAAAAAGCAGATAAAGAAGAAGAAAAACGCAGAAAGAAAGAAGAGAAACAACGTTTAAAAGAGGAGAAGAAAAGACAAAAAGAAGAAGAAAAACGAAAAAAAGCTGAAGAAAAAGCAGATGGTTAATTAATAAACCACCACAAATAAAGTAAGCGAATCAACAGAAATAAGATTCTTCTTTTATACATGGTAGTGTCCAAAAACTGTGTAAACTGAAATTATGGATACTGTCCTGTTTTATATGTTCGATTAAATTTTTAATATTACAGCTATATAATAATTTATAAAAATCCTCATATAAAGAATTTTTTATTTTTTATAATCAACTCACTATAAACATTAAAAGTTACCAAAAAGATGGTTTTTATCAAAAGACCATCTTTTTTTGTGAATTATTCTACTAAAACTCTACTATTCTACTCAGAACAAATAAACAGTTTTAACCTTTCATTTTGAAATTATATTAAACTTTGTACAAACTTTTGTAAATATCGATAATCACAAATTTTAAATACTTCTTTGAAATAAAATCAAAATAAATAATAAACGAATACTATTTACCTAAATCTAAGAATGTCAATAGTAATTTAACTTTTTATTGCATTTTATTTGATATTTTAACATTATAAGTGCGTAAGTTAAAATAAATCTCTTATATTTGGTCAACCACTCTGGTTAACCAGTCAAAAAAAATATGAGAATTAACCTAAACACCAACCAGTTACCTCCTAAAGATGGGGTAGAAACGGTGATAGCAAAAATTAGAGATTTAATAAATACCCGGCAATTAGAACCTGGAGATAAATTACCATCGGAAAGAGCATTATCAGAAAAATTTGATGCTAGCAGAAGTCAGTTACGATTGGCTATACAAAAGCTTGAATTTTATGGATTGGTCAAAAAATCGCCTAAAAGTGGAACCTTTGTTTCAAAAATGGGTGTTGGCGCGCTCAATTCTATGATAGCCAATATTCTGCATCTTCAAACCCCGGATTTTAGATGTTTAATAGAGACTCGATTGATTTTAGAAACAAGAGCAGTTCGATTAGCAGCTGAACGAAGAACGGATAAGCAGTTATATCAAATTCAACAAGCTCATGAATTATATATAGAAAAAACAATTAAAGACAATGAAGATGGAATAAACGAAGACCTTTTGTTTCATTTAAAACTTGCAGAAGCCAGTTGTAATAGCGTGATCAATTCTCTAATGCTTGTTTTGACTCCAGAGATAATTACTAATTATGTTGCAAAAAAGATGTTTGACAGTACTAATTTCGCTAAGTTAATTAAAGAGCATCAAAATATTGTGGACGCTATAAAAAATAAAGATCCTGATGAAGCTACATTAAGTTTAAAAGTACATTTCAAAGACCTATATAATTACTGTAAAACTAATTAAAACAAGATGCCTATGTAAATCATATTTTATAATAAAAAGGACAGGTAAGACCGAACCTTTTAATTATTCTATAATTACTTCAGTAAGAGGGAGAAGTTCATTAAAAAGAATAATAGCGGATACGTACTTAATCATACTTAATAATAAAATAACATAGTTATAGATATAGCAAAAACATTTTATTATCAACGTATTAAGTATTCGAATTACACACAAGTTTCGTATAGTCAAGTAAACTATATACTTATGTCTAAACAAAATTAAACAATGAAACAATTACACATGAAAAAACTTTTAATTATAGCAGTGGCTTTATTATGTCAATTTACAATGCATGCTCAAGATAGTTATGCAGTAAGTGGTACTGTAGTCTCTGCTGACAATAGTCAACCTATTCCAGGAGTAAGTGTCCTGGTTGTAGGAACTTCTACAGGGGCAGCCACAGACTTTGATGGTAAATATACCATCAACGTATCTTCTGGAGATGTTTTACAATTCTCTTATATTGGTTTTGCAACGCAAACCGTGAACATTACTAATCAAACAACAATTGATATTTCATTGGCTTTAGATAACGCCCTAGAAGAGATCGTTGTAGTAGGATATGGATCTAGAAGAAAAAGTGATATAACAGGTTCCGTATCTTCAGTAAAATCAGAAGAATTAAATGCATTTCCCGTTTTAGATGCCGCACAAGCGCTTCAGGGACGTGCAGCTGGTGTAGTGGTTCAATCAAATAATGGTGGCGAACCAGGTGCACCTATCAATATAAAAATAAGAGGAAACACTTCTATTAATGCAAGTAGTTCTCCACTTATAGTAGTTGATGGTTTTGTAGGAGCATCCTTTCCGCAGGCAAATGACATTGAATCCATGGAAATTTTAAAAGATGCGTCAGCAACTGCAATATATGGATCCAGAGGATCAAATGGAGTTGTTCTTGTGACTACAAAGAAAGGTAAAAGTGGTAAGCTATCGGTTGAATTCAACACAACATATGCTGTTCAAAACACTTCAAATAGAATAGATTTATTAAATGCTGATGAATTTGCAGCTTATCAAAATGATGTAAGAACTAATGTTGCTATAACAAACAATGAAGTAGCTATACCATACTCTCAAGGACCTGCAAATACTGATTGGCAAGATTTAATTTATAAATCAGGTAGCACTGTCAATCATCAACTTTCGTTTTCAGGAGGATCGGATAAAATTAATTTTTATGCTTCTGCCAATTATTTTAAACAAAATGGAATTATAATAAATTCTGATTTTGAAAGATTGACTTTCTTGTCTAATGTTGATGCTCAAGTAAGTGATAAGTTAAAATTAGGATTAAATCTTTTCGGTAGCAGAGGGACTAAGAATGGAGCTACTACTCAGTCAGATGGTTCAGTTTCTGGAGGCGCAGATGATGTTATAACATTAGCAATGAGATACGCTCCGGATCAACCAATATTTGAAAATGATCTTAGTTATAACTTTGGTAATACTGTTGGAGATCCAGTGGATAATCCTTTTGCTGTTGCAACAGAAAGAATAGATGAGACTAAGACCGATAATTTTAGAGCAAATTTTTATGCAAATTATGACATTTTTAAAAACCTTGCTTTTAAAACAACCCTAGGTTTTAGTACTGAAAATGAGAACAGAGGTATTTATCTTCCTTCGGTTTTACAACAAACAGCAGGAGGTATTGCTGGAAGAGCTATAGTTGAATACGATAAAGAGACTAGTGTCTTGAGTGAAAATTACTTAACCTACAAAAACAAAATTGGAAAAGGTGATTTAACGTTATTAGCAGGAATCTCATATCAAAATACAGTTTCTGAAAATTTTTATTCTGAAGCCACAGGTTTCCTTTCAGACGCTTTTTCTTTCTATGCTTTAGGATCTGCAACTACAATATTACAACCTGATTCATCTATCCAGGAAGTAGTAATTAAATCACAATTCGGAAGAGTTAATTACGATTATGATGATAGATATTTATTAACAGCTACTGTAAGAAGAGATGGTGCATCAAACTTTGCTGAAAATGAGAAATATGCTATTTTCCCTTCAGCAGCCTTGGGTTGGAGAATTTCAAATGAAAAATTCCTTATAGATAGTGAAACTTTGTCTAATTTAAAATTGAGGGCAAGTTATGGTCTTACTGGAAACCCTTCAATAGGGGCTTATGAATCTTTAGCAAGGTTTGAACCATTGTATGCTTCAAATAATGGTGAGACCGTAAGTGCTATTACTCCTGAACAACCTCAAAATCCTAATCTGAAATGGGAAACATCTTATCAAACAAACATTGGTTTAGATTTAGGCTTTTTAAGTAATAAAATTTCTCTTTCTGTAGATTATTATAATATTGATACTAAAGATTTAATTTTAACAGATAATAGTATAACAGAATATTTAGGATATACCGGTGATGATATTTTGGCAAATGTTGGAGAGATTAATAATGAAGGATTAGAAATTTCTATAAATACAAGAAATATAACTACTGATAATTTTAGTTGGACCACAGATTTCAACTTAGCTTTTAACAAAAATAAAGTAGTAAGTTTAGTTAATGATGCAGATTTATTTTTTGATGCAACTCCAAGTTATTTTAGTCACGACAGAAGTTATGTTCTAAGAGAAGGTGAAGAAGTTGGTCTTTTTTGGGGGTATGAATATGTAGGTGTATATCAAGGAGGTGATTTACCACAAGGAACGGCTACTTTAGCTGGAGCTGTAGCAGGTGACCCATTATTTAAAGATATTGCAGATGAAGATGGTAATTTTGACAGCACAGTTACTGAAGCTGATAGAACAACTATAGGTAACCCAAATCCAGATTATACTTTTGGTTTTTCCAATAACTTTAGTTATAAAAATTGGGATTTAAGTATCTTTTTCCAAGGATCTCAAGGTGGAGAAATTTTTAATCTTACAAACGTACAGTTGTTTAATGGAGATGCTAATACCACTAGTGATTATTATAATAGTGCTTGGACACCTACAAACACTAACACAGATACTCCTCGTGTAGGAAATAACAGTAATAGAGAAATTTCATCTCGTTTTGTAGAAGATGGTAGTTATATTAGACTAAAAAATGTAGCAATTGGTTATAATTTACCATCACAGCTCACTGAAAGAATTGGTATAGAAAATATTAGATTTTCTCTTAGTGCACAAAATTTATTAACTTTTACCGATTATTCTGGCTTAGACCCTGAAGTAAATTACTTTGGATCTGGAGGGGATAATAACACTTCGCAAAACACAGCTCAAGGGTTTGATTTTGGAAATTACCCAACAGTGAGATCTGTAAACTTCAGTGTTAATTGTAAATTTTAATTTACAATTAAATTGTAAATTAAATTGTTAAAATTAATTTTTAATTGTAAATTAAACATTAAAAAAATGAAAATATTTAAAATTTTATTAGTAATGATTGGAATATCCTTAGTAGGATGTTCTGACTTAGAAGAAGAACCTGTAGGTTTATTGTCTCCAGAAGGCTTCTTCCAATCTACGGCTGATATACAAACAGCTGTAGACGGCTCTCTTACACACGCAATAAATGAAAAATTCTGGGGAAGAAAGCTTTCTATTGCTTTAATGTTGCGTTCTGATATGGTAGATCTTGCTTCAGACGAAACTAGAAGAGTGGAGAATAATGAGCTAACTACATTAGCCAGTAATGGAATGATTAGCGAATTTTGGCCAAGAACATATCAAGGAATTGCAGCTGCTAATCAAGCAATTGCAGGAGCGGAAGATGTAGAGGCATCTGAAGATCTAAAAAATCCAGTAATTGCTCAAGCTTATTTTGCAAGAGCTTTTTACTATTTCCATTTAGTAAGGTTGTTCGGTGATATTCCATATGTAGACAAACCTATAACAGACGTACCTTCAGCAGCTTCTATTAGTAAAACACCAGCTGCAGAAGTATATCAAAAAATTATCGATGATTTAGAATATGCAAAAACATGGCTTCCAGACACTCAAACTTCAAGAGCAACGCCATCAAAAGCAGCTGCAAGTTCATATTTAGCATTAGTTTATTTAACCTTAGAAGAATGGCAAAAGGCATACACTGAAGCTACAGAAGTTATCAATAATGCAGGAGCTTACGGATTAGCTTTAGATTCCAATTTCCAAAATTTGTTTAACGCAGATGTAGTGGCAACCTCACCAGAACCAATATTTTCATTAGATTATAATAATGTTGAAGCTGAAGATAATGCCTATGATCAATTAGCTCCAATGACTGGTATTCGAGGAGATGACAGAAACCAAGGAGGTGGATGGTCTGTAGCGAACCCTACATTAGAAGTTTACACAACTTGGGATTCTGGTGATTACAGAAGAGCTGTTAGCTTAGATGATGAAGCATCAATTAATGGTGAAATTGTAGATTACACTAATTTTACAATAAGTGGACATCCATTCGCTAAAAATCGACCATACATTGCTAAGTACACGCGTTATCCAGGAGCTTTTGCTCGGGGAAATGCTAGAGCAACAAGTCATAATTATTCCATGATTCGTTACGCTGAAATTTTGTTAATAGCAGCTGAAGCAGCTGTTGAATTAGGAGATAATGCATCTGCGCTTTCTTACGTTAATCAAGTGAGAGCAAGAGCTAGAATGGGTGGTGCTACAAAAACTGGTGCTGATATTGAAGTAACTATAGCTCCTAGTGCTGTACCGGCAGATTTTACAGGAACTATTACAGTAGCCGATGTACTAGAAGAACGAAGATTAGAACTTGCTTTTGAAGGAAAAAGATGGTATGATATTGCCAGAAGAAAATTAGGGCCAGAAGTTTTTAGTGCATCAGGTTTAGAAGGAGCTAAACCATTTTTCACTTCAGATGATTACTTATTACCTCTACCTGAAGATGAGCTTGAAAGAAATCCTAACTTGTTACCTCAAAATCCTGGTTACTAATTAAAAACTTTAAATATAGCTACTGTTCTTGTCTAATATTACAGGTTTATAGGTTCAAGAACAGTGCTATATTAAAAAATGGTTCTCTATTATGAATTTTAGAAATTAGCGGTATAGTATAAAGACCTGTTTTGAATATGATATATTGAATTAGCCTTTTTTAAATTATATTCAGTTCGTTCTCTATCTTAATGAAACAATTTTTCTTCATTAATTCTACAAATACATACTTACTAATAAAAAAATAAATTATAATAGATGCAATGTAATCAAAATAACGATTATCAAAATCCTGGATACTATAGTTGTGTGTGTAAATAATAAGTAAAATTATTATTGAGTATCCTATTCCACTGATCATTAAATTGATCAGTGGATTTTTTTTACAAAAACCTTCTAACTACTTTAATTAATTTAGTTTTATAATAGCTTATAATTCTTCACACACTTTGTCATTATTAGATTAAATAACAAAGGAGTTTTAGTTAGTTTTAACACGCGTAACTACTCATTCTTTTTTCATCCTCTAAAATCACAAAATTACAGTTCAATATTTCTGTAATTTCAAGCAATAACTGGTATTATATTTAAAAAAGGATTATATATTTGCCACGAACTAGTGTACTTTTATGATTATTATTAAAGAAATTTCATCAACTAAAGAAGACTTAACTACATTTGTTAAGTTTCCTTTTAGATTATATAAAGATTCTCCTTATTATGTTCCTGCAATAATCAAAGAAGAAAGGGAAGTAATGGATCCGTCTAAAAATCCAGTATTTAAGAACGCTGAAGCTAAATATTTTCTTGCATATAAAAATAATAAAGTTGTCGGAAGAATTGCAGCTATAATCAATTGGATTGAGGTTAAAGAACAAAAAAAACCTAAAGTACGTTTTGGATGGTTTGATGTTATAGATGATATAGAGGTTACTAGAGCATTATTACAAAAAGTTAGTGAATTTGGTAAGCAAAATTCGTTAGAATATATGGAAGGTCCTGTAGGCTTCTCTAACATGGACAAAGCAGGAATATTAATTAAAGGCTACGAGGAATTAAACACAATGATAACCTGGTACAACTACCCTTATTACCAACAACATCTTGAGCAATTAGGTTTTCAAGATGCGGCGACCTGGGTAGAGTATAAAATTAAAGTACCTAAAGAAACCAAAGAAAAAGTAATCAAGTTCGCCAAACTTATTAAAGAAAGATACCAACTACAGTTACTTACATTCAAAAAAAGCAAAGACATTCTTGCATATGCCGATGATATGTTTGAGCTACTCAACAAAACTTACAGTAGTTTACAAACATTTGTCCCGATACAGCAATATCAAATTGATATGTATAAGAAAAAGTATTTACCATATCTTAATCCTGAGTACATAACTTGTATAGCAGACAAATCTGGCAAACTAATCGCTTTCTCAATTGTAATGCCATCATTCTCTAAGGCGCTAAAAAAAATGAATGGCAAAATATACCCTTTGAAGTTTTTGCATATCTTAAAAGCACAGCGACGTAATGATACGGCTGCTTTTTATTTAATTGGTATTGACCCAGAGTATCAAAACAAGGGAGTAACCGCTCTTATTTTCAAAGAAATGAATGAAACATTTCTTCGAAATGGTATAGAAATGGTAGAAACCAATCCAGAATTAGAGGAAAACAAAGCGATACAGGCACTTTGGAAAGATTATGAGCATGTACAGCATAAAAAACGAAGAACTTATAGAAAAGACCTTTAATTAATAAAAGGGTAAATAATCGCACTAATTTAATACAAAAAGGTAGTATCTCACCAAGTGTGTAAAGTTTAAAATACGGAGGTCGCGACCTCCGTATTTTATTTTTTATTAACTTTAAATTTTATGCACTTATGAAGAAAGAAGATTTCATTACCGAGGATTTTTT
>NZ_BAABCW010000032.1:0-28254 GCF_039539305.1 Aquimarina addita | reverse complement strand
CCTTTATAACCCTTCTCTAAAACTGATATATCTAAGGAATCTATAATGGTATTGACAATACGAACAGGATGATTCGCTGGAACTAAATCATCGTAACTAGGTGGTAAAAGACTTAACTGATCTTGATAGTAAGTCTTGAAGATTACTTTGCGACTCATAATCTAAATTTACAAATAGTAGAAATTTTATACAAAAAAAAGACTGCCTTTTTAGACAGCCTCACTTATTTGCTATTAAGTCAAGTTTTTAAATGGTCGTAGAACTTTTGCTATATATTACATCATCATATGCAGAAAGCGTAGTATAATGATCTTCGTTAATTGGTTCTACAGATATAATTATTTTACCTTCTTCAATAGATTTAACATACTCAGTTGATGCCGTATCTGATAATCCGGCTTTTGTTAATGCTCCTACTAGTGCTCCTCCGGCACCACCTATCCCAGCGCCAGCAAATGCAGCGACTAGGGGACCAGCAATCGCTAAACCAAGCCCAGGAATAATAACACTTGTCCCGATCGCTGCAACTGCACCGACAACTGCTCCAATTGTACCACCAATCGCACTCCCTGCGCCGGCACCTTTTAATGCCTCATCACTATTTTTTTCTACGTGTGGATTAGACGCATAAAATTTGTCTTTTGTATCTTTTGACATTAATACAGTTATGTGATCAGGTGTATATCCTAATTCTATTAAATGATCATAATACTGATTTGCAGTATGGGTATTATGAAAAATTCTGTCAACTCGATTTTCTGAAAATGCTAATGTATTCATGTTATATTTTTTTATGTGAAATATAAAGATATATACCTTTAAACCAATTCATTTGCCGTATCACTCAAAGAATTAACTCTAAAATCAAGAGAGAGTAAAATCATGGTTACCCATAAAAATGATAACGCTAACCGTAAAAAAAGTAACGGTAATAAAAAGATGTAGTAATTATTAATTGAATACGTATACTTTTGATATTTTGAAGAAATAATTAAAAAAAAATCAATTCATGAAGGTACAGAAACCAACGATAGTTTTTATACATTATTTTGGTGGTGATGGAGGAAGTTGGCAGTGGCTGGCAAGAAGATTGAGAAATAAATTTACATGCATTTCTCTTACATTACCAGGTTTTGATAATACAACATCCTTAGAAAATTTAGATGTTCCTAGTTTTGCTGATTGGATCAACACTCAGATTAATTTGTTAGAATTAAAAGAGTACATACTTTGCGGTCATTCTATGGGTGGAAAATTAGCACTATACGCAGCTCAAATTAATAAGGACTTTCCTCCTGCAAAAGTAATACTCATAGCACCATCTCCTCCTACAAAAGAAGAAATGAGCCCAGAAGAAAAAATGAGAATGTTGCACCACCCTAATACAGAAGAAGCGAGAAAAACTGTCAAAAAATCAACACGGAAAATATTAAGAAGAGCAAAATTTAAATACGCCGTAGAGAGTCAACTGAGAATAGAATCTTCGACTTGGAAATGGTGGATTAATGAAGGAATGAACGAAGATATTTCACTAATCACTAAAACAAATCAATTTCCCGTTTTTGTTATTTGTAGTAAAAAAGATCCCGTCATCACCTTAGATGTTATAAAGTCAGAAGTGCTACCCAATCTACAATTAGTCACACTTCTTACTTTAGGAAAATCCGGTCATCTCATACCCTTAGAAAATACACGGCTATTGGCTAGACATATTAAAAGAATCGGAAATACGTAAGATGTTTTGATGTCCAGCATACTTACCAATTATTTTATAGCATTTGGTTATGTTATAAAAGGCAAAAGTACTTGTGCATTAGTCATTTACTATA
This sequence comes from Aquimarina addita, assembly GCF_039539305.1. Classification (NCBI taxonomy): domain Bacteria; kingdom Pseudomonadati; phylum Bacteroidota; class Flavobacteriia; order Flavobacteriales; family Flavobacteriaceae; genus Aquimarina; species Aquimarina addita. Next base: position 26,425 of record NZ_BAABCW010000032.1, on the reverse strand, counting down.
AATGCGTGTATCACACCCGGGAGCCAACCGATAATTGTTAAAATCAAATTAATCAGAAAAGTAGTTCCCAATCCATGTTTTAAGAAAACAGGTAATGGTGGTAGTAAAATATTCAGAATTATTGTAAGTAAAGACATGATTTGTATGTTTAATGTTAAAAAATAGGTAACTTATTTTAGTTCTTATCACTCAGCCATTTTGGAAAACGTTTTCTCTTTGTTGTTTTTCCATAAGAAGCGTGTTGCAATGTGTTATCTAAGGCTCTGTTATTACCGCTATTTTTATCCTGTGCGGTAGTATGTTGATGTAAGTTTTTCATTATAATTTATTTAATTTTTACCAAGTAAGGCTATATGCTTTTTTTAGTTTTTTAAGACCTTCTCTATTTCCTGTGATCACAACAGTTTTGTTACTTTCAATATGTGTGTCCAAGGTGTATTTTTCTGCGGAAGGTTGTAGTTTTATGTTATTTTTCATTTTTAATAAATTAATATGATCATAATGTGAATGCTGTTTATAATACTTGTTATAAAAGCCCTTTTTAAGCAACTTAAACTAAATCTAATGAATGTAAATCCATACATTGATTATAACTAATTTAAATGGTATTAAAAACAGAGATTAATAATGATTTTAGTTAGGCACTTATAGCTGGATAATTTAATTTGTCCTGATATTGTTTAGGACTGCAAGAATATTTTTCTTTAAAAATTTTAGAAAAGTAGCTTCTACTACTGAATCCAACACTATATACTACTTCTGAAATATTTAGATCGGTAGTTTTGATCAACTGCTCTGCTCTTTCTAATCTAACATTTCTAATGTAATCTGTAACCGTTCTTCCATAAAGATATTTGAACCCTTCCTGTAATTTGGCAGCAGAAATACAAGATTTATGTGTAAGGTAATTGAGTGTATATTGAACATCTACATGTTCATTAATTTCCTGAGCTAGATCTCTGATAGATTTTAATTCCAGCTTTGTCAAATTTACCGTGGGATTACCTGCATTGTTCAGATCATCTTGTTGGTGCTGAATCTCCATGGCTAAAATGAGCTGCACCATTCCTACAATTAACAATTTTCTTACGATGCCTTCTTCGGTGATCTCATTTAATTTTTTAATTTGAGTAGCAATTTTGATGTTGTAAGAACCAAGGTAAATGAAATTATTACTCTCTGAATTTTTTGCAAATGATGAGTAAATATTAGATACAATTGCAGAAGCTTCTTCCATATTATGTGGAAAATAAACAGAAATCAAACAAACCTTAATAGTAGTATCAGCCTGAAACTTAAATGAAGGTGTGTAATGTTTATCAAAAATAATAGCTGTCTGAAATTCTTCTAAGGTATATTCTTCATCCTTTCCCTGCAGACTTAAGGTGATTTGATCATTTAAGTTGTACATAAAATTTACGGGACTAGATTGTTGATCGCAGATCCTTAGTTCGAAATCTTTATAAAACTTTAAATCGAATTCAAAAAATAATTTATGATTCTGAACTTTAACGCACCTAACCGTTCCATTGGCGAACTCATTATCGACATTGATTAAGTATTCTCCACAATTATAAGAGACAGTACCTTTTAATTGTTCCTGTAATTGAGAAAAAATAGCTTCTTGATCCGTATACTCTAACGTTGAAAATCTCATGATATAAATTTTTAATTCCGTTAATAATTTGTCTTTGTAACTTTTAATTCCTCACCACAATTATTAGCAATCCTTATATTGCAAGATGCTAGTGTGGATAATTGTGGTGTTGCAGAAGGCTTTTGAAAAACTCTTCCCACTTTTGCATTTTGATTCAATAACATACTAATTGGATGAAATGATTAATATTTTTCAAAGGTGCGAGTAAACGGAGAAAAATGTTTTATATAATTTTCAGCAAGGTTTATATAATTTTCAGTTTTGCAAGTGAAAAAAGGAGTTCATGCTATATTATTCTTAAAAAATTAACACAAATAGCATTTTAAGAGTGTTGATAAGGTGTAATTCGGTAATTATATATAATGTAATATATTATATAAGGTATAATGCTTATAAATTAAAATTTCTTAAATGTATATTTAAGGCTAAGAAAAAAAAGTATTATATACTAAGCATGAAGCTTTCCCTGTCCAGATTAGAGGTGTGGTATTGCCAGTTCAGTTTTAATACGTCTTTAATGATTTTTTTGAGTTTCTTAAAATCGTTAGGCTTATTGATATAGATATTAGCTCCTTTTATGAATGTATCTTCTATATCCTGATCTGAAGAAGAGGTAGAATAAATAGCTATTAGCAAATCTTTTATAGTAGGGATTTCACGTATCTCAGTTAAACACTGTATTCCGTTTTTAATAGGCATATTAAGATCGAGAAAAACGAGATGAGGTAAGGATTGACCAGGTAAAGTAATATAATCCATAAATTCCTGACCATTACCAAATAAAAGTAAGTTGGTCTTTATATCAACCTCTTCTATTGCATCTTTAAAAAAAGTACGATCGTCTTCATCATCATCTACTAAAACTATTTTTAATGCGTCTAGATTCATAATACTGGTTATATTGGACCTTATTTATTAGCTTCTCGTTGTTTGATGATTCTTTGAAAAACTGTAGGTGTCAATCCTGTTGTTTTTTTAAACTGAGCGGATAGGTGAGCTACACTACTATATCCCAGGGTGTAAGCCACTTCAGTAAGAGTCAATCGATCTTTAATAATTAATGATTTAGCTCTATCTATCCTTTTTAAAATCACAAAGCTTTCAATAGAACTATACGTATTCTCAGAAAAGATACTAGATAAATAGGTGTAGGAATACTCAAGTTTTTCAGAAAGATATACAGATGTTTTGAACGATTTTTCAATTGTGGTATTATTGACCATTTCTGTTACAGTATCTTTAATTCGCTGAACTATCTCTGTTTTATGATCATTAATTATTTTAATTCCATACGTTGATAATAAAACGGTAAGTTCTTTTACTTCTTGAGGATTTAGTGGTTGTGTAAATTCTACTTCGCCTAAACCGTTTATCTTATAAGCAATACCAATTTTATCCAGCTGATTCTCTAGTGTTTTTCTAAAAATAATATTAATGTCATATTTTAAATAAAGCTTCATAAAATCTAACTGTCTTATCTGATACGTAAAAGTATTAAAAAGAAATGTACAAAATGTACTGTATCGATGTAATACTTCGTAATACTTGAAATAGTTGTGTAATTTTAATTTTTAAATTCAGAAAAAGAATTAATATATTTCGATATGATAAGCTAAATAGAACTATACAAAGAGTCATTGATTATTTTATAAAGTTAGCGGATAAAGTTCAAGGTTTAGATTACAATAAAATGGTTGTCAAATTATAAGTACATGGTAAATACTATAAAATGAGAGAAAACGTGCGAGCATCCTGGAGCTTTCTTAATGATATCCTTAAGAAATCTGATCACTTGATTTTTATACTAAAACCAATTAGTGATTCCAGAAAAATTGTAGATTTTACTATAGAATTTGTAACAGATAATATTACATCATTAGTAAATTTAGATATTGAAGATTTTTTAAATAATAAGATAGTTTCGGTTTTTCCCGAAATTTTAGAAAACGGTATTTTCGAAATACTAACTGCTTGTTATGGCAAGCCAGACATGGAGATATCTTTTGAAAGGAAACTAACTCTATGCCAAAAAACGGTTTGGCTTCAATGTTATGCAATACGTAAAGATGAAACTATTGTAGTCACCTGTAATAATATTACAGATTTAAAAAAATCTGATAATAAATTGAAGGCTACAAATAAACGGTTAGAATTACAGAATAAACTGCTGAATGAGGCCGAAGAAATATCAAAATCTGCTAGTTTTCAATGGAATATTTTTTCAGGTTCTTGGATAATTTCTGAGAATATAAAAAATTTATTCAATGATATACTGTGTAAGAAAATGAGAGAGGGAAACGGAATTTTTGAGATTATGCCAGTGAATGACAGAAAAAAAATCTTATCAGAAATAGAAGTTTCGAAGTATGATGATAATCTGACAGAACAGTATTTTTCTGTTTTTAATGAAAAAGAGAAACGGAATTTTTCATTAACAGGTAATTTTGTTCCTGTCAAAGGAGGTCAATTAATGCTTGGTGTAATAAAGGATATTACTGAAATTAGAAAAAATGAAATTATCATTATAAAATCAAATGAAGAACTTGTAAGAATTAATGCAGAGTTAGACTCTTTTAATCACATTGCTAGTCATGATCTCCAGGAACCTTTACGAAAAATCCAGATGTTCATTTCCAGAATAAGTGAAAAGGATATAAAAGCAATGTCTCAAAATGGGAAGAATTTTCTAACTAAAATCGAATCTTCTGCAGAGCGAATGCAGGAGTTAATAAAACATTTACTCACATATTCCAGAATAGGAAAGGCAGGTGTCGCATTTGAAAAAGTAGACTTGCAACAAACTCTGGAAGTAATTCTGGAGGATGTTTTTGATGAATCGGAAAAAGGTCGTGTCAGCCTGCAAAAAAAGCCCTTGCCTACCATTTTAGGTATTCCCTTTCTTATACATCAATTATTTTATAACATTATTACAAATGCTATAAAATACAAACATCCCGATCGAATTCTGCAATTAGAAATATCCTCTAAGATTGAATTTCATCTGGATGATCGATCATTAAAAACAAGGAAAGAAGGTCAACAATTTGTTGAGATAATTTTTAAAGATAATGGAATTGGATTTCAACAAGAACACGAACATAAAATTTTTGAACTATTCCAGCGGCTGCATCAAAAAAATGAATATAGTGGGACAGGGATTGGTTTAGCAATCTGTAAAAAAATTACAGATACACACCATGGTAAAATTAAAGCAACCGGTAATGTAAATCAGGGAGCCATCTTTAGTGTGGCATTACCAGTTTAATATCAGGTAATGTTTACAATTTTTAACCATATGAGGACAAAAAAATATGTATTGTTATAGTTTTTAATTATCATCGCAATTATATTTATATTGGAAATTGTTATTTGCAAAAAAGATAAGGAATAAATGGAAAGCCCGTCAGCACTGTATCCCAAAAAAGTGGATCTTACTAATTGTGATAAAGAACCTATTCATATTGTAGGAAAAATTCAAAATCATGGGTATTTAATTGCCTGTAACCCAAATACACTTAAAATTTCTTACTTCAGTCAGAATTGTCTGGATTTATTTGATGTTTCATCAGATGAGTTAGCTGAAAATCATATCCATACATTGTTTTCTGAATCATTGATTGATCAGATTAAAAATAATTGTAATGAACATAAAATTGTACCTATACCTATTACACTAAAAGAGGAGGATTTTATATTAATTGCGCATAGCGTCGATACTCAAGCTATTATTATTGAATTAGAAAAGGCAGACGAACCATTAGATCCGATTATATATCAGCAACAATTGTCTTTGGCTATTAACAGTCTGAGTGCAATTAAAAACGAGTTTGATATGTGTAAAGAAGTTGCACAATTAATCAAAAGCTTTTTTGATTATGATAGGGTGATGATATACCAGTTTGATAGTCATTGGAATGGTAAAGTAGTTGCTGAAGAAAAAGAAGCACATTTGGAAAGCTGGTTAGGGTTGCAATATCCTGCCACTGATATTCCACAACAAGCAAGAAAATTATTTTTAAAGCAAGGGGTTCGAATTGTAGCAGATGTTTCTTCTGATACTATTCCTATTACTAATAGTGCTTCTCATAAAGCACCATTAGATTTGTCAAATTCTGAATTAAGGGCTGTATCTCCGATACATATTGAATATTTAACTAATATGGGGGTTGGCGCTACACTTACTGCTGCTATTATATATCAAAATGAATTATGGGGTTTGATTGCTTGTCATCATTATAGTCCTAAATTTCTTAATTACCACCGTAGACTTTCTGTTAAATTGATAACACAAATGTTTTCATCACAGTTAGGTTTGCTTACGATGAATATAGCATTAGAGAAGACCAATCAGTCTAATAAAATAAGATTAAAACTTATAGAGCAAATGAGTAAGGGTTGGGATATTGAATCTATTCTGTCCGTGGAATCTTATTCTATGTTAGATATTACAGAAGCAGAAGGTGCAGCATTGTTTATGAATGGGGCCATTAAAACTATTGGAAACACTCCAGAAGAAGAAGAAATTACAAAATTAATAAGTTGGATTCAGACACAGCATAATTCTGATGTTTTATATACTAGCCATCTAGGCAGTATATATGCAGATGCACATAAAATAACAGAGACTGCTTCGGGTATTTTGACCTTGTTTATTTCCAATTCTAAAAATGATATGCTTATTTGGTTTAAACCAGAAGTAATTCAGACAGTTGATTGGGGAGGAAATCCTAATGAAAAATCAGTAGATTCAAACCAAATATTATCTCCCAGAAAATCATTTGCAAAATGGACAGAAGAACAATCTGGGCATAGTCTGCCTTGGTCAGATATGGAGATAGCTTCGACTAAAGCATTAAAAGATCATATTACTAATATTATTGTAGAGAAATATGATGAAATCAATTTTCTTAATAAAAAACTTGTAGCTGCCAATGAGGAGTTAGAATCCTTTAGTTACAGTGTATCTCATGATCTTAGATCACCATTGCGAGGAATTGATGGTTTTGCGCAAATTATAAAAGAAGATTATTTTGATAGTCTGGATGAATATGGACAGCAAGCCATTAATACCATTATTTCATCAATAAATAAAATGAACACATTAATTGATGATATTTTGGCCTTTGCCGGGCTAGGCAAAACATTGCTTAAACGTGATAAAATTAATATGCAAGAATTGATATCTGATGTGCTAGGCTTTTTGCAGGTCGATCGTTTATATGCCAATACTTATATTAATGTGCACCAATTACCACCTGCTTACGGAGATAGAGGAATGATTTTTCAGTTGTTAATTAACCTGATAGGAAATGCACTCAAGTATTCTTCCAAAGAAGAAAAACCTAATATTGAAATTGGATATGAAAATGAATATTACTACATTAAAGATAACGGGATCGGCTTTGATATTAGCCATGTCACTAAGATTTTTGGTGTTTTTAATAGATTAGTAAATGATGAATATCAAGGATCAGGTATAGGTCTAGCCATTTCTAAAAGAGTGGTAGAAAAACATGGAGGGGATATCAAAGTAAGAAGTACTCCTCAAAAGGGATCTGTTTTTAGTTTTAATTTAAACAAAAATGATCAACTGTCATAACCATATTTGGTATTGAATACTACATTATTTTTCTAATAGTTTGTATAAAATGATATAATGAAATGAAGAAACAATATATTCTATCTATAGAAGACAATCGTTCTGATATTGCACTAATGAAAAGAATTTTTAATAAAGAAATTCCGAATTGCGAGGTTCGATATATAGAAGATGGAGAATCAGCCATACAATATTTTGAGTCTCCTGATTTTAAAAATCAACCACCATCGTGTATCTTGCTTGATATTAAATTACCAAAAATGAATGGTCTGGAAGTATTAGATTATTTAAGAAACAAAAAAAAGGTAAATAGTGTTCCGGTTGTTATGCTAAGTTCATCAGATCGTCCCGATGAAATTAATGAAACATATGCACTAGGAGGAAATAGTTATGTAGAAAAACCAAAAAGTTTTTCTGAACTTAAAACCAGACTTCCTAAAATTGTTGATTACTGGGTAGGAATCAATAAATCTTTCCAATAATTACTAATTTAAAATAATTACAAGTTTAAAGTTCTATGATGTCGCAGCAAATAAAAATTTCAGATCATCAATCCAAGTCAATTTTAGAAATTTTAAAAGCTGGTACGGCACTCTCTCATCAAGAAGCAGAGAAAAAAAATCTAGCAAAAAAGATTATTGATCATACTATTTCTCTGGAAGAATACAAAAAACTTCTATTCATTAACTGGAAAGCTTATCGAAGTATTGAACAATATCTATATCAAAATAAACATATACTACCTAACGAGCTAACATCCCTTGTGTCTTATGATAAAAGTAATCGTTTACAAAAAGATCTAAACGCTTTGGGAGTACTGCTTGATCATTCACAGGAAAATAGTATCAGTTGTCCGGAAAATTCTTCCGTAGATTCCCTAATTGGATTTTTGTACGTTATTGAAGGTTCTATGCTGGGTGGAATGCTAATTGCAAAACATATATCACAATGTCCATCTTTGGAACATATCAGGAATCCATATTTTTTTTCAGGTAAATCAAAAGATCAAATGAAGAATTGGAAAGAGTTTTGTATGTATCTTAATAATCAGAAATATACAGAATCAAACATTCAGAAAGCATTAGATGCTGCTAACAAAGCATTTACTTTTTTTTCTTAACGGTATATTTTTGTTTTCCGATTTGATATAATAAGTAAATAGTCACTGAGTTTTTCGGCGCATACTGGTGTCTAGAAAACATAGCCTAATAACCAGAAGAGTATAATAAAGACTACTATAGTTCCGATACACCCAAATCTGCCTTTACTTATTTTTTTAGCTCCCCATCCTGCGATTAATCCTCTTAGTATTTTTTTCATTTATTTATTTTTTATTAAATTTTATGGCTTAATTATCTTTTAGTAAGATCAAGTATGTTCTTGATTTAAATTTTTATAGTATACGGGTGAAATTCGTAAACGAATAGGTCCTTTTAAACGTGATGGTAAAGCTTGTTGCTTTACGTTTTTTTGGAATACCTCTAATTTACCTTCCCTAACAAGGTTATCCGCTATTTCTCTGGTTATCTTCATGTATTTTCTCCAAGACAGACCGCATAATGATCGTGCAACTTCAGATGGACAATAGGTTTTATTCAATCCTCTATGCAGGGCAAACTTAAGATGCTCTTTTTGAAAATCTTTCTTCATTATTACAGTAATTCATCAAAATGAATTGGGAAATTATTGATGCGTTTACCAGTAGCATGAAAAATGGCATTGGCAATTGCCGGAGCCATAGACGCAAGACCAATTTCACCGATTCCTTTACTTCCTAACTCATTAATGATTTCATCCTTTTCTTCTACGAATATAACATCCAGCTCGTGTATATCTGCATGTACAGGGATATGATACTCACCTAGATTAGCATTTATAAATTTTCCTAGATTAGTATCTAATAAAGACTCTTCTCTTAGGGCTTTACTAATGCCCCATGTCATTCCTCCTAATATTTGACTTCTAGCAGTTTTAGGATTAATTATTGTACCTGCAGCAACCGCAGTTACAGCTCTTGTTACATTAATAGTTCCTAATTGCTCATCCACTTCTACCTCCACAAAAGCTGCACTATGGGCGGCTCTGGTGTATTTTTTTAGGGTAAGAACATTGGGGATATTGCTTTTTGAAACTTTGATAGGTTTGCGATAATTATGTAAGATTTCATCAAAATTTGTAAATACGGAAGGATTCTTTTTAAGAACGATCCGTTTATTTTCAAAAATTACTTCTTTCAGTCTTATACTAATAAAAGGAGATTGAGGAATTAGTTTAGCTTTCTTAAATAATTTTTTCTTTAGAGCAATACACGCTGCTTTAATTGCCGACCCAACAACGCCAGTGGTATAAGAACCACCCTGGATCGGTGAAAGAGGCATTTTACTATCTCCATATCTAAAAATAATATCGTTGACATCTACCCCTAATTCATCCGCAGCAATTTGACTCATTATAGTATAGGTACCTGTGCCAATGTCAGTAACAGCACTTTTTATAATTAAGTTTCCTTTTTTGGTAAGTTTTGCAGAAGCCTTTGCAGGTAACGCTATGACATCCCAAATACCAGAACTCATTCCTTGCCCCACTAAGCGATTACCTCTTCTGGTATCTCTAACCGCAGGGTTTCTTTCATCCCAACCAAATTTTTTAGCACCTTGTAGATAACACTCTTTTAATTCTTTGCTAGAAAATGGCTTATCACTACTATCATCTCTCTCAGCATAATTAATAAGTCTAAATTCTAAGGGATCAATTTTTAGTTTGTAAGCTAGTTCATCCATAGCAGTTTCTATGGCATGTAGTCCAGTACTACCTCCTGGTGCTCTCATATCCAATGGAGTATACAGGTCTAACGGTACCAATTGATAATCTAATAGGGTGTTTTTTACCGGATACAGCATATTACCCCAATTGACAACAACCTCTGTATAGTCTTCAAAACGCGAGGTTTCTGCTATAGCTTTATGTGATAATGCTGTAAGCTTACCTGTAGCATCAGCTCCAAAATTAACAGTTTGTAGCGTCTGTGGTCGATGACCAAAGGTGAACATTTGCTTCCGATCCATAGAAACCCTTACGTTCATTTTTAATTCTAAAGATGCCATAACACATAGAAACAATTGATATTGAGGTCTTAGTCCTGATCCAAAACCTCCACCTACAAAAGGAGATATAACCTGAACATTGGAGTAACGAAGTCCAAAAACATTTGCTATATAAATTTGACAATTACTGGTTCCTTGTGTTTTATCATATACCGTTAGTTTACCATCTCCTTCATAAATGGTAGTGGTCGCAAAAAGTTCTATTGGATTATGATGTTCTGCACTGTGATAAAACTCTTGAGATGAAGTTACTTCAGATTCTATAAAGGCCTTTTCAAAATCTCCTTTTGGTTTTGGCGGTAGTGGTTTTATTAAAGTTGCTAACCCCTTTTTTGGATTTTTAGCATGTGCCAGGTTTTCTTTTAAATTAGTACTGGATGTGGTTTCCTCGTATACTATGTTGACCAATGAAGCAGCAAATCTAGCCGTCTCGAATGAATCAGCAACTACTAGTGCAATTGGTTGACCGTTATATTTGATGTTATTATCTAACAAAGGTTTAAACGGTGAACCAGGCGGTGCATCCATATCTGCATACATAATATCAAACCAAGGTAATCTTGGACGATTTTTATAAGTAAATATTTCAATAACTCCATCGACTTTTCTAGCAGCAGTTTCATCGATAGCGATCATTTTACCCTTTGGTATTGTACTGTTTATAATGTATCCATGTACTAGTTCCTTTTCATTATATTCTCCTGCATATGTAGCTTTACCCGTTACTTTTAGTTGTCCTTCTAACCGATTTACTGAGGCTCCTATTTGTCTGCTTTTTATCATTTTTTATAAAGATGGTTGTGCACCTGGTCTTTGTGAAGACGGATCAAGAGCCATTAAACAATTTCGTACGATAGCTCTTTTAGCTAATTCAATTTTAAATTTATTATATTCAAAACCTTTTGCTTCTTTTAATAATAGAGATGCAATCTTCTCAAAATTTTCTTTCGTTGGTAATTCTCCTATAAGTGAAGCTTCTGCTTGTTTATTTCGCCAAGGCTTATGAGAAACACCTCCCAGTGCAATATTAATCTCTTTGATCTTTTTATTCTCAAGTTCTAAACAAGTAGCTACACTTACTAATGCGAAAGCGTAAGAGTTTCTATCCCTTAATTTTAAATACGAATAATTAGTAGAAAAGCCTCTTTGAGGGAGTATAATTGCTGTAATTAATTCATCTGATTTTAATGTGTTATCTAATTCTGGTTGATCACCAGGTAACCTGTGAAAATCATCAAAATTAATAATTCGTGTTCCAGTAGTACTAAATACTTCTACTTTGGCTTCTAGTGCGGCGAGCGCAATACACATGTCAGAGGGAAAGACTGCAATACATTGTTTACTATGCCCTAAAATTGCATGCATCCGATTCTTGCCTTCAATTGCAGGGCAGCCAGAGCCTGGATTTCTTTTATTACATGGAGAAGCCATATCGTAAAAATAGTAACAACGTGTTTTCTGCAATAAATTTCCTCCATTGGTAGCGCTATTTCTTATCTGAGCAGAGGCACCAGACAAAATAGCTCTAGAAAGTATTGGGTAATAATTTTCTATCTCCGGATGATATGCTGTATAAGCATTAGTAGCTAATGCTCCTAGTCTTATAGTCCCATTTTGTTGGCGACTAATTCTTTTTAAATCTTCTAGTCCGTTTAAGTCAATAAGCTCAGAAGGATTTTGCAAGTTATATTTCCAGAGATCTAGAAGATTTGTTCCTCCAGCAATAAAAGAAGAAGTTTTATTTTGATATTTAATCTCTAGAGTATCTTCTATCGATGCAGCTTTTTTATATCCAAAACTATTCATGATCTTGATTTTTGTAATTCATAATAGCATCAATTATGTTAGAATTAGCGCCACAACGGCATAGATTTCCACTCATGGATTCCTTTACTTCTTCTAAGGTATATGCACGATTTTCATCAATCATTCCAAGCGCACTACAAATTTGTCCAGGAGTGCAGTATCCACATTGAAAAGCATCCATCTCTATAAATTCTTTTTGTAAAGGATGTAGTTTTTCTCCTTGTGCAACTCCTTCAATCGTAGTGATCATAGAGTTGTCTTTCATTACAGATAAGGTAAGACAACTCAAAATACGTTTTCCATCACAAAGCACTGTGCAAGCTCCGCATTGCCCATGATCACATCCTTTTTTTGTACCTGTAAGATCTAAGTGATCTCTTAGTGTATCCAATAACGTTACCCAAGGTAAAAGCTCTAGGATATATTTCTTTTGGTTGATATTTAAGGTAATCTTGCTTTTATGATTCATGTCAATTTTAATACTTTTTTATTCATTTATAAAAAGTGTCCCAAATTGTTATTATATAATTATAGGGCTATAATTACAAATAATTAATGTTTTCTGTAATGCAATCTATTTTAATTAATAGGTTTAACAGGTTCTTTTCAAATTTTATATTAACTCTAAAGAAGGAAATTGCTAGAGGTTTTAAATGATCATAGAGTTAAATTTTAAATAACTGTCTCAAAATTGGAAGTGTTGTAAATTTAAACAAAAAAAGAGACCGTCTTTTCAGACAGCCTCATTTATAGAAAGTAATACGAATAAAATATCTTTTATGTGGGAAACATATATCTATCTAATCAATGAGCGATACATATTGGTATTTTATTAATAATTACATTTTCAAAATTATGAATACTATATATATAACTTGAACTCTTATAAATAAATTTTTTGTCTTAAAAGTTATAAATCATTATATCTTATTTTACTGTAGTGGTACATATTTAAATTTTTGTCCTCCTACTGATGCGTCAACCATAAGCCCTTCTTTTGGCATGGCAAACACCGCTACACCATCATCATATTTTGCATTTACAGCAACACCAGACTTTAATGCTATAGCCGAAGCCTCTGCAGAAAATTCATATTCGTCTGATTTAAACTCATTGAGATCTTCTTCAGTTTCAAAAAATATAACTTCAGTAACCAATTGCCCGCCTGCCTGTAAACCTATATTTAATTTTTTGAGATTAGCCATACCAACTAAAACTCCATTTTCATAAACTGCACCGTTTCCAGAGGCACCTCCAATAATAAAACCACCTTTTCCTACATTTGGAAATATTACATATCCAGCTGATGTGTCAAAAAAGTCGTTCAGTCCAACTTTTAACTTTAATAGTGATGTTTTTGCTTTTTCAGCATCATTAATAACCTTTTGATCATCTTCGCTTTGAGAAATAGCTGCTGAAGTCATAAACAATAAGGTTACTAGCATTATTCCTTTTATAATTTTCATATCGTATTTTTTAATGTTGTTTTTTAAATGTGAAACTTGCACTAAATTTTTAGATTAAATCTTCAAGTTTTTTAACCGTGTTTAGTACTTTATTAATAGATTCTCTTTGATTTAAAAGCATATTTTTAACATCTTCAGTAAAATAATTGTTTTCTAAGGCTTTATCATATTCAGCAAGAATTTCCTTTTCACCATTGATACATTCTTCTAATATAGCTTCATTTTTATCACCAGATATGGTAGTTTTAATACTGATCCATGCTCTGTGTAAAGTCCCGCTAAAGCTACCAGATTTTATAGGCTCTTCATTAAGAGAAATAATCTTATCCGTTAATTCAGTAGCAAACTGGCTTCGTTCTCTTGCTCTCAACTGTAAAAATGAAGTAAGTCCAGCATGATCTGTTTCTATCATTACTTTTTTAAATCCTTCTTCGGCGTCATAATTCTTTTCTAACAGGCCTTGTAAAACATTTACCAAATTTTTATGAGACTCCATCTTTACATCTTCTCTTGTTGTTGTATTCATGATTTGTTGTTTTATGATTAATATATTCACAAAATTAAGAGATACATGTTGTCTGAATTTCCTCAAATGATAAAAAAAATAACGGTATTCATAAAAAAAGTCGTTAGGTTGTAGAATGACGTAAAATTCAAACATAACTTGTTAATTTTCATCAATTTTTAATTTGTTAGTGTAATTATTAAGTAAGGATTAAACAACTTTTATTTCCTATATATAGTGTATATTGTGTTAGAAAATTGCAGATCTTCTTGCATAGCAAAAAATCTTCTCAATAGAGCACAAGATGATGTAAATGAATTGCTAGCTTCGATATTAAAAGTTATGATAGAATAAATTCAAACTATTAATAAGTAAGGCCTGAAATTTTATTCACAGATATTTTATTTTCAGTTTAGTTAATCCACAAATTATTTTATATGAAAACATTAAGCAATATTGAAGGTTTAGATACCTGCCCGTTTAGAGGGACTCGTATTGGGGGCGCTATTGGAACCCCTCCTCAGACAGATGATTGGTGGCCCAATCGCCTTCAGGTAGAATTACTTCATCAAGAACAGCCAGCAGCAAATCCTATATATAAAGAAAATTATAATGAAAAGTTTAATGCACTTGATTTTGAGTCACTGAAGCGGGATATTAAAGAATTGTTGGTAGATTCTAAAGATTGGTGGCCTGCTGATTATAATAATTACGGACCACAGATGATTAGAATGGCTTGGCATTCTGCAGGAACCTATCGTATTGCTGATGGTAGAGGCGGCGCAGGGCAGGCAATGCAGCGTTTTGCACCCATCAATTCCTGGTGGGATAATGGTAATACAGATAAATCTCGCAGATTACTATGGCCGATCAAAAAGAAGTATGGTACACATATTTCCTGGGCTGATCTCATCGTTTTGACAGGTAATTGCGCATTAGAGATTATGAATTTTCCAACCTTTGGTTTTGCAGGCGGCCGACGTGATGCTTGGGAACCTGATCGAAGTACTTATTGGGGGCCAGAGTTCTGGAATGGAAAATCTTTTGATGAATCTCAAACTACGGGTAATTATAAAGGACATCCTGATGAGATGGTAAATGAAAATTTACGCTGGGTGGGAGGCCCCAAAGAAGAGTATCACGATTTAGAAAATCCATTAGCAGCCACCCATCAAGCATTAATCTATGTGAATCCTGAAGGACCGGGTGGAAATGGTGATCCAGAAGATTCTGCGAGGAATATTAGGGAGTCTTTTAAACGAATGGCTATGGATGATGAAGAGACAGTAGCTTTAATTGCAGGAGGGCATGCTTTTGGCAAAAGTCATGGGATGGTTCCGGCCGATAAGATAGGTGCCGCTCCTGAAGCAGCTCCAATACGAGCGCAGGGTTTTGGTTGGCACAACCCCGTAGGTACAGGTAATGGAGCAGATACTATGACTAATGGAATTGAGGGATCTTGGACTCCCAATCCGACACAATGGGATAATAAATATCTTGAAAATCTATTTAAATTTGAATGGAAAAAAATAGAGAGTCCTGCTGGAGCAATTCAATGGACACCAATAGACCCAGAAGCACCAAAGACTCCGGATGCACATGTAGAGGGAAAAATGAATAGTCTAATGATGATGACATCGGATATTGCATTAAAAGTAGATCCTGCATACCGTAAAGTATGTGAGAAATTCATGGATGATTTTGATTACTTTACGACTGCTTTTTCAAAAGCTTGGTATAAATTAACGCATCGTGATATGGGACCTAAGGATCGATATTTAGGACCTGAGGTTCCTGAAGAAGATATGCTTTGGCAAGACCCGATACCGGTTAGAAACTATGATTTGATTAATAATGCTGATATAGACTTGTTAAAAGAAAACATTTCTAATAGCAAACTTACGATATCTGCTTTAGTGTCTGCTGCTTGGTCTGCTGCCTCAATCTATCGTCATTCTGATAAGCGTGGTGGCGCAAATGGTGCTCGTATTGGTTTAGAACCTCAAAATACCTGGGATATTAATAGACCAAAAGAACTCAACACAGTACTTGAAACGTTGAAAGGCATTCAAACTGATTTTAATAATGAACAAACCGAAAATAAGAAAGTTTCATTAGCTGATTTAATAGTTTTGGGTGGATGTGTTGCTATAGAGAAGGCTGCTCGCCATACTGGGATTGAAGTAAAAGTTCCTTTTACTCCCGGTCGTACTGATACGACTCAAGAACTAACGGATATAGAAAGTTTTGAGTGGCTTAAACCTGTATCCGATGGGTTTAAAAATTATCATAATGATAAAGTAGGGTATCGCGTGCCACCTGAACGCATTTTTCTGGATAGAGCTCAATTATTATCATTGACTGCACCAGAATGGACTGTGCTAGTAGGTGGGCTCCGTGTGTTAGATCAAAACTATGATTATTCTAAACACGGTGTTTTTACGGATAACCCAGGACATTTATCTAATGATTACTTTCGTGTTTTGACTAGTATGGATTATGAATGGATACCTCAAGATACAAACGAAATGCATTTTAATATCAATGACCGTAGAAGTGGGAATACCAGATTTACCGCTACACGATGTGATTTAATCTTTGGTTCTAATGCTCAATTACGTAATATCGCTGAGATTTATGCAGCTGATGATGGTCATCAGCGCTTTGTTCATGATTTTATTGCTGCTTGGGATAAAGTGATGATGTTAGACCGTTATGATGTTAGGCAAGAATAAGGATATTATTAGTTCATCAATAAATTTATTTGTGAACAATATTTGCTATACGTTTGTAATCAGTATTTATAGAAAAAGAGTGCATCCGCACTCTTTTTTGTTTTCCGAAGCTTTCTGCACTGTCGTGTTAAAGAAGTATAGTGATAATTAGAAAAACTGAATATTTTTACTAAAAAGAAGGAAAAAGACTACTTTTTTTGCATTAATTTTAATTTAAATATGTTAAAAATAAAATTTTTAACGATAAAAAGCGCAAAAAGCTTGTGGGTACTAAAAATTGCATTATCTTTACAAAGTGAAAAATTAGTTAGTGACTTTTATTTTTCCCCAAGAATAAGAGTCTTTAAAAGTTGAGTTTTAATTTTAGATTAAGCCCCTAAATTAAGATGATTTGTGTGAAGAAAAAGAGCGTGGAGACGCTCTTTTTTGTTTTTAGTCTTTTCATTTATTGTTCTATACATAAATTCTAAGAATTTGTATTGGTAAAAGGTGAGGTATTAGCAGGGTCTTATAAAAATGAATATGTACTAATAGAATTTATTACTAATTATATATGAATTCTCGTACTTTTCACATCTCTTACAGTCTCATAGCGATATCATATCATTATCCATTATATTTGATTTTTTTAAAAATTAAGAAATTGACTGAATTACAACAATATATTACTTCTTATTTTGGAATAACTAATCAGCATATAGGTAAGATAACATCTTTGTTTACAGAATCTGAACTCAAAAAAGGAGAATATTTTATAAAATCAGGTCAGTACTGCGAGAAACTCAGTTTTGTGAGAAGTGGTTTTATTAGAGTTTTTGCAAACGCTAAAGGAAAAGAAATTACCCAATGGATTTCTACTCAAGGCTATTTCATCACAGATTTATACAGTTTTACTTTTAAACAGAGAGCAAGATGGAATATTCAAGCGTTAACAGACTGCACATTATATACAATCAATAAAGAGAATTATGCGCTTTTGAACAATGTAGTTCCAAATTGGGCTGAAATAGAAAAACAATTTATTGCTAGCTGCTTCATTCAATTAGAAGATAGAGTTTTTAATCATTTATCTTTAAGCTCAAAAGAGCGATACGATAAATTTTTTGAAGATAATAAAGAAATTTTTAACCAAGTACCGTTACAATATATCGCATCAATGTTAGGAATGTCACCTGAAACTTTTAGTCGAATAAGAAATAAAAGAAATTCTTGATTTTTATCAAGAGCAAAAGCTTGATTTGAGCTGAACTTTGTCTAATAAATTAATTATTATGACAAAAGAAATTAAAACATCTATTGTAATCAACTCCAGTAAAGAAAGAATATGGGAAATACTAACAGATTTTGAGTATTATTCTGAATGGAATTCTTTTATAAAATCAGTTATTGGAAATGTAGAGGTTGGTAATCAAATTACAATAAAATTAAAAGGAATGACTTTTAAACCAACTGTAATAGCTTTCCATCAAAATTCTGAATTAAAATGGCTTGGTCATCTTTGGTTTAAAGGACTATTTGACGGAGAACATACATTTAAGCTGATTGATAATGGAGATGGAACTACCAATTTTGAGCAGAGTGAAATTTTTAACGGAATTTTAGTGAAACTGTTTGCCAGGAGCTTGGATAAAAATACCAGAAAAGGATTTGAAATGATGAATATGGAATTGAAACTACGTGCAGAAAACGTAAAATAATATGATAGATAAAAATATTAAATGATTTGGGTATACTTAAAGATTAGTAAATTTTTTAAAGGTTTGTTATTTATAAAATCTGGTATTTAAATTAGAAAGAATAAAACTAAACAACAAAGATCGACTCTATCTTTATCTGAAAAATAATATGTTATTTTTCAACCTAACTGTATATTTTTATTGTTATACCAAGTAGAAAGACGATGCAAGATTATATTGACTTAGCAGAAAAGAATGGAGTTATACTTTTAGACAAGGGGAAGTGCCAATTTTGTGGTGCAAATACACCAAGAGGAATTCATGAATGCTTAGAAATTTTCAATTTTGAAATTCAGCATATTGATTTTTCTAATATTGACAATCACATATATCGTTTTTTGATTGTAGATTCGCATACATTACAACATCCTGAAATTCATGGCAGGTGGAATAATCACTTTCACCTTACGAGGCTTCATTTAATTTTTAAATATGATACTAACTGGACTTATCAACACTCTCCAAAGCATAGCGAATACCTTAATGATTATAAGTCGGATAGACAAAATGAGTATCTAATTCTACCTAAAGTTTTTAAAAGAGGTAATATTACGACAGCAGATATTAATGAGAAGTCAAAAGACAAAACTGTGTGTAAAGATTTGATAAGAAAATGGGCTTTAGATGTATATGATACTTAGAGCCATTACCATCATCTCGTAGATGAGATTGCAAAAGGATTTTTAGATAAGAAATAAAAATTCAATTGGTTATTATATGATTTTAAGAAGCTATTACTTTAACCTCAAGTAAGGTTATAATATTTCATTATCCAACATTGTAATACTTATAGTGAATAAAAGTCATTTTTATATAGCCTGGTTAAAAAAAACGATGCTTAGATCTAGAGAAACTTTTCTAAGAAAAAAAATACAGTCCAAACTCTTTTTTAGAGTAGGCATACCTTCGTTAAGTGGGTATTATTTATATACCTTTACTTATATTCCTTCGATCTGAACATAACAGGTCGTCAAAAAAATATTTTTTTGACGACCTCATTATTTTAGAAGCAATAGCAAAAACCGTTGCTTGACTTTGTTCCTTCAGTAGGTCCACATTCTAAAAAGCAAGAATCGATAAGTCTTAACCCTCCGTTAATTGTTTTCTGTTCTGTTTTAGATAAAACTTTACCTAGGTTTTATAAATTTTTCATAATGTAAAACATTTATAAATTAGATGTTAGTGAACATTTAAAGACACTCACTATTTATGTCTATTCTTCTCAAAGAATATTGTTCTAAACATAAAAATCATATATCCTGAATTTTACGTTTCACAGAATTTCTTGTAGTTGTTTATTTTCTTTGTTAGTGCGATAATATTTTTAGCAAATAGAAATAAAGTGTTTTTATCTACCGGCACCTGTAGCACTAAGTGATCAATATTAAAGTGTGTCAAAATACCGGTAATGGCAGGTTGATATGGATATGAAGGGTGGTTTCGTATTTGAAAAATTAATTCATTAATATCTATATGAATCGTATGTTTCTGTAACAGTTTATTTACAATGTGAATATAGGAGTTTTTCAATGTAAGCCTAATTAATGTGAGTATGTATGTTATACTCTTAATTGCATAAGCAGGGGAAATGTTACGTTTTTTTGAAAAAAAAATATTTAGTAGTGCAATAGACTCATTAGAAATAGGGATTACTCATAAAATATAATCACCTATGAAATATTGAAACAGGACAGGGGTTATCATATGCGTGCTGTTGAATTCTGGTAATAGGTATGTAAAACGGTCAAGTGTTTTGTAAATAATGTTTAAATTTCTGAATTAGTCTAACAAGTTTGTCATTTTCTGAAGATTCTTAGATAACTTAAATAGGAATACCTACTCTTCATAAGAGTATGTTTTTAAAATGTTCATTTTTGTTTTTTCACTGGAAACTGCCGTTTTTTATTGTCGGATTATAGGTAGCTAAATATGTAAACTATTCGAGCTTGATATAAAATAAATCAGCTGATCTTTTTATCTTGTGTAAGATAGAAACTACATAAAGTTTTAATACGTATGATCAATTCCTGATGAATAAATTCACCTTTATCATTTTTTTGTTCGAGATGTTTATACAAACCTTCTTTATTAATTTTGTCCTTGACTAATACAAAATCGTCACTTGTTTTAAGTAATACACTCATACAACCCTTGATATTATTGGTTAAGAGTAAGCCTACACGATCTGCTGATATTTCCATAAGCCGTGAGGTAGCCAATAGTTCGCTTTCCTTTTTATTGTTTGTGAATTTATCGGTTATTTTTTCACCATATTCTACGGCAGTTTGTCCTCTTTCTACCACGTTTGCTACTTTGTCGATTCCGGTTAATACGTTAGTATACTTGGTTATATTGACAAATTTACTAGCATAGTTACCTACTGTACTTACTACAGGAAGTGCAATTAAAAGCGCCCCTGCAAGATCCATCCCTTTACTTTTTGCTCCTCTCCATACATCTTTTGATGTAACTCGTGTATGTCCAAAAAGTATATGAGTCAATTCTAATGCAAGATTAAAAGTTAATTCATTGGTGCTAAAATAGTAAGGGCTTTCAGGTTGTAAGTGATCCTTGCCTAAGATTAAAAAATTAGGGGTACCTTCTACACCAATGATACCTCTGGAGAAATCGCCATTACCAATATAACATTCAGGTTGGGATAGCTGTAACTGCGCTACCAATTTTTCCAGAATGCTAAACGCTTCCGGATAGTTAGTAAGAGATAGTTTTTCTGAATACATAGTCACTTGTCCATAATCTGGTGGAGTTACTTTAGCAATCAGACTTGTAAATGAATTCATAAAACCATCAGCTTTATTAAAGCAATCCGGAACTACGGTATTAAAAAGTTCGTCTTTTGTATAGACGGTAGCTACTCGATCACTTTCCTCAGTATCTTCTTGCTTTTGGAACGCATCTTCCATGAATAATGAAAGAACGTTATTTGCCTTTTCTGTATGTATTCCAGCAGCGACTAGCTGAGTAAGTCGATTCAGTACGAGAGGTTGTAATTGAGCCAATTCTAATAATTCCTTAGCGTTAGATTGGTTGACTGTTGTCTTAATTTCTGACAAATCTTCTAAAAGTTGTATGCGTAAGGGATGGCAATCTTCTCCATTTAAAATATTAGTTTCGGTATCAGAAATGAGTTCTAAAATACTATCATCATCCAGATTTTCCAGTGTAAATTCATAAAAAGGAATTGCTTTTTTATACTGCTTTGTATCTTTTAGGTATTGTAAATGTTTTATTCTGTAAGGTTCAATGTTTTTAGATGTTCCCTTTTTATCATACAATCCTACAATTGCGGCGTCATAAAATACATCCAGATATTTTAATTTAAAATTATCATTTCCTTCCAGTAATAATTCTAATAAATTATATTGCTCCACTTCACTAATGTCCCAATCTGACATAATTTGATATATAATGTTACCAAAAAGTGGTTCACTATACATGTAATTTTTAAAAGCGGGCGGTGTTACTAATTTTTTATCGCATTTCTTTTTGGTAAATTGATGAACCAACTGGGATTTGATAGTTCTTCTCAATTGATCTTGTTCATCAATTTGATAGGTGTATATTTTTTCGATTAGTTGAAGATGTTCTTCTTTCGTATCATATTTATCAAAAAGAATGTCTCCATATTTTTCTATCCTTTTATTTGAAATTTGGTTAAAAAGTGGTTCTGAATACGCAAAAAGCCAGTCATTAAATAATTCTGTATCAAAGGAAAATTGGCTGCTGGTAATTGAGTCTTTTCCGATTTTTTCCTTAAAATCAATGTGATGTCCTGTAATATCGGTCCAGATGAAATGTTGGCCATCTGTTCCAAAAAGTATATTCTTTGTTGAGGTAAGAATAAAATAATAAGTATGATTTTTAAGAACCTCCAGTAATTCAGTTTTAAGATTGGTAATTCCTAAGCAAGCCAGATATATAGCATCTGTATCTAATTGAGACAATAGAAAGTTTTTTTCTAAAGCCGAAAGAGCAGCAATAAACTCTATTTTATTTTCAAACATTGGTAAAAATAAACCAGTATCCCACGTATTATTAGTAAACGCTACTATTGTTTCAACTATTTGTTGTTTTTTGCTATATAGATCTACAGGTACTATGGATTTTTCTTGAGTATCAGTTGCCAAGGTAACCTTATTACACTCTACAATCAACTGATTTCCTTTGTTAACAATCTCATAAGAGGTATAGGTCTTTTTCTGTTTTTTTACGTCTATACTAATATCGTAATGGATAGTTAATTCATCGTTCTCAGATTGAATATAGTATTCTTTTTTTTTATGCTCTTGTAAGAAAATTTCTAAATACTCATATAGTTGGTTAATATCAAATTTTTTAGGGATTGATATTTTATAAGAAGCTATATCATTAACAGGTGCTTCCTTGTTACTTTTAAAGAAATTTCGCATTAAGATTTGATTTTTGAATATTTAAAAATACTAAACTCAACCATTTTTTATGTGTAAGAATGAAAAAATTTTTTCTTTGATTGCAATGTTGTGTTTGATATTGTAGTAATTGATAACTCATCATATAGGGGATCTTTACTGATCATTTGTAAGAGTTGTTTTTTAGCGTCAAATTTCTTTTTTCTCGCATATCCTTCTGAATATCCGCTTATTTTGGCAATTTCTTTCATGCTTTTTCCATTAAAATAATACGATAAAACTTTTTTATTTGTAGTGCTTAACTTCATAAAATGTTTTCTATACAGGTGTTCTTTTTCCTGATGCTCTATGGTATCGATGATCGTATTGTTTGTCAACTGATGATTTTCTATGAGTGTTGTATCAAAAATGATTTTCTTTTTTCTTCGCAATCTATTTTTCCAAACGTTTTTGCAAATGCCATAAAAATAAGAGTGTATTGAATTACTCAGAACGAGTGTGTCAGTTGTTATTTTTTGATATATCAATAGCAGTGCATCCTGAAACACATCCTCTGCATCAAATAGGTTACCAGAGTTAAGCAAAACATATCTTTGTATATGTGTAAAATTTCTTTTATAAAAAGCTTCAATAATTTGCTTGTTTCCAATGCTGATTCCTTTTATAATTTTTTGATCTGTTTTGTTCATAGGCAATAGTTTTTAGTATATGTGTTAGTAGGATTTTTTTGATACGGAGGTTGTAGTCATACAGATGAAGACCTTCACGAATTGGAGTATTAGATTTTTTATTTTGATGAGTATTTTTGTGGCAGTCATCTTCAACCCTTCCGTTTAAGGAAGGGAGTAGATGTGTTGAGAATTGATATATTTTATTGTTTGCTTAGCATTAGTACTTCGTTACAGATTACTTCTGTGATGTATCGTTTTTCGCCTTCTTTATTTTCATAAGAACGATTGGTTAGTTTTCCTTCGATAGCTATTTCTTGCCCCTTGTTTACATATTTTTCAATAATCTCTGCTGTTTTACCCCAAGCTACGATATTATGCCAGAAAGTGTTTTCTATTTTGTCTCCTTGTTTGTTATAGTAAAAATCATTGGTAGCAATAGAGAATTTGGCTAGTTTTCTACCAGAATCCAGGTTAATGATTTCTGGTTCCTGTCCTAAATTTCCAATTAATTGTACTTTGTTTTTTAATGTGTTCATGAGTGTTGATTTAAATGATTACTAGTTTATATTTTGTTTTATACCGGACATACGCTCCGTATTTTGTAAACTATCCAATATGATATAGGAGTGTTATAAATTCCTTTTCTAATTGGATACTGCAAACATAAAAGGAGGGTTAGATGCTAATCGGTTAGGAAGCGTTTGTTTTCGGTTGTAATCGTTTGTAGTCGTTTAAAAACGAATATAATATTGGTTATTAAGGTTTTGTGTATTCGATTGTAAATGGAAAGTTTTTGTGTGTTTTTAGAACAAATGTGTTTGTTACGTTTATATTTGTGTTAGCATACATTGCAAAAAATCATATTTCAACAACTAATAATAAAAAAATGAAATGTGTATCTTGCCAACCTAAAGAATAGATTCGAAAAATGGATTTAAGTAAGGTGTATGTTTATAGAATGACTCATATTGAGAATATTCCTCATATCATTCAAAATGGCATTACACATAAGGATTCTAATAACGCGAATCAAGATTACAAGGCTATTGGAGATAATAGTTTGATAAGTACTCGAGATGGTTTAAAGATTCCTAATGGAAAAAAACTAGGGGATTATATGCCGTTTTATTTTGGATTGAGAACTCCTATGCTTTATGTTATCCAAAATGGTTTCAATGGGGTCAAGGCTTTGAACCCTGACAAAATAGTATATTGTGTTTCAAGTTTAAAGAAAATATCGGATTCTTCTTTAAGTTTTATTTATTCGGATGGACATGCTACAGATGGTTTTACCAAATTCTTCACGCCTGAAGATTTATTAGAAATTGAAAATCAAGTCGATTTTAAAGCAACAAACGCCAAATATTGGAAAAAAGAAGACGATTTAGATTTTAAAAGAAAAAAAGAAGCGGAATTATTAGTTGAGGAAGACATCCCTTTTGAACTTTTATTAGGTTTTATAACCTATAATGAAGATTCTAAAGTACAAGTTTCTCAATTTGGCATTGACAGTAAAAAAATAGTTGTTAGACCTAATTATTACTTTTAGTTATGATTAAATATATAGTTGGAAATTTATTTGAGAGTAAAGCGGAAGCATATGTTAACACTGTTAACACAGTTGGTGTAATGGGTAAAGGTATTGCTTTACAATTTAAAAAGCTCTTCCCAAATAATTTCAAAAAATATAAAGAACTGTGTGATAAGAAAGAGTTTAATATTGGGCAATTATTGGTTATTAAAGACCAAAATACTATTACAGGGGAAAAGACAATAATCAATTTCCCAACAAAAAAGCATTGGAAATCCCCTTCAGAATATGAATATATCGAATCAGGTCTAAACGACTTGGTTAAAATAATAAATGAACACAAAATAAAGTCAATAGCTATTCCTCCTTTAGGGAGTGGTAATGGAGGGCTTCAATGGAGTAAAGTCAAGAGTATAATAAAAGAAAAACTTGAACACATCGAAGATTGTGATATACATGTTTATGAACCAAACTCAAAAGTTAAAGAAATCCTGAGTAAAGAACGTGTTAAACTGACTCCAGCAAGAGGAATGCTATTATACATGCTTTTTGAACTTGTCAAAAATGGAGAATTTGTGTCTGAATTTGCTAGTGAAAAACTATGTTACTTTCTCCAACGTTTTGGCGGTCAAAAACACTTCAATCTTGAATATTCACCTAATTTTTATGGCCCATATTCTGGTAAAGTTAAACACGTACTTAATTATCTGAACGGAAGTTATTTAATGGGATATGGAGGTAAAGATAAAAAGCCTTTTGAAGAGCTTGATTTAATTGTAGATTCTGAGTCACAAGTCAATGATTATATTAACAAAGACTCTGAATTGAAAGAAATTGTTGTAAATACAAGTTCTTTTCTTAATGGTTTTTATTCCTCATTTGGTTTAGAGTTACTTTCTACTATTGATTATATAGCTCATTCAAACAAAAACTCTGATAAAGAATTCATTAAAAACGAACTTAATAATTGGAGCAACAGGAAAAAAACTCTTTTTTCAAACGATAGATATATAGATATCTCAATCAACCATCTCGAAAAATCTAAGCTACTAGTGTAAAAAACGTATGGTAACAATTTGTCCTATGTAAAGCCCTTTCCCAAGTCCTAGGTTAAATTTACGATATTTTTTTATTTTATTTATTTCATTATGATGATGATTTTATAGTGTTGGAATGTTGGCAACGCCATTAAGCGTTGTCAATATT
>NZ_BAABCW010000031.1:0-29921 GCF_039539305.1 Aquimarina addita | reverse complement strand
ACCTCGACCAAAAAAGAAAACTAGGTCTGGTCAAAAGAATTAGAAAACAAATTGATAAATTTGGATTATCTAATGATGATTTGCAAATAACTGTAAATCAGTGATGTATTTTTACGTTAGTCAGAATCTATATCTAAATGAAGAAATTTATAACTACTAGTTTGAAAACATTATCAGAAACACCAAAAAAGTTAGTATTGGTTTACATACTAGTGTATTTTTTATGGGGACTAGGTATGAATGAGTTCGGAACTCAAATGGAAATCGCAAGATTTAGTCACTGGTGGCAAGTTATCACCTGCTATATTTTTTATATGATTCCTATCTCTCTACTCCTCAGAAAGTATGATTTTTTCAATCAATATGCTTATGGGCTAGTGGCTATGGGAATTCTGGAGTTTATGGGATATTGGTTACAGACCTCATACGTTTATCCTAATAATATTATTGAACAACTGTTTAATCCACAAAATCTAAGTTTAGGTATGGCACTATTTTTTGCATTGTATTTTCCTGCCGGAAATTGGCTGGTGGCAAAAATTTATAAATTAATTTTCAGAAAGGATAAGGATACTACTTTCTTAAAACAAGGATAAATTGTTTTTCACCCTGCTTCTTAAGCATATATCTATCTGCTATGGAACTGGCACCTTTTAAATCTAATGAATCAGAAACATAAGTAATCCAATCCTTTCTGTGAACAATTGCATTATCCAATATGACATCTGATAAAATAGCTTCATCTAATTTAGTTCCCCATAAGGTAGCTTCTGTTAAATCAGCTTTTGTTAAATTCGCCCCATAAAGATTAGCATTGGTTAGATCTGCACTTAGTAATTCTGCTTTGGTAAGATTTGCATTAGTTAAATTTGCACGAATCAGATTTGCATCAGAAAGATTGATTCCTAACAGATTTGTCTCTTTCAATTCACTTCTCTCCATATTAATCGCAGGCATTTCTGCATAACGCATGTCAGAATGATTTAAATGAACATATTTTAAATCAACTCCCCTACCCAAAGATACATTCTTAAAATCTGTATAATTAAAATCTGATAAATTCAAAATATCACGACGAGATTGATCTCCCAATTCGCTTTTGATAAGGTTAAATAAAAACTGACCTCTCTCCGGACTAATCTCCTTTTCTGTCAACTCTCCTTTTTCATTATATTTGTAAGGTTTCATTGCTCTGGACAAACTTATAATCCTTGCTTCCAGCACAGGGCTAATGTTTCGCTCACTAGACCCTTTGTATTTTAATTCTTCACTAAGATCGGACAGCACATTATCCATTACAAAGACCAATGAAGATTTTCGCTCTGCCTCAATAAGTGTATTCTGATTTCCTACTAATGCATTTTGATTCATAACCAGTTTTGTCTGGAACATCAAGATAAGAGAAGGAACCAATGTCATAAAAAATGCAAAAATGCCAATTCTGGTGACACGCCATATTACATTAGAAGAAACATCAGAAACAGTATCTACAGAAACTGTTTTTGTTAATTTATACTCAGTAATCGCATTGCTGATACTTTTCTTTAATTTAACTCCGATCAGTGGAGTACTGGATTTCTTTAAAATCCAAAAACCAACACTCTTCTTCTTTTCTCCACGTTTTCTTATGCTATCAAGCTCTTTCTGAAGCTTTTGATTTTCTTTTTCTAATTTCTCAATGCGTTCTTGCTCGGTCAAAACTGTATGATTATGGATTATTAACGCTTCAATATATTAAAGTTCTGTGAGTAATACCAAAACTTTTATAATTACGTGTGAATTAAAATTAATACTATGCCTACTAAAAGCTATAAGATTATTAATTCTATTTTAAGTATCTTGAAATATCCTTAGCAATATCTTCCGTGACTGAAAACTGTTCTTCCTCATTAATTCGATGTACGATTTTTGCAAGCAAATACACATAACTTTTTACATAAGCTCTCTTATGGTCCTCTTGAACATATTCCTTTCCTTCTATAGCTATAAAAGTGACTAGGTTGTGAATGATTTGTTGTAAGTCCGAAATATCTAATCTATCCTCCTCCATAAAAGTTCCTTTTTTACTTACAGCTGGTTTTGTTAAAATCTAAAGTTGACGCTTTACTATCTATTAGAAAATTAAACAATACTGTCCTGAAAAAAGAAAAACAGATCTAAGTAATAGTTCCCGTTTAGATTAATGGTATTTTTTATCGATATTAGGTAACAAATCCCTTATCTAAATCATAAAAACTTGAAGTCATTGGTTTTAGTAAATAGAATTATCATTAATGAAGAGGATAGTGCCAATCATTTTTATTGGTAAAAAAACTTCATGTAAGGAAAGTCTCTGTTAATAGATAAATACAAGAATAAAGTGAGTATTAGATCCTCTGGATGACAACAATAAAATAAAGCTAACTATTTCAATAGTTATTTTTATCAATTGATTAAATCCGAAGGACTGATAGCAAACTCTTTTTTAAAGCATTTAGAAAAGTAAGAAGGATTAGAAAATCCGGCCTGAAAAGCAATTTCTGCAATAGTGCTTTGTTCACTTAAGATAAGCTCTTTAGCCCGATGTAATCGCAATGAACATATTAATTTATTGGGCGACTTATTAGTAATTGCTTTTAATTTACGTTGTAATTGTCGCTCACTAACACCTATTTCTCTACATAGCATTTCTACACCAAAATATTCATTACTAAGATGGTTATCTATATTTTGAAGTACTTTTTTTAGAAAAGAATTATTTTGAGGAAGTATAGTAGCGTCAGTCTTATGAAGTTCTTTACAATCTGGTTGCCTTTCAGTAACGGTATAAAGCAAAAGAGATTCTCTGGATTCAGTTTCAAAAATTGTTTTATATGGAGTAAAAATAATAGTAGCACCTACTAACAAGTTCTTGACCGTTTGCGTTATCAAAATTTGATCGGAGATAGGGTTTTTACTTATTAAGGAAGATAAGTCCTCTATCTCTTTACTTATAGGATTGCCTACTGTGCATTCTTTAATATGAACACCAATAGTAAGTTGCGCATTACAACTTCTAATCATTGTAACTAACTTATTACTGCAATGAACCGCCTTACTGGGGCCATCAAAGGTAGCAGTAAATGTTTCGCCATCATACTGAATCATTTCTCCCCTATATGCTAATACAGATTGTTCAATAAGCTCTTTATGTTTAGGATTGTCTTTTTCTGTAGTTATAATGCGTCCTACAAGTATCGTAAAGAGTTGTTTCTCATGCATCGGTACTTGCTTAGTATTTAAAATAAAAGCCTTCATCTCTTTCAGAATACCATCAACATCACCAGTCCAAAACAAATGATCCTTACCTTCGAACTCAACAAATTTTGCTCCCTGAATACGTTCAGCGATAAAACGCCCTTCTTCTATTTTCACATCGATATCGTGAGTTCTCTGCAATAGTAAAGTAGGAACTTTTATAGCATCCAATATATTTACAATATCTACTTGCGTGTTCATTTTTGTCAATACCATAGCAGCTCTTGGGCTCGCTCCTGCGCGAAAATAACTAGCCAACCAATCCATAAATACTTTATCATTGGCTTTAGAAGGGGCTAGTGATTCTAAATCCATTTCTCCACTACCCCAACTCTTTTCAATTATATCGTATACTACCTGGCGTTCTTGATTTGTAGGAGCCCAAGGATAATCAGGTGCATATATTCGTTTTGCAAATATTCCAAAAGCGATCAATGATATCGTTCGGTTTGGATACGTAGCAGCAAATAAGGCAGAGACAGACCCCCCTTCTGAGTGCCCAAACAATGCTGCTTTTTCAGAACCTACCGCATCCATAACCGCTCTGATATCATCCATTCTTTCTTCTAAAGCCGGTAGCTCTAAGACACGATCAGAGAGCCCCGTACCTCTTTTGTCAAATAAAATAACTCTCGCTATTTTCCCTAATTCTTGTAAAAAACTAACCAATTCAGGGCAATTCCACATCGAATCAATATTAGAAACCCACCCGGGAATATATACCAAATCAATAGCACCAGAACCAAAAACCTGATATGCTATATTAACATTGCCACTTTTAGTATATTTAGTAACTGGTTTCATAAATTAATGTATTAAAAAAGTAAAGTATTGGTCATCTCATAATTTGATTTTCAAAAGTAATAAGGACATTGTCATTACCCATAGAATTGGCGTATACAATATGTAGACTCAGGAAGATAAAATATTAAAAAAAGGGGTACATTAGGTAGACAAAAAACTCACAAGCTACTTACAAACAAATAATTACATAAAAAAAAGAAACAAGAACGCTCTCTCATTAGAGATCAGCAACATTCATTGTAAGCGGTGTTATTCCTGTTCTAAATCAATTAAATAAGTTAGGATCTCCTGGTGAGGACTTAATGTCAATTTTTTACGAAGCCGATAACGTGCTGTTTTTACACTTTCTGGTGATATCCCAAGAATACCAGCCATTTCTTTAGTATTAAGATTAAGTCTAATCAAAGAACAAATTTTTAGATCATTAGCACTCAGTTCTTTGTGCTTAGATTTTAGATTCGTATAAAACCCCTCATGGGCATCTTCAAAAAATCTACTAAAATCTTCCCAATCTTTATCAATACTCAAATTTTTCCGGATGATCTTATTGAGATCTGCAATCAACTTATTTTTTTCAATAGAAGAGGAATTTTTAATATCCTGTATCATATGTTGCAATTGCTGTACGACTTCGTTCTTCTTAATAAAATTGAGTGTGTAGGAAGTTAGTTCTCTATTTTTAAAATCAAGTTTTTGTTTTAACTCTTGCTGTTTTAACTCAGAATTTTCTAAGTCTTTTTGAGTAAGGGAATATACAGATTCTAAATACTCCTGAGTTTTAATAGCTAATTGTCTGCTTTTTCTTGCCCTTTGTCTTGATACGATATATATAACATATCCTGCAATGCTTAAGATAGTGACTCCAATAATTAAAATAAGCTGAATAAGGCTATCTGTCTTTTCTTTTGTTTTAAGCGTTAAGAGTTCTTTATCTTTTAGTTCTAGCTTATTTTCGAACTCTATATAGGCTATTTGCTTTGACTTTTCTGAATTGAACAGGGAATCTTTTAGCGTAAGATATTTATCATAAAACATAAGAGCCTCCTCTGGTTGGTATTGTTGTTTTTTTAATTCTTTTAATTCTTCATATGCAAATAATTCATATTTCTTTAATTTATTTTCTTTGGCAAGTGCTAAGCCTTTAAACAGTTTAGTAGCCGCTTCTTCTGAGCGATCAGACAATCTTAAAATTTTTCCGTAGATAATAAGGTTGTTGGTTAATCCATGAATATCGTTCACCTCACTGCCTAAAGCCATGGATCTTTTTATATGATAATAAGCTTGCTCATTTTCCTGTTGCTGGAGATATAATATCCCCAATCTATTATGTGCTTCTGCAATTCCGTAAGTGAAATTATTGGCGCTATGCATTTGTAATGCATCTGTTAGATATTGAAGTGCTTCTGCATCTTTACCCTGTTCTATGAGGATCGTTCCTGTTTTTGTAAAGGTAGTAGCAATTCTACCTTTTAGTCCTAATGCTGTAAACTCATTAATCGCCTGCTCATAATAATGCAATGCTTTCTTATACTCTTTGAGATCGGCATACACCATTCCTATATTGAGCCTTGTATTCGCTATTCCTGTTTTGTCCTGTATTTTTTCATATACTTTATGAGAACTATTAAGATAAGTTAAGGCCTTATTTTGATTACCTTGCGACCAATATGCAACCCCTATTATACGATTTGCTTTTGCCAATCCTACATTATACGTTAATTCTTCTGAGAGCTCCAGAGCTTGCTCCCCAAAATAAATAGACTTGTTAGCATCTACGATCCAATATTCAAAACCAATAGCATTAAGGAGATTTACTTTGATCCTATCCTCCTTTTGATAGGAGTCTAATGTAGCGAGCAAACTATCGATTTTTTTTGTTTTCTCTGATGCATATGAGAAATTAAAAGATAAAAAGACTCCTATAATTATACAAAAACCTATCCTTTTACTAGGTAAATATCGTTCTGATTTACTTAACGAGACACTGAAAAAATTCATGAAATAATATACTTATATCATAAAAGTCAGGGCGCGCTTTTATGCATTCAATGTAAAATTAAGTATGATTTTTTTAATCAAATCAATTATGAGTGTTAAATCCTGTAGAATCACTGTTTTTTAATCTAATCTCAAATAATATACATTGTATTTTCTTAATTTCTAATTCTATACTCTTAATCCATACAGATAAAGTTTACTATGATTGATGTGTACATACAATTAACAATTTATTAGAGTACTTACTATATCTTCTCCTTAATGCGTTTTACTTACTAAGGTGTAGGGAGAAGTTTAAATGATAATGGTATGATGCTCCTTATATTAAAAATCAACTTACAAAGAAATTCCAACTATAACTCCCGCTCCAAATCCAGCAATACCGATGAGCACTTTTTCCAGAATTGTTTTTCTTCTTTCCCGTTTACTTGTATTTTCAATAAGCTCCAGGCTATTTGTTGCCTTTTCTAGGCTATGTAACGTATAATCTAATGCTCTCTGTGTATTCCCTAAAACTGCTTGAGTCCTATTATAAACAATCTGATCTAAACTATCACTTTTGGTAAAATTAATTTTTAAACTACGCTCCAAATCGATATTTCTGCGCAGCGTTTGCGAATACTTTTCTACTAGCTCTTTAGTCATTTTATCCTGCTGAATGGTAGTTTGATATACATTCTTAATCGCTAAAAAAGATTTTTTATTGACTAAAAACACATCAGGTGTTCTAAATATATATAGACTATCTCTTTTAACAGTAAAAGGTTCTCCAGTGCGATCGGCATAAGATGCAGGTATTTCAATGATTTCCAATGAATCAGTTTCTTGGCAAATCACAGTACTACAAGATACCATAAACAGAATGCACATTATTTTTTTCATAAGCATTTAATTTACAAATGGATATAAATTATTTATTGATTTAGACCAAAAAGACCATCTAATACAGCTCGATTTTTTGCTAATCGATTATTAGTAAGCTCTATAGAATCTTTGATACGTTGTAATTCTTTCCAATCTTTAGCATTCTTTCTTTTAAACGAAAAGATCAATGAATCCCGTTTATGAATAATCAGATCTTTCTGAGTTTTCATCTGTTCAAATTCTTTTTTGGTATTCTCTAATTGAGATTTGGTATTCGCTATTACCTCTTGTGATATCTTCAATTCTTTTTTCGCTTTGTCTAACTCTGATGAAATGATCTCCCAATTAGAACTGGAGTTAAAGATCAGATAACCAATACCTATCAAAAAAATAAGGACAACCACTTGTAGGATTAAACCAATATGTATATTTTTCATCCGTTTATTCTTTGTATTTTTATTATATGCATACCCTTATGATTTACCTTATATATCGTAAGAATAACAAAAACACTGGCTTTAATAGTTTATATTTCTGATTGTAATACTCCGTTTGATCCGGAGCTATCTGTGAGGTTAACAATTTTTTAAACATCGTATTATTTTTTTTCAATTTTGATCTTATATTTTTCTTTATAGAGGATAATAAGGTTACAAAAAGAGATAATAAACCCTGCACAAAACAGGTAACAGAGAAATAATAGGATCATTAATTGCACTCTATTACTGGTAATACTGTCTTTTGTCCAGGCCTTTTCCGGGTCTCCTAATAAAACTAACATCCGCTCTTTTCGCTCGGGTAAAAATCCATGTGATACTTCAAAAGCATCAAAAGGATTGTTCTCTATTAATTCATCACCAATAACAATATCATGGGATACATAGGGTAAGGTTTTAGCTTCTCGAAAAAAGTGATAGGTAGTATAGACAACTACAAACGCAAGTAAAAATTGAAGCGACAAACGCATCCATATACGTATTGTTTTATTTTTTAACGAGTATAATATTAGAAAACCCGCAAGTGCAGTCGCAATAAATACTCCAAATTTCATAAGAAAAGAAGTATTTTCGTCTGCAGCATACCAGGAAGGTAATGGTATAATAAAAGCTCCTGCTACTGAAGCGATCCATGTACTAAGTAAGGTGAATTCTTTCCAAACGTCTTTAAATCTATCTACTAACATTCTATACTTATTTTGGAGTTTTTAATACCAGTTGTTTTTCTCCCTCTGTTCCATCATCCATAATAAGATGTAACTCTGGCTCTCCAACGAGATCTTCTTTTTCTAACCAAAATAAATAATAACCTGGCACAAAATCCTGAGAGGCATTCTGAGTTGGTCTATTAAATCGAAATCGCTTGATATCAAGTCCTTGTTCATAAGATAATTTCCCGAATACAAAAAAACCTTCATCTTCATTAGAATTAACTAGTACTTTAATTTTTGTATTTGCATCACTTTTAGGACTGCTATTAATAGATTGTAACTTAGCATCATAATCTCTATATATAGCATCAAGGATAAATGCTTTATCCGTTAAAGTATTAAAATCTTTATCTACACGTTGTAATGCTTTTTGTGCTTCTCGTAGGGTTATCATATAATTTACGGTAAGCGCATATTTTTCATTACATTTCTTAAGAGCAGGAGCCAATTCCTGATACTTATTTACTAATTGTAAGTATGTGTTTTTAAGCACCTCATCTTCTGTAACTGGTATTTTATCTGCAAGACTTGCAAGGACTTGTTCTGTAGTTGACAATACCTCTGGCAACTCTTTATTTTTAGGTCCATAGCTAGCACAGCTGTATATCATAAGTAGTGCAAAAAGCACATTTATATATGGGTAGTAATTTTTCATAAGTAATAGTTTTTAATTTTTGTTGCTTGATGTTACTATGCAGTATCTCCCCAACAAAGTTATAGCCATAACTCAGTATATTCCTATAACAAAAACGACAAAGACCGATAATTTCCCGACTTCTACCAGTGAATTATACATCCGATCTATCTTAAACCTTCAATTATTTTTTTCCAATCAAAAGCAGCGCCTATATCCCATTTTCCGGAGGATCGGTAATTCACATGAGATGTAATACCTTTAAAATTAACCAACTCTTCTTCGGCTACCACATCATATCGCTTATTCTCTGGTAAAAACTCCATCGGAATGTTATACTCTGCTGTCAAATACCGGAGTAGTCCGATCAAACTTTTGTACTGCTTAGCGGTATAGGTAGCAAAATAGTATTCGCCACGATAAGGCATATCTAACTTTGTATACAACTGTGTATCATTTATAGTACAATACACATCGTTATCGCTATATACCGTCACTAGCTTATCGCCTATTCGTTTTAAAAAGCCAATATTAGACATCTCGATTGCGATCGTTCTTTTACTACCATTTGTATTGCCGCCTATAGCTGCCTTTCCTAAATGGTAGGACCAGTAAGCGGATGACCATAAGTTTATAATCTCACCACTTCTTGCAATAACAAAAGGTGTAGATATATGGACATTATTTCTGGATAAAGCCGCTATATCTCCTTTTAGATATCCCACTGTAAAATGAAGTACAATTTGAGTTTTGGTATTTTTCTCGTGATAATAAAACGAAGCATCTCCATTTTTAGGCCTGCAATGTATATAGGGCATCATTTGATCACTCCCTTTAATGGGTACTGCCTTTTTCGTTAATGTAAATTCTTTTCCGTCAGAGTCTCTTCCTGTTTTAAAAAAGGTTTTCTCATGATTAGGGATGCTAGTTGCTTTCATATGGATTGTTATTAAATCATATCATAATCAACAAAGTTATCTGGATAAAGCAAAGAGTGCTATTACAAAAACGGTAAATGGTGGTAATTTTCCGACATGATGATTATGACAAATAAGAAGTTTACACAAAGTTGCAATAAATGTTAAAATGGATTAAATAATGTTTCCTAATATTGACATGAACTTAAGGTGAAACCCAAATGCTCTAAGTATGACCGGTACAAACAATGAGAACCAATAGCATATATTCATAGAGAGCTATAATCACGTTATGGATCGATTTTATAAATGGTAGTGTCCAAAAAACTGTGTAAACATAAATTAGGCGGGGTTTTAAAACATTTTATATTTTACACCAACGATTTTTATATGCTCTATTTTTAGATTAAAACGTTTTTAGCAGAAGAATAAAGTTCTATTTTTATTAGTTCCCTTAAAAACTATTCTATTATATGCAACCTGATTTTTGTAATTTTTTTTAATGAATCTATTATAAATTAATATGATAAATTCATGCTATCCCGTTTAAATTCAGAAGTATGAACATATTATAATTAATAAAAGCCACTTTCTCTAAAAAAGCAAGTGTATTAGATATTATAATATTGGCTTCTCTTAATGAAATGATTAAAAAACAATCTTCATTTATTTTATCCAGAGAATTTATAGTTCAAATAATTATATTAGAAGTATAAGAAAGCTAATCATACTTTGACCATTTTAGATTGATCAGATCCGATTAGTAAATTAAAATTTGATGAACTCACATTTCAATCTTTAGCACATAAAACAAACGTATATATCATTCTCTAATCTTAACATTTCTATAATTTATAAATCAGTTACTTTATCGTATTTTCGACAAATATTCTTTTTAGAAATGCGTATTGTTTTTTCTTTTCTACTTTTACTAACCTTTGCACTAAGACCAGTAACGGCTTTAGCGCCTTTTTTATATTTTCAACTCAATGTTGATTATATCATAGAAAATTATTGCATTAATAAAGAAAGACCTCAGTTACAATGTAATGGAAAGTGTTATCTAATGAACCAACTTAGTGAACAGAATCCTTTAGGAGAAACTGATGGGACTATCAGAATTTCTGAATCCTTCTTTCCACTTTATTTTCAAGATACCACTGTAGACACATCAATTTCCTTATTGAACAACACCTCAGGTATCGTTCAATCTTCCTATTCCTATCTTTATAGTTTCCTGTACTCAGGAGAGATAGACCCACCTCCAAAAAACAGTTGATTTTTTAATCCTTTTCTATGAGTACATCTTTTATTACCATGAGTATGGTTGTTAGTTATGCCTTATACATTTTCGATAATATCGAATATATATGATATACTGATACTAAACTCTATGGTTAATATACGGTGTATTTAGAAAAAATAAATTTTGCAAATAACGATCGTGTAAGATGGTTGTTAACAGGTAGTATAATCAAATTAATAAAAAAATCTGTTATTCTGATCTGTATTCAATATCGGCTATAAGTAACATAAATAACAGTTACTTACAGTTTTTAATTGAAAAATAAGACGAAACAAATGCTATAAATAGGATGTAAGAATAGTACATCTACAAAAATCAATTTAGAAATGAAATCAATAATAAAATTAATTATAATAGCTGTTGGATTAACGGCAATGAGTTGTAGTAGTGATGACGATAACACTACAGGTACTGAAGTGAAGGGTACTGTAGAGATTAAATGGGATAACATTGTAGGTGATCAAGATATGAACCTAACAGAAAAACAAAATCTAGACTTTACATACAAAACCAATGATGCACAGGATTTTAATATCACTTCTTTTGGGTATTATGTTACGAATATTGTTTTAGAAGGAGAAGATGGATTGCGATATGAAGATGAAGTTTCTATTTCAGCGGCAGACGCATTAGGTGTATATCACATAAAAGAAGGGGAATTTGCCTCTAATTCTCTTACTTTAGAAAATGTACCTGCTGGAAAATATAATAAAATTTCATTCACAATAGGAATCCCTGAAGAAGGTGTACGAGAAGGTGCTGCAGGTGGAGTGTTAGACCCTGCAGCAGGCGCATGGTTTTGGAACTGGAATGCAGGATATATCGGTTTTGCCGTAGAGGGACATGCCAGTTCTTCTACTCAGGCATATAATGAAATTGACGGATTTATAATTCCGGAAAAGTCTTTTGCTATTCACATTGGTGGGTGGAGAGATATAGAACCAATAGAAGGAGAGTCAGCAGTTTTTGTAAATAATATAAAAACAATAACATTGAATTTTGATAGTGAGGCTACGGTTGCTGAAAATATAGAACCCAGTATCCATCTATTAGCAAATGCAAAAGCACTTTTTGATATGTCACAAGTAGATTTTTCGACCACATATGCTGTGCATGCCCCAGCAAAAGGGCAATCTTTTGCAGAAATACTTGATGAAGTGTTTACCTATAGTCATACTCATCAATAATAAGGATGATAACTAAAACTAGTATAGCATATCCAATAATTACTTATTGGATATGCTTGATTTTTTTTCTTGTAGTAGTGATGATGGAACAAAAATTCTGGATACGTATCAACTTATACAACCCAATGAATTTCCCGAAATTCAATATACAGTAGAAAATAATCCAATAACTCAAGAAGGTTTTGAGCTGGGCAGAAAGTTGTTTTTTGACCCGGGCCTATCTGCCGATGGCAGTATTTCTTGTAATAATTGCCATCAGCAATCCCGAGGATTTGCAGACAATTCTTTACATCCTCTAAGTATAGGTATTAATGACCAGTTTGGAAAACGCAACGCTCCCGCTCTTTTTAACCTGGCTTTTCGTAAAGAATTTTTCTGGGATGGAGGAGTGACCCACTTAGATTTTGTGCCCATAAATGCACTGGAATCTGAAATCGAAATGGGAGAAACTTTAGCAAATGTAGTAGCAAAACTAAACCGTAGCGATGAATACAAAAGTTTATTTAAAGAAGCCTTTGACATTGATAGCATTACATCACCTAGGATGCTACAGGCATTCTCTCAATTTTTAGTATTGATGGTTTCTGATAACTCGAAATATGATCAATATGAACGTAATGAAAATGGAGTGACCTTAACAGAAGAAGAACAGAAAGGGATGCAGCTCTTTAATGAAAAATGTGCTACATGTCATAGCGGTCCTCTTTTCACTGATCAGTCCTTTAGAAATAATGGTCTATCTGATACTTTTTCTGATACAGGACGTGCTCTGATCACAGAATCTAGTGCTGATGAAGGTAAATTTATGGTGCCTACACTTCGTAATATCGAAGTAACTGCTCCATACATGCACAATGCACGTTTTGAAACGCTTGAGGAGGTATTACAACATTATGCTAACGGAGTAATGGATTCTGAAACACTAGACATAGCATTAAGGTCAGAAAATAATCGATTAGGAATTGCTATGACCGATTCAGAACAAGCAGCAATAATTTCCTTTATTAAAACACTGACAGATGATTCATTTTTAACAGACTCTAAATTTAATAATCCAAGATGAGGAAACTAGTCTTATATATAATTTTTACTGTAATTACCATACCTACCACATTAGGTTGTGATGTATGTGGTTGTCAACTTAGTGGCTTATCATTTGGAATGCTTGCTGGTACCAGTACTCATTATATAGGTGTTCGATTTACACAAGCATCATTCAATGCTTCTATACGCTATAACAGCGATTTATTACAGGACGAATATTCTCAAGATACTTTTACACGTACAGAAATTCTTGGAAGGTATATTTTTTCTAATAAATTTCAGATACATTCGATAATCCCTTACATCTCAAACACCATGAATGGAAGTGTACAAGATTTAGAATTCAATGGTTTTGGTGATCCGAGTTTATTACTTTTTTATGATGTATTGGCAAAAAAACAATCAGATGATAAAATAGCAGCTCCTCCAACTACTATAATTAGTCATTCGTTACTAATTGGTGGTGGAGTCAAATTACCTATGGGTACATTTGATCGTTTTGATCGTGGAGAAGTCGTCAATCGAAATTTTCAGATAGGTTCAGGAAGTGTTGACTTTCTACTTTCTTCCAATTATACAATCGCTTTACATCGATGGGGGCTTAACATAGAAGCTTCCTATAAAATGAATACCCGTAATTCAGATAATTATCGTTTTGGCAATCAATTTAACAGTAGTGGCTATCTCTTTTATACAATTCCTATAAAAAATGGGATTATATCTCCATTTGCAGGAACCTTATATGAAACAGCAGGTACTCATGATGATGATGGAATACAACAATTTAATACCGGGGGTAATGCAACTTTAGGAACACTGGGGCTTCAATGTAACTGGAAGAGTTTTTCATTAAATGCTTTAATTCAACATCCATTACAGCAAAATTACAACAGTGATGATATATCGTTTATTGAAACAGAAGAACGGTTTTCTATTGGTCTTATTTTTCATTTTGCCAAAAAAGAAAAGAAAAAATTCGGCTTTCCATAAGTAGTTATTATTCCTTCTTATATAAAGCATGAATTACATTTTTTTGTGAAACAGAAAGTATTATCTATCGATTTCTATTTTTTTAAGAAATCGATAGATAATACTTTCTGTATTTCGAATCTAAATCTTCGGGTGGTTAATCTGATACACTTACTAATTTTGATTGTTTTTTAGGGCATACTCTGATACAAACACAAATGAAGAAAATCCCAAAAAGTTTCTAAACGCTAATTACGAACTAGATATTTTAGAAGGTACTTGTCAATATTATATACTAGAGAGTCCATAATAATTCAATACTCTGCTCAAAACGATTATTACAAAAATCTAATATCTAAACACAACATAAGTAGATTTCGATACATATCATTTTTCGTTCTTCCTGAACTTTGTACCAAACAAAAAAGCACAATTATGAAAATTATACTTGCAGGTTCATTAGGGCGTATCGGAAAACCCTTAGCACAACAATTAATTAAAGGTGGTCACACGGTCACCATTATCAGCAGCAATCCGGACAGAAGTAAAGATATAGAGGCTTTAGGCGCAATTCCTGCAATTGGCGCTTTACAGGACACTGACTTTCTTACATCCACTTTTACAGGTGCTGATGTGGTCTATACTTTAGTTCCCCCTGCAAATTATTTTAATCAAGACCTTGACTTGTACCAATACTTTTCAGAATTAGGGGATAGCTTTAAAAAGGCTATAGAGAATACTGACGTTAAACGTGTAGTAAACCTTAGCAGTATTGGAGCGCATTTAGAGAAAGGCAACGGAATTCTTGAAGGCACATACTATGTAGAACAAGTTCTCAATAGTCTGCCTGATGATATAGCCATAACTCATATTCGACCCGTTGAAATTTATTATAACCTCTTTCAATTTATTAATTTAATTAAGCATCAAAATATTGTAGGTAGTAATCTGGATAAAGATGATGTTAATGCTTGGGTTTCACCTAGAGATATAGCAGAAGCCGTAGCGGATGAAATCCTAAACATCAAATCAGGCCGTAACGTAAGATACATAGCAAGTGAAGAACTTACATATTCAGAGTTGGCCTCTACTCTTGGTACTGCCATAGGTAAACCAGATTTGCAATGGGTACAATTTACCGACAAGCAAGTTTTGGAAAGCCTAATTAATGTGGGAATGCAACCAGCCGCGGCAGAGAAAATGGTAGAAATGTATGCAGCTATCCATAGTGGTTTGCTCTATGAAGATTACAGGCAAAAAAGACCTAAAATTGATGGTAAGGTCAAAATGAAGGACTTCGCCCAAGAATTTGCGGTTATTTATAAAAATACCTAAGCCCTAAAAGTTCAAAAGAACTTGTTTTCTATTATTTAATTCAAAGAAATGCCAGATATAAATCCAGCTAAACCCAGCAAAGAAACCATTAATCAGATTTTAGAACATATGAGTGATGTATTTCGGAATTTACCACGTTCACCTATATTGCACAAGCCATCAGAAGCAGGTCTGGTTTACGAAAATATTTCATTTCCATCCATAGACGGTATACCTCTTGAAGGTTGGTTTATTCCTTGTAAAAATTCGGAAAAGGTCATTATTGCAAACCATCCGATGGGATTTACTCGTTCAGGACTGCCTGCGCATTTAGAACCCTGGAAATCTGTATGGTGTGCTAGTGGTAATGATTTTGAAGTCAACTTTATACCTGACTATAAAATTCTGCACGATGCTGGTTACAATGTGCTTGCCTATGACCTGAGAAATCACGGACATAGTTCCGCAGCAAATGGAGGTATTATCTCAACTGGAATCTATGAATCACGCGATGTACTGGGTTCTATAAACTACATCCGTAATAGAAAAGGCACAAATAAAATGAAAATTGGTCTTTTTAGTCGATGCTTAGGATGTGATGCTACCTTTTATGCAATGCAAAGTAATCCCGAAGTATTCAATCAGGTTAGCTGTTTGGTAGGCGCACAACCTGTAAGCGAAGAAATCATTCTTAGCAAACAGCTGTCATTGGCCGGTATTCCCAAAGAACGCTTGAAAGACCTTAATGAGTTAATAGTATTAAAAACCAGCCTAAGCATTGCAGAAAGAGATGCCAGAGAATGGGCAAAATCAGTATGTATCCCTACATTTCTTTATCAAGTAAGCGATGATGTACTGACTAGTCCGACGGATGTACAGACGATGTTTGATAACATTCCTT
Source organism: Aquimarina addita (assembly GCF_039539305.1). Lineage (NCBI taxonomy): Bacteria > Pseudomonadati > Bacteroidota > Flavobacteriia > Flavobacteriales > Flavobacteriaceae > Aquimarina > Aquimarina addita. Next base: position 13,500 of record NZ_BAABCW010000031.1, on the reverse strand, counting down.
CAGAAGATAAACAATTACAATGGATACCCGATACTACCGTGCGATGGAACGGGTATTTAGAGTTTCAGAAACGTCCAGAACCAATGCTGGACTGGTTTCAAAAGCATATGCAATAACAATTTCAAAAATTTAATTATTATGAAAATATTATTTGTAAAAAAGAAACATTCAATTAAAATTCTTTTAGCCATAATTTTTGTTAGTTTCAATATCGGAGCTGTTTTTGCACAGTCAAAAACTGCAGAACCATCGAGTATTGATGAATTTGTGGAAAGCGAAAAAGAGAAGAAAATCATTCTTGAAAAACGTGAACTGTGGAGGCAAACCTTCGAATCCAAAAGTGTTGATAATATAATGAAATATTACACTGCTGATATATTATCTTATGACCTTATGGCGCCCATTCAGTTTGAAGGCGAATCTATGTGGCGAGATAATTGGGTCAATTTTTTCAATACCTTTGAGGGTAGCATTCAATTAACTTTTGAAGATTTAACGGTGTTTCAATCTGGAGACTTGGCAACGATACGAGGTCTTACAAGACTACAAGGAGAAACCGCTACGGGACAAAACATAGATATGTGGACTCGCGAAACTAATGTAATGCGTAAGATAAATGGCGAATGGTTAATTGTTCACGACCACGTTTCTGTACCTATGGATTTTGTAACAGGTAAAGCTTTAATTAATTTAAAGCCAATCAAAAAAAAATAGTATATGCAACCTATACGATTCAAAACAATCGCCCAGTATCATAAGTTTAGAAATCTTGAAGGACCAACACATCCCCTGATAAGTATCCATCGTATCGAGGATATTAAGAAACTAAACGATGATGAGCCCAAACGCTTAATTCAGGATTTCTATATGGTTGCGCTTAAGCATAATGTAAATGCAACAATGCAATACGGGCAACAAGAATATGATTTTGAAGAAGGCGCATTAATTTTTTTAGCACCCAATCAACTATATGCTATCCAAGCTGATAGCGACTTGACTCACACAGGATGGTTGCTGCTTATTCATCCAGATTTCTTTTGGAATACCTCATTGGCTAAGAACATTAAAAACTACGAGTATTTTGATTATGATATTAACGAAGCGTTACATCTTTCAGAAAAAGAAGAAAGGACAGTTATAAACATCCTGCAAAATATTGATGAAGAATGTAGTACGAATATCGATAAATTTAGCAAGGCTGTAATTATATCTCATTTAGAAACCCTATTAAACTATGCCGATAGGTTTTATCACAGGCAATTCATAACTCGGGAAAAACAAAATCACGAAATATTGGTTCGTTTGGAAAAATTACTTTCTGACCATTTCAAGGACCCAAAAGAATCAATCAACGGTGTAATTACGGTAACGGATATATCAGCTTCGCTAAATATATCACCTAATTATTTGAGTGGCTTGCTTACTGTATTAACAGGAAAAAGTACCCAACAACATATTCACGATAAACTGATAGAAAAAGCAAAAGAAAGGCTGGCAATAAGTGAATTGTCCATAAGTGAAATCGCTTATGAACTAGGCTTTGATTATTCCCAATCTTTCAGCAAATTATTTAAATTGAAAACGAATCTAACCCCTTCGGAATTTAGAAAGTCTTACAATTGATTATTTGAGAATTTTCTAACTTATACTAATCGTTAATTTAAACTTTATTATAGGTCGATTAATCTATATAAATAGATAGTTTTAATCCTTCGATTCGTGCTAGCCAGATTTACCATCCATTCCATAACTTCTTAAAATATTACTATTCTTCCGATTTTAATACTTATGATTTAATTAGGAACAAATACCTATCAAAGAAATCGGTTACTTCAGATACAAATACTCAAATAAAAGAGATTGCTCATAATATTAGAAACTGTCACAATAACCAAAAACTAAAACAAGAAAAATTATATCCGAAACAACAGGTAAAACTGTTCGAAATAGTCAATTTAATAAATGTTTCCAAAGGATTTAGGTTTCAGAAAACATAAAAACATGCCAAAACCGTATACAGCACCCTTTTGATTGATAAAGAAAAAACCCTAACAACAGGTTATTTATCTAAATGTGGTTACTTCAAAGCAAACCATAAACTTATGGGTTCTACTGGTTGGACTTCTAGTAGATCCAAAGATTTAGGTATTGATATTACAGTTATAATGCAAGAAAATAATGAACGTGTTATTTTAAATTATTATGACTTTAATCTTAATTCAGTAAAGCAAATAATTTACTTAGAATCAAAACCGTCTAATCTTGACAAAGGTTTGGTTTGGTTTTTTGTTTGCCCATATGCTAGCAAATGTTGCCGAAACTTAATATTTGTATGCAACAGGTTTATGCATCGAAGTAATTTAATTAATCCAATGTATAGTACACAAGCAGAAAGTAAGTACTGGCGTAAATTGTTTCAATTACAACCTAATATACCAACAACACAAAAGGTGTTAGACGAGCCTAAAAAGAAGTATTATAAAAAATATTACAAAGGCGAAATGACTAAACGATATAAAAAGCACATTAGCACTTTGGTTAAGTGGCGCAACAATAGAGAAGAACGCTCACAACTATTAATGAAGCAATACTAATTATTAATCTTAGATAAATGCCTAAACCTTTAACATTACCCTATTTATTTGATGAACGAAAAAACATAGGTGTATCAGATTTGATAAAGTGGAAGTACCTTAAAAAGGGAAGTGAAAAAAGTGGAATAGTAACGTGGCGCAATGGATATAATGAGATTACTAGTCGTATAAACATCAAAGTCATTTTTACAAATGATGAGCAAACTTTAAAACTTGACTATAAAAGTGAAAATGAAATTTATGATGTTACCATTTATTTAGTGTCAACACCGTCTAACTTAGGCAAAGGAAAAGTATGGTATTTTATATATCCCTATACAGGTAAAAGATGTAGAAAATTGCATTTGATTTACGGAAAATTTATTCATCGTTCTGCATTAAAAAGTGGACTGTATACAAAACAAACATATAGTAAAAAGTGGCGACAAATGGAAAAGGCTCATGGTTATTATTTTGATATTGACAAATACTATCAGCAATTATACAAAAAGCACTTTAAAAAGTATTACAAAGGCAAGCCAACTAAACGTTATTTAAGATTAATGCAGAGTATAGCAAAAGCAGAAAGTATTGACCATAGAGATATTGAGCGTTTAATGGTTTTTGGTGCTTAGTCCAAATAAAAGCATTGGAATATTATCAGATAAATACGTGATTGGGTTTAAAAATCAACTTTAGACTATTAAACTTTTACTGTCTTTTTTAATCTTAACGAATATTTGAATAAAATTTTTTAAGATAAAAAGTTATATATTTGGCGTAAATTTTGCTTATATTATTATATGAAATTTGGAATAACAAATAATCATAACAAATCAGGTTACAGCAATCAAGAAATAGAAAAGATTGGGAACACACTAATTTATCTAACTGAAAACGTTAATGGATTAACAAAAACTCAAGCACTAAAGTTCCTATATATACTTGACGAGTTTTCAATAAAAAAATTCGGAATACCTTTTATTGGACTGAAATATGAAGTTTGGCAATTTGGACCAGTTGCGCAAGATATATTCGTGGAATTAAATGAAGCGCAGCCGAAAATGTTAAAAGATTTTATTTCGGTTGAGTTAGATAGATATCAACACTATCAATTCTTTTATGTAAAAGCAGTTAAAGAATTCAATGATGATGAATTTACTGATAATGACATTAGCATTTTGGAGTTAGTTGTAAATAAATATAAAGGATTTTCTGCAACTGAATTATCAGAGTTAACTCATGAAAAAAATTCTTTATGGTATAATATAGCATTAGAAAACAATCTTTTAGAGCCTTTTAAGAATAACAGAAAAAGAACTTCCAATCATATTATAGATTTTTCAATAATTCTTGATGAAGAAAAAGAATTTATTTATAGAAGTTACATAGAAAACACTGAAATAAATAGGCATTATTATAATCAATAGATACTATTAATGTTTGATTTATTTAAAATACTTTACATAACACCTTTTTACTTCCCTAACGGACAATCTAGTCCTAAAAACAAATACTACATACCAATTTATATTGACAAAGATGAGATAGTATTTGCATTCCTACCAACAAGAACAATAAAAGTACCTAAGGAAAAAGCCACTCATGGCTGTCTAAACATTTCAAATCAAAATTATAGTTGTTATATTTTCAAAAAAGACATAGAGGTAACAGATTGTGGATTTTACTTTGATTTTGATACTTGTGTATATAGTTATCAACTCAATGAATTTTCTAAACAGATGCTTTCAGAGATCTACAAAGTCGAAGATGTTGATTTTGAAGTGATCGGCGAATTAAAGAAGTCCGAGAAAATAGAATTACTTAATTGTTTTATTAATTCGAGATATATCAAACGTAAAATAAAAAAAGCACTCATTTTAGAATTGGCTAATTTTTCATAAGAAATTAGAAATATTTACTAATGGTTGCTATATGGTTGCTATACGAAGTGCTAAAAAACAAAAAACCTCTTGAAAATCAAATGATTAACAAGAGGCTTCGTACTGAAGACGGGACTTGAACCCGTACGTCCTAATGGACATTGGATTTTAAGTCCAACGTGTCTACCAATTCCACCACTTCAGCTTGGTAGTTATCTCAGAGCGAAAGACGGGATTTGAACCCGCGACCCCCACCTTGGCAAGGTGATGCTCTACCCCTGAGCTACTTTCGCATTAATAAATAAACCTACAGTTCTTTATTATTGCGGATGCAAATTTAATATAATTACTATAATACCCAAGGCTTTTTTAGAAAAAGAATTAAAAAAATTATATTACAGATGCTTTCTTCCTGGTTAACATACGTTTAATCTCATTTAATTTCATCAACGCCTCTACAGGAGTAAGCGTATCTATATCAATATTGACAATTTCTTCTTTTATTTCTTCTAACAAAGGATCATCTAGATTAAAGAAACTTAATTGCAATTCGTCTTCTTCTTGTATCGCTTTTATTTTACCGCTTAACTCCTCACTGCTATGTGATTTCTCTAATTTTTTTAGCATTTTATTAGCCCGATGTAACACTTGTTGAGGCATTCCTGCCATCTTTGCTACATGAATACCAAAACTATGTTCACTACCCCCCGGTATTAACTTCCGAAGAAAAAGTACATTATTTTTTAATTCTTTAACAGATACATTATAGTTTTTAATCCGTTCAAATGTTTCGCACATTTCATTCAATTCATGATAATGAGTGGCAAACAGTGTTTTAGGTCTCGAAGGATGTTCGTGTAGAAATTCACTAATCGCCCAAGCAATTGAAATTCCATCATATGTACTGGTCCCTCTACCGATCTCATCCAGTAAAACTAAACTACGTTCTGATATATTATTAAGAATGCTTGCTGTTTCATTCATTTCTACCATAAAAGTAGACTCTCCCATAGAGATATTATCGCTTGCACCTACTCTGGTAAAAATCTTATCAACAACGCCAATAGTTGCCGACTCTGCAGGAACAAAACTGCCCATCTGTGCTAGTAAAACTATTAATGCTGTTTGTCTGAGTATGGCGGATTTACCACTCATATTAGGACCTGTAATCATAATCATCTGCTGTGCTTCCCGATCCAATATTACATCATTAGCAATATATTGCTCTCCTGGAGGTAATTGTTTCTCTATTACAGGGTGACGGCCATTCTTGATTTCTAATGCCTGAGAATCATCTATGAGAGGACGTACATATTGGTTTTCTTCTGCTAGCTGGCTAAAAGAGCACAGACAATCTAATTGACCAATTAATGTGGCATTTAATTGCACAGATTTTATATAGGCACTCATCCAAAGGATCAAATCATTAAATAATTGCTGCTCTAACGCTACTATTTTTTCTTCAGCACCAAGAATTTTAGCTTCGTATTCTTTTAACTCTTCAGTAATATAGCGTTCTGCACTTACTAATGTTTGTTTACGAATCCAGGTTTCCGGCACTTTATCCTTATGCGTATTTCTTACTTCTATATAATATCCAAAAACATTATTAGAAGCTATTTTTAAAGAAGTAATTCCCGTAGCTTCAGTTTCACGTTGCAACATTTTATCCAGATAATCTTTACCAGAAAAAGCTATTGATCGCAACTCATCTAACTCTTCCGTAAAACCATCTGCAATCGTCTTTCCTTTTAAAATATTAACTGGCGCTTCTTCATTCAGGGTTTCTTTGATCTTAGTACGCAATAATTCGCAATCGTGTAATGTATCTCCAATAACTTTTAATGCATCATTATCACTATGAGAGGCTTGTGATTTTATAGGTACAATCGCCTCCAAAGAATTTTTAAGTTGTATTACTTCTCTGGGGTTGACCTTACCCGTAGCTATTTTAGAAATCAGACGTTCTATATCCCCTATTTGTTTGATCTGTTGTTGGATTTTTTGTAGCAACTTTTTATGATCCAAAAAGTATTGCACTACCTCGTGACGTTTCTGAATTTCGGAAATATTTTTAAGTGGCAACGCTAACCAACGTTTTAAGGTACGCCCACCCATCGGTGAAATTGTCTTATCAATCACATCCAACAATGTAACTGCCTGAGAGGCATTCGGATTATACAGCTCCAGATTACGAATTGTAAATCGATCCATCCATATATATTGATCCTCTGCTATCCTTTGTATGGCAGTAATATGTTTTAATTTGTGATGTTGCGTTTCTCCCAGGTAATGGAGAATAACTCCTGCAGCAATAACTCCTTCTTGTAAATGATCAACCCCAAAACCTTTTAATGAAACTGTCTCAAAATGAGTATTTAATGTTTCATTCGCATAATCCGGCTTAAAAGCCCAATCTTCTAAAAAAAACGTATGAAAATCAACACCAAAATCTTCTTGGAAATTTTTCTTTTTCCCTTTGGTGATCAATACTTCACTTGGTCTGAAATTTTGTAATAATTTATCCATGTGTGCCACATCACCCTGAGCAGTAAGAAACTCTCCTGTAGACACATCCAGAAATGCAATCCCCACTTCTTTCTTTCCGTAATGTAAAGCACACAAAAAATTATTAGCTTTGCTCTGTAACACCTCATCATTAAGTGCAACACCCGGAGTGACCAACTCTGTAACGCCTCTTTTTACAATAGTTTTAGTCAGCTTAGGATCCTCTAATTGATCACAAATAGCAACACGTTCTCCTGCTTTTACTAATTTTGGTAAATATGTATTTAAAGAATGGTGAGGAAATCCTGCTAATGCTGTTTCTTGTTCACTACCATTACCTCTTTTTGTTTGTACGATGTTAAGTATAGCTGCGGCTTTTACTGCATCTCCCCCAAATGTTTCATAAAAATCCCCTACCCTGAACAATAATAATGCATCAGGATATTTAGCTTTGATCGCATTATATTGCTTCATCAAAGGAGTTACTTTTTTATCTTTTTTTGCTGCCAAAAGAATCTGATTTTAGGTGTCGGGCTAAAGTAAGGTTTCTTCATTTTTTTATAAAATATTGCTAAAAGGAGTTATTTTTTTTTATTCACAATCATACATAATATTTAACATCTTTTCGAAAAGAAGAAAACAGTATAAAATTTTACACTAATCGCATAATTCTACCATGTCTTCCTATTATGTTGTAGTGATATATTTTATATTACATATTCATTAATAAACTACTTCGATCACAAAGCTGTATGAGATATTCAAATAAGACCGCTTTGCTACAAGAATCAGGAAACAAGACTCCTTTATCCTAATCCTATACACTACTCGAAGCAAATTTTCCAGTAATTCTACTTATTAATAACCTTCCTAAATTAAAACCTTTTTCTATTAGCATCAATCCCTTACTAACTATCTCTATAAAAGATTTACCGCAGCTGTCAACCCAATAAACATCTATTAACCGTGCACAAAGTTTTACTAAGGTTAGGCAAACTTATGTTAATTAGTATTTTTGCAAGGATGAAAAAAAATAGAAAGCTAAAAAATAGCGAACTCGATCGCAAAACTGTGGCAGAATTTAAAGCCGCTGAGAAAACACCTTTAATTATTATATTAGACAATATAAGAAGCCTTAATAATATTGGTTCTGTTTTTAGAACTGCGGATGCTTTTTTAATAAAAAAAGTTTATCTCTGTGGTATTACAGCTACACCTCCTCATAAAGATATTCATAAAACAGCTCTTGGCTCGACTGAAACCGTAGATTGGGAATATAGGGAAGATACGTTAGTGCTTGTGGAAGAACTGAAAGCTAAACATATACAAATCGCATCCATTGAGCAAACTGAAAATGCTGTCCAATTAGATAAGTTTCATCCAGAAAATAACCAAACGCTTGCCATCATTTTTGGTAATGAAGTAAAAGGGGTGCAGCAAGATGTAGTTTCTGCTAGTAATATTGCCATAGAAATACCGCAATACGGAAGTAAACATTCATTAAATATTTCAGTTAGTGCCGGAGTAGTACTTTGGGATTTATTTTGTAAAACCAGATAAGGTATTCAAAATCCAGATATAATCTTCACGATTATTTATAAAATCCCGATCTGAAATATCAATAACCGTTGCTTTACAATACGATTGAGATTTCATAAATTGCAAATATCCTTTATTGATTTTTTCCAGATAATGTGCAGGAATCTGTTGCTCATAAGCTCTCCCTCTATTTTTTATATTTTCCAATAAACGTTCTGTATTTTGGTATAGATACACGTATAAACCAGGTGTAGGTAACTCTCTGTACATAATATCAAACACTTTTTTATATAATAGATATTCTTCTGGTTGCAAGGTGACCTGTGCAAAGATTAATGATTTAAATACGTCATAATCACTGATTACAAAATCCCTAAACAAATCAAGTTGAGCAATATCATCTTGCAGTCTCTGATACCTATCTGCCAAAAAAGACATTTCTAAAGGAAATGCATATCGTTCCATATCCTCATAAAACTTAGGTAAAAAAGGATTGTCAGCAAATCGTTCTAGCACTAATTTAGCATTAAACTCCTGAGCAATTAATTGCGAAAGACTTGTTTTGCCAGCACCGATATTACCTTCTATAGTGAGATATTGTAATGTGGATATTGTATATTTTTTCTTAGGATTCACCAAGTGTTCTTTTACCCTAGTAACTGCAGATTGATCGGTTGTGTTTTGTAATAACTCTTCAACTGTTTGCTTTAAAATAGGATGATATTCATCACCTGCTATTTCTGCCATCGGCATCAACACAAACTTCCTGTCTTGCAAACGCGGATGTGGCGTCACTAAATGATCCGTCTTTATAATTCCTTCTGAGGAAAAAATGATATCCAGATCTATCGTTCTGGAAGCATATCCTTCTGTATTTGGTCTGCTTCTACCCAACCCGTTTTCAATTGCTAAAAGCTTATGCAGCACTGTTCTGGTAGTATAAAAAGTCCGCACAGAAATACACGCATTATAAAAATCATCGCTATCAAAACCCCATGCAGTTGTTTGGTAAACCTTAGAAACAACAATAACATCGCCTATCGTATTATAAATAGCAGATATTGCTTGCTGTAAAAAACCTAATCGATTTCCTATATTACTTCCTAATGAAATATGTATGAAATTTGATGTTTTCAATATTGATTTCTTTTTTTTAATCAGAACTTCTTATTTTTAACCAGTATTCGGAATTCGCACTCTTTAATAAAGTAAGAAAGCAAATTAAGTAAAACAAAACTACTTCATCCTAATTTTGTCTGAAGTATTATCAACCATATATTTTGAGAGAAACCAAATTGAATCTTACAGACAAAATAATTGTTTATAAAATATACCTGATACTCGGGGCGCTTTTTATCGCATCACTGGTGGCTTCAAATCTGATTTTTCAGAAATTTTTTCATTGGAATTTTTTTGACATTTACATTTTTGAGATTTCAGTAGGAATACTCCCATATCCTATTACTTTTTTGATTACCGATTTAGTGAGCGAAGTGTATGGCAAGAAAAAAGCAAATCAATTAGTCACAGCTGGTATTTTTGCCTCTCTTTTTTCACTCGTTATCATTTATGTAGCATCTGCGGTACCTGCGACTACTTGGTCTCCTGTTAATGACACAACATTTACTCAGGTTTTTGGTGGAACTGCTATTGCAGTTTTAGCTTCTATGCTAGCCTATTTATTTGCTCAATATATCGACATACAAGTTTTTCATTTTTGGAAAAAACTAACTAAAGGAAAACATTTATGGATACGGAATAATTTTTCGACTTTCTTTTCTCAATTTGTAGACACAGCCACCGTATTACTATTACTATGCGCTACGGGAATTATAGAATGGAATAGATTTGGTAAATTATTAGAAAATGGCTTTCTTTTTAAAATATTAGTAGCTCTTTTTGATACGCCATTACTCTATTTTGGTGTATTTTTATTGAGAAATAGATTTAAACTAAAACAAGGCGAAGAATTAGTATTAGAACACTAATACCTATACCTTTTATAACCAACTGTTAACAAAAAAGTAGCAACATACCTGTTAGTAATTCGTTACTTTGTATAAAAGCTCAAAGAAATGATCAAGAAAATTCTAAAAATCGTAGGGATATTTATTGTAGTGCTGATTATTGCGCTTATCTCCTTACCATTCATATTTAGCGGTACTATTAAAGATAAAATACGATATCTGGCAAATGAACATGTAAACGCTAAGGTAGATTTTGCTGATGTAGATATTAGTTTGATTCGTAGTTTTCCTAAAGCATCGGTTATTATTGATGAATTGTCCATTATCAATTATGCTCCTTTTGAAGGAGATACGCTAGCATATGCAAAAAAAATAGCATTAGATATGTCTATTAACGAATTGTTTAAAGATGCTTCTGAAGCTATAGGAGTGCAACGAGTTGTTATTGATGAAGCTACCATAAATGTAAAAACTGATTCTTTGAGTAATGTAAATTATGATATTGCAAAAGCAGAAACCACAACACCTGAAACAAGTACAGAAGAAAGTAGTTCTTTTGCTTTCGAATTAGAGCATTATGAAATAAATAACAGTAAATTATTATATCAGGATGATGTAAGTAAAATAGCTCTATTAATGACAAATATTAACCATAGTGGAGATGGAACATTATCAGGAGAAAAAATATTGTTAGATACAGAATCCAGCTCAGAAATTTCGTTTTTGATGGACGGAACCAATTACCTCAATAAACACAAGCTACGACTAGATGCAAATTTAGAACTGGATATGGAGAATCAACGATATGCATTTAAAGAAAATAAGGCATTCATAAATCAGCTTCCCTTAGAATTTGCAGGTTTTGTTCAATTGGATGAAAAATATACTGATATAGATATAAGTTTTAAAACACCCACTTCAGATTTTAAAAATTTCTTAGCCGTAGTTCCTGCCGAATACGCTAAAAACTTGGATGGCGTGCAAACTTCAGGAGATTTTTCTATAGATGGTGTTGTAAAAGGAAAAGTAGACGACACCCATATTCCTATGATGGATATCAAAATAGCATCCAATAATGCTTCATTTAAATATCCTGATCTTCCTAAAGGCGTTCAGAATATAGTCATAGACACTCAGATTAAAAATGACACCGGTCTAATGGATGATATTTACGTGTTGCTGAACACGCTAACTTTTAAAATTGATCAAGATACCTTTGCTGCGAAGGGGAGTTTAAAACATGTTACCCAAAACATGCTGGTTGACATGGCAATCAATGGAACCTTAAATCTTGCTAATCTTGAAAAAGCATACCCCTTAGAACTAGAGGAACAACTAAACGGTATTCTCAAAGCAAATATTAAGACTAATTTTGATATGCAATCTTTAGAAAAAGAGCAATATCAAAATGTAAAAAGTTCTGGAAATGTAAGTATCGATAACTTTACTTATGCTTCACCAGAGCTACCTAATGAAATTAAGATTGAAAATGCCAATGTAAGTTTTAAACCAGAAACCATTACACTTGATAAAATGAAAGTGACTACTGGCACATCGGATCTTACCGCAGAAGGTGCTATTAATAATTTGATGGGGTTTTTATTTACAAAACAAAATCTCAAAGGAAATTTTACCGTAGCATCTCAGGTATTTGCAGTAAGTGATTTTATGGTAGCAGGAAACGAAACTGCAGAGGAACAAACCACTGAAAAAACACCAAGCGAAGCGTTACAAATTCCATCTTTTCTTGATGCAAATTTAAATTTTAGTGCTAACAAGGTATTATATGACAACTTAGAATTGCAAAACACAAAAGGAAGTGTAGTAATTAAAGACGAAACAGCTTCCTTGAAAAATGTAACTTCTAATCTACTAGGAGGAGGAATCGCATTTGACGGCAATGTTTCTACAAAATCAGCAATTCCTACTTTTAATATGAATATGGATCTTAGCAAAATTGATATTGTAAAATCCTTTGCAAGCCTAGAATTATTAAAAGGGTTAGCACCAATAGCGCAAGCCTTGACAGGAGCGTTGTCTACAAAAATGACTCTTGCCGGAAATCTCACAAATGATCTTACACCTGTATTAACATCATTAAAAGGGAATGCTTTAGCTAATATTCTGAATGCTAAGGTAAGTACTGCGCAAACACCATTATTAGCAAAATTAGATAATCAGATAAACTTTATTGATTTAAACAATCTGGATCTAAAAGATATACAAACGGCTCTTACTTTTGATGATGGGAAAATCAATGTCAAACCTTTTGATATTGATATCAAAGGAATTAAAATTACAGCAAGCGGTAGTCACGGTTTTGACATGAATATGGATTACAATCTTGCTATGGACGTACCTGCAAAATACTTAGGAAAAGATGTAGGTGGTATCTTATCACAGTTGAATGAAAAAGAAGTAAGCGAAATGACCGTTGCACTCCCTGTCGGTATAACAGGAAATTTCTCAAATCCAAAAGTAAGTTTAAACACGGGAGACGCTGTAAAAGCATTAACACAACAGATCGTTTCTAAACAAAAGGACAAAGTAAAAGATAAAATTACCGATGAAGGAACAAAAGTGTTGTCTGGTTTGTTAGGAGGAAATAGTAAAGATGAAGACACTACCAAAACAACAACAGAAAAGCCAGAAGAAAAATTAAAAGACGCAGCTAAAAATATATTAGGTGGATTCCTTAATAAGAATAAAAAGAAAGATACCACTGATAATTAAGTGAATTATTAATACCTATTGATTTCATTGTAAAGAAGTAACGCTATAAAGAAACAGACAGCATGTTGATCTTTATTAAAACTTCTGTTATAAAGGTAATATATCATAAGTAAGTCATCAAAATTCAAGAATGAGCATCATCAAATCGTAAAGTAGATTGAAAAACAAACGAGGCTGTCTAAAAAGTAATTTAGGCAGTCTTTTTATTTTGTATATTTTCAGATTTTAATTGTTAATTGTAAATTTTAGCGAAGATTTATGGGATTTTATAAAAGCAAGTTAGCTTTTATAAGGCTA
>NZ_BAABCW010000030.1:0-41705 GCF_039539305.1 Aquimarina addita | reverse complement strand
CCAAGTTTGGAAGATGATTTTTTGGATTTTTTAGATTTTAAATTCGAAAATGAAGAGTTAACTAATTTTACTAATTACGATGAATTATGGATTACTTATAAAAATCAAAGTTCTTTAATGTAAGACATCAATAATGCTGGGGGTAAACTCAAAATATTAGCTAAACTTGATAAATTAGGTGATTTTCCAAATGTAAAAAACCTTGTGAATAGTCTTGATGAAAGTTTGGATAGTAAACTTTTGTCTAAACTGGATGAGTTAGATAAAGTAAAAATAGAGAATCTCAATAAATTTTATGATGAATTTTACATTAATACACCAAGCCCATTTGGAAAAACAGATTTTAATTTCACTGCATCTAAATCCGTAAAGGTTAATGGGGTAAAATATGTAGATGGGGTAAAAACGGTAGTTTCTAAAACCGAAAATGTTGACATGATATTTAAATACGGTTTTCCAGAGTTTCATAAAACGAAATATTGCCCTGATATAAAGCTGTCTAATGGTCAGACTGGAAAGTATAAATATGTGGTCGAAGAAGGTCTAGATTTTAGTAAATACGATAATCATTTCGAAGAAGCAAACAATAAACTACTAGAAGACATCGGTATAGATAAAAGTTTTGGGAAAAACTCGGAAGGTTTTTATCAAAAAGGGGACTATAGATGGAATGGTAGGACTCCACAATTTGAGTTAAGAAATGCTGAAGGTGTCTGGGAGAAATATACTTGGCATCACTTTCAGGATGGAAAAACTATATTACCAGTCCAGAGCAATATACATACAGGAGCATTAGGAGGTTTTAACCATTCTGGAGGAAACTCTCTTGATAAACATGGAGTCTTGGGAGTATTTGAGTTCTTAGGTTTTTAAAAATCGTTCCAGTGAACCTCTTGTAATTGAGATATAAACTCTAATATATTATTAGCAACTAATACGAGATCATTATGATCTTTCATTAGCAATATTTGATCAGGTTTTTTCTTTAAATCTAGGCAAATACCTTGATGATAAAAACCTGATATGATTATTGGTAATAGCTTTGGTTTTGTATAAAATTCACCTTGAGAATTATAGACTTCTATGCTTCTTTCTAAAGAAGTATTGAATCCATCATAACCAATTTTTTCATCTTTATGAATTACATCATGTTGAGAAGTTGGTTCGAATTCACCAAATTTAAAAGTCTGCACAAAGGCTTTAAATACAGGTGGGAGTTCAATATCATATTTTTTTTCCAGTTTTTCAACATAACTAGGGTCTTGTTCCAGAACTAAAGTTGAGAAGATATTTTTCATATGTTTTCTAGCTTAGTACTTTTAATCATCGCATCAATAGCAAACAAGATATGTTCTTGTTTATCTTTAGGAAAAGAAAGAATGTCCTTAAAGCGTTTAAGCATCTCAGGGTTTTTAAAAAGGTCAGCTTCCTCATTTTCTCCTAATAAATATCCTACAGAAGTATCTAATAAATTAGCTATTTTCTTAGCAGTATCGATACTAGGTATCATCTCATCACGTTCATAACGAGAAATCACACTAACTCATGTGTTTAATCTCTTAGCTAACTCTGTTTGTGATAATTTTTGCTCTTTCCTGAGTTTTGCCAATTTTTCACCAAAAGTCTCCATAATACTAACCTTAAAAGGCTTTTTTTAGCCCTGTTTTCTAGTATTTAGCGAATTTACAACCCTTTTAGGAGAAAATAAAATACGAAAAGATAACTAAGTTTTAATTAATATAATAAATAATTGTTGTTTATACTTATACCTAGTACTATTCGATACAAAAGCCATTGTAGCGACTGTTGTTATTTTATTAGTTAAGTACTTTATCTTTTAAAGAACTAAGAACCAATTTAAATAATTTTGTTGATACTTAGTGGTTAATCCATTAAAAGAATACATAAATTTTCTGAACTGCATATCCATTTTGTTAATACTCTGGACGTAATAGTTGAGAAAGGCTGGGAGTATCAAAAGAATAAAATAATGGATTATAACCTCACGGGAGTCTATTATTTTGCTGGTAATATTGCTTTTGAGATTGTAGTAGGCGTTTTATCAGGCGGAGCTACCGTAGAAGCAGGAGTCGCAAAGGAGTTTCTTACCGTATTAAGATGGGCTACCGACCCATTAGAATTTGTGATCAAACGAGGGAAAAAGTTTGCTGCACCTGTAGCAAAACTAATGACTAAAGGACTTAAAGTCGCTACAGATGGAGCTGTTAGTATAGGTAATAAAATCTTATTTAAGATTGATATCGAAGCCAGTAAAATTGTGTTGATGGCAGATGCGATCATCCACTCTATGGATTCTAATTTTAGTGAAGTACTATAAGTAAGGTCACTCCAGAAGGTTTCACTATGAAAATGGATGAGAGTAATGATGCGCTGGGAAATCAACTTCTAAAAATCATTAAAGATACTCAAGGCGATTATAAAGTATTGTCTCGTTCTAAAAAAGTACTTGCCTTTACAAAAAAAGTACTGCCTAAAAACACCAAAAACTTTTTCTATTCAGACTCTTTAAATTGATTAAGAAATTCCCTTTTTGTTAAAGTTGTTTTTTTGAAAAAAATAGAGAATTTTCTCTTTGTTGGTTACTTAATATTTTGTTAATTTGCACCGCCAAATAATTTACAATGAATTATTTAGCCTGTTTACCCCATAAATAGTTTTATATGAACCTACTAACGCAGCGTATTTGAGAAGACTAGTACGCTTTATTTTATTATTTCCCCTACTTACTTTCGGTCAGACACTGGATTATGAATCCATTACAACAAGTAAACCGATCAAGGTAAGCGGGCAAGTATCTGCTAGTGGAGTCTATTATAACTCTAATCAGAATGAGAGTAGGGAACCATTTACCTATTTTTTGCAAGGAGCACTCAATGTTAACATTTATAGTTTCTCTATTCCCGTATCCTATAGCTTTTCTAATCAGGGAGAGGATTTAGGATATCAATTACCTTTTGATTTTAACAGAATTAGCCTACACCCTAAATATAAATGGATCACGGGTCATATTGGTCAGGTAAATATGACTTTCTCACCCTATACATTAAGCGGTCATCAATTTACGGGAGCAGGAGTAGATCTCACTCCACTTGGTTCTTTTAAGATTAGTGCCATGACAGGACGTTTATTAAAGGCAACGAATGATGATGGAGATGCCAGAACGGTTCCTGCTTATAATAGAATGGGGTATGGGGTCAAAACAAGTTTTGAAAAAGAGCGATACAAAATAGGCGTCATTGGTTTTTATGCTAAAGATGATATCAACTCTATTGATTCAATCCCCGAAGTAAAGAATGTATTGCCACAAGAAAACCTGGTAGTAAGTGCAGAAGGCGAAGTTAAACTAGGTAGCAGTTTTAATTTACAGGCAGAATATGCAGCAACTGCGATTACTAAAGATTTAAGAGCAGAAGAATTGGAAAATACTGAAATCTCTCCGTTGACAGGTATTTTTAAAAACCGTGCTTCTACAGAGTATTATAATGCTTTAAGAACCAGACTTGGTTACAGTATTGGTAGAGTCAATGTAGGGATTGGATATGAACGAATCGATCCGGGTTATGAAACGCTAGGTGCTTATTACTTTAATAATGATTTTGAAAATATTACGCTGGATGCCTCTAACTCTTTTTTTAAGGATAAACTTGCTCTTGCCATTAATGTGGGGTATCAAAGAGATGATTTAGATAACTTGAAAGCTAATAATACAAACAGAACTGTAGGTTCTGTAAATGCTACGTTGACATTGTCTGAGCGACTGACCATTAGTGGCGCTTACTCTAATTTTTCTACATTTACCAATATTAAACCTAATCAGTTTGATGAGATTAACGATGGAGATTTATTGGATGAAGAATTAGAAAATTTAGATTTTAGGCAATTATCCCAAAGCGCTAATGCGAATATTAATTATATCCTTTCTAACAAGGAAACATCCCGACAGAATCTCAGCATTAACTATGCACTTAATGATGTGGCAAATGAACAAGGAGGAATTGTCAGGATAGGAGATGCTTCTACATTTCACAATCTTAATGTAGGCCACAGTATCAATTTTGCAGAACGTAACCTTAGTATAAGTACAGCAATCAATGGTACTTATAATACAATAGGGAGAGAAGAATCTACTACCTGGGGACCTACGCTAGGTATTGGTAAATACTATTTTGATAAAACTCTTAGCACAAGAATATCTGCAGGTTATAATAATGCTAATAGTGCTGCTGCTATAACCCAGGTGACTAATCTAAGAGGATCTGCCAGTTATACTTTACTAGAGAATCATAATTTTAGTCTCAATGCGATTCAACTGTTTAGAAGTGGAGGTAGTAACGGTAATTTGAATGAATTTACTGCAACTTTTGCATACAACTATGCTTTTGGATTGAAAAAGCCTAAAATTAAATTAAAAAAGAAAGATAAAATAGAAAATGACTCCATCCGTATACGATATAGAAAATATGATTTAGAAGGTTTACCTATTGAAATCACTCCAGTGTTATTAGCACTCCCTGAAAAAGAAGGTTTTGCTCACGTTATTAAAGGAGAAGAACGAAGATTGAATAAACTGGCGGAGCAACTTAAAGAGACAGAATCAAAAGATAAGAAAGTATATAAAGAGATTGGTATTGCATATTTAAAAGAACTGGATGGCTATTTTGATTTTGCAGAGTTTTATAACGAAAAACTATTCATGGCCTATAGAAAACTAGTAGTAGAAGCCAAAGAAATTGATAGGGAAATCAAGTATGAATATGTTTTGCTCACGGGAAAAATAAATAGTGCTGACAAAAAAGATCTTGAAGATCTAAAAAAACAATCAATTCTAGAAAAGCGAAATGAAGCACATTCTAAATTATTGAAATCTTTAATAGCTTGGGACCTACAATTAGAAGATATGGAGAATCCAGAAGGTGAACTCAAAAAATTAAAAAAACGTTTTACTTCTAGAATCTATGAAATGTATACAAATGAAAAATCAGAAGTAGATATTATAAAATTTATTGAAATTAGGCTGGCAAATTTATTCCATAATATGTTGAACGAATAGAATTAACATTATAAAGCTTTAGTATACTATTGCTAAATAGCTATGATGTAATTTTATAACTACATTATCTTTCCCTTAACTATTCAGGTTTTTTTTATCAGTATATAATATTGCCAGGGACTCAACTGTAACACAGTATCTTTTTTAATCACCATTTCTTTATCAGTAAAAGCATTGAGAAATGTTCCCTGAAAAGCAGGAGTGATCGACACTGGTTTTTTAGATAAATTACTGATATAAATAATTTCGTTGGAATCAGTAGTACGTTGTAATGTTAATACAGAACTATAAGCGTTATCATCCAGTATGGTGAGATTAGATGTAGTATTTGTAATATGTAATGCTTTATTTTCGTTTTTAATTTTTGATAAAGATGCCAATAGTTTCCAGGTATCTCCTTTTATTTTTGGAATGGTATCTTTCTCAAAAAAGCGTAATCGCTTGTTTAGTCCATATTCTTGTCCGCTATAAATTAGAGGCATTCCGTCTACAAAATAAGCAAGAGCTAACATAGTCGTAGCAGCATCCCCCATACGTTCAGTCACAGTTCCATTCCATGAGTTTTCATCGTGATTTGTAATAAAATTCATAACAATATGATCTCCATTATAGAGGGTATCTAAATTCTTGAGATGCTTTTTTAAATCGGTAGTTGTTTTTTTTGATTGCGCAATTTCATTGAATAGATGGTGTGTATCCCAACTATATCCCATATCAAACCCTGCTTCTTGTAACTCAGGTTCCCAGGCTTCTGCCAGCATAAACAAGGGCTTTTCTTTACGTAAGTTTGAGATCGTAGATTTCCAGAAATCTGTAGGTACCATACCAGCAACATCACATCTAAAACCATCTATGTCATAGTTTTTTACCCAATATTGCATCGCTTCAAACATGGCTGTTCTCAGGCCTTTATTATCATAATTCAGATCTGCTACATCAGTCCAATCAGTATCTGGAGTATGGGTGATATTATCATTAGCATCTTTCGTGTAGTATTCAGGATGCTCTTTGATCCAATGATGATCCCAACCCGTATGATTAGCAACCCAGTCCAGAATTACATACATCCCAGAGGATTTTGCTGTCTTAATTAGTTCTTTCAGGTCATTTTCAGTTCCAAATTCAGGGTTTACAGCCTTATAATTAGAAACTGCATAATAACTACCCAATGTTCCTTTACTTTTAGTTTTAGAAATCGGATAAATAGGCATCAGCCATAATACCTTGACACCTAGTTCTTTTAATTTTGGAATGTCATCAGTAAATTTTTTGAAGGTGCCTTCTGGTGAGTATTGACGAATATTGACTTCATAAATAACCGCAGAAGCAATATCGATTTCTGGTTGTTGCTTCTTTACAATAGGCGTAGCTTTTTCTGTTTTAGTATTCGTATTACAGCTACAGATACCTATGATTACTAGTATTGTGATTAAAAATTGTTGTATCATAATTTTGTTAGATTTACTATTTATAAGCTCGCTCTATTGAAAAGTATATGTGTTATTTTAGAACGTAAATGGCTGTTTGCCCGCTACAATAATTTTTTTGTAGAAGATGCATTTAGAATACTTATTCTTTCTCTAATAATACAATATCAAAGGGTGTATGAAGCAGTATTTCATTATTGGTAACAATCGCCTTTGTACCAGAGTATGTATCTATCACAGTATCTCCTTCTTCAAAAAAATGGTTTACAGGAATTTTTTTCTGTCCTTTTGAAAATTCTAAGCCAATGATCACGGTGTCTTTATAATTTTGCTCAGTGCGAGTGCGTGCAAATACATAAGGAGTATCCTGAATATGAAAATGGTTACCAGCTCCTATAGCGTTGTGTTTATGTCTAAAGCTTCCTAATTTTTGCCAATGGGTTAGTAGTTTTTGTTTTTCAAAATTCGTAGTGATTGCCTCCCAATCCATTATAGACCTCAGTGTGGCATCACCTTGTGTTTCCGGAATGATTAAAGAACGCCCTACTTCGTCTCCATAATAAATCTGGGCAGCTCCCGGACACAATAATAATTTTGTTGCAGTTTGATAAGGATTGATTCTTTTCGGATCAAAAGGTTCCATGTCATCATGTGAACTCATATAATTCAATAAGCTAAATTCTTTAAATTCATTTTGAAAGAATGTATCATATTTTTCAAAAACTGTTTGATACGTACCATTTTTTTGATTCTTTAGATCAAAATTTATGAGCGCATCAAAGCCATATTTAGAATAATCTACTTTTTTATCTCCATAATCATATTGTATACCATTACTAGCATTATAATGATATACTTCTCCCACCAGATAGAATTCAGTATCATCAATTACTTTTGTAGGATTTTCTTGTTTCCATTGTAAAAAAGCAGCATCGCAAATTGTACTGAATTCTTTCCAGATATCTGGTTCTGTATGTTTTACAGTATCACATCGATATCCATCGATTCCAAAATCAGTAATGTAATCAGACAACCACTTCATAATATAAAATCGTGGTGCTTTTGGTAAACCGGATGTCTTAAAAAATAGATCTAATGCTGCAACTTCTTCCTCATAGCGTCCTTCATCTTTCCATTTTTTCACCAAATGTTCTGGTAATTCTACTTCCTGATCACTATTGGTTATAATATCTGGTAAATTGGCAACTAAATCACAAGAAGTGTTGCCTTCATAATTTTTAAAATCACATATAGCACCCTGACGCACCCAATTTGTCCAGATAGGATCGGAAGCCGTTACAGGTCCTGTATGATTGATGACAGCATCCAGTAAAACACGAATTCCTTTGGCATGTGCAGCATCTACCATTTCTTTTAAATCCTTTTTTGTTCCAAAATTAGGATCTAATGCCGTCCAGTCTTTAGTCCAATACCCGTGATATCCATAGGTTGCTCCTGTGCCTTCATCCACTACTCCGTGTACTTGTTCCACAACCGGAGTAAGCCAAATAGCATGTATACCTAAATCTGAAAAATAGCCTTCTTGTATCTTTTTTGTAACCCCTTTAATATCTCCTCCTTCAAAACCACGGAGTACATCAGTTTCCTGATCTCGCTTAAAATTAAGATCATTTTCCTTATCTCCATTATAAAATCGATCCGTGAGTAAAAAATATACAGTTGCTGCTTTCCACTCAAATTTTTGAGAAACATCTTTTGTTGCGGTCGTAGGATCTATATTTTTTTTAGTTGTAGTAGTATTTGTACAACTCATACATAAAAGCCCCCATAAGATAAAACTGAACATACTTTTATGACAGGTTTTTAAACGTGTATCCCATTTTTTACTTGCGATCTTACTAAAAGCTATCGCTATGTCGTATGCAGAAGGGTCCTTTTTAAAATAGGGTTTCCCAAAAATATATACACTTTTTTTCATTTATTGTCATTTTAAAATTCAATCTTTATGTGTTTAGAAACTTCTGTAGCTTCTATTGTAAGATGCAATCGTATTGTTTTTTTTGATATTTGTTGATGATAATCAAGTTGTTTTCCACTCATATTAATTGTATTGATTTTTTTATCAAAACCATGTATAATTAATTGAAGTTGGGTTGCAAGAGATTCAAAAAAATCACCTACTTCTTTTGTAATATCAATATAGAGTTGATTACTTTTCCTTTTTGAATTAAAAAAAAGTTTTTGATAGTTTCCATTTTGATATGCTTTGGATAATTTTCCATCATCAAAATATAACATTTCTGTATTTTGAGCTAAAGTATCACTCATATAATAATGTAATTGCAGAGTACTTAAATCATAATTTTCTGTAGTGGCAAGATTAGAGACTCTGGGAATAAATGATCCTGATTTTACAAAAACCGGAATATGATCTTTTTCGATAGAGATATCATGCCATTTTCCTCCTTCATACAGAACATCATTTGTAAAGCTATACCAAGAATTTCCCTTAGGTAAGTATACAGATTCTTTTTGGCGATTGGGATGCAATACTGGATGTATCCAAAAATTAGTCCCCCAGAAATAGCCTTCGTGATGGGTTTGCGCGGGTACTGTATTTTCTTCAAAAAGCAATGGTCGCATCAATGGCATTCCTGTCTGAGTATTTATAAAGGCTAAAGTATAATTGTAAGGCAACAAGCTGTAACGTAAATCGATTGATTTTTTTGCTAATCTTTTAGTGATTTCACTATGATATATGGGTTCTGAAGCGATATGTTCTTGCCCATGAGGTCTGAATATGGGTTGAAATACTCCATATTGTAACCATCGGATATATAATTGAGGGTCAAAGGTTTCACCTCCTGCAAAACCTCCTAAGTCTGAGTGCATATATCCTAATCCTTGCATACCCATTTGCAGTGCTATTTTTGGTTGTGCTTGCAAACCACCCCAACTACGATTGACGTCTCCCGACCACGGAATTGATCCATATCTTTGAGAACCAGAATATCCGGAACGCATTAAATTAAATATCCGTTGTTCTGGAAAACTGTTTTGATACCCATTATATAACATTTTTGCCCACTCATGACCATATATATTATGCACTTCATCTGCCATGCCATTGACATGGGTAAGATCAGATGGATGCACTTCTGGTTCTCCCAGATCGCACCACCAGCCTGCGACTCCTTTTTGTGTCAAATCTTTATAAATATTCCAAAACCAAGCTTTTGCATCAGGTTTAAAAATATCTATTAACCCTGTATTTCCAAAATAAAAATCGAATATATATGGAACACCCAAGGTGTCAGTTGCCAGTACTTTTTGCTCCAGTGCATCTTGCCATCTTTTAGAAGTAGTTAGTACAAAAGGTTCTGTCACTAATACGGTTTTGATACCTTGTTTTTTAAAGGTTTCAATCATATGAAAAGGGGAGGGGAAAGCTTCGGTGTCAAATGCTAAATTCCCCATATGTCCTTTTATGTTTTTACCAAACCAAAAAATATCTAATACGACGGCATCAAGTGGAATTTCATCCTCTTGGAATTGTTGTACGATAGCTTCTACCTCTTGTTGTGTATGATAACCAAATCTACTTGCAAAATTGCCAAAAGCCCACATAGGTGGCATTTCTTGTCTTCCTGTTATGGCCGTATAGCTTTGGAGAATCGTTTCCCATGAATTCCCTGCAACAACTTGATAGGTACCCACTCCTCCTATAGCCTCATAAAATATAGTATTATCCTGAGTACTATCTATATCTAAAATTCCTTTTTGAGCAGTATCAAAATGCAATAGATATTTATGAGATGAAAGAATGATAGGTATTGTATAATTAAGTAGTGTTGCCTCTGTCTCATATCCATAATGTGCTTTGTTATACATTGGTAATTTATACCCTCTCCGATTCATTGGTAAAGCTCTTGCACCGCCACCATAAAATACTTCATCAGTGGTTACAGTAAAATCAATCCGTTGCATCTCTTCTACTTGTTGAAAACCATTTTTTTCACTAATAAGAAACCGATCTTTAAAATAATACTGGATCTGAAAAGGTTGCTTTTGTATGACTGCCCGTATACCTTTTGTATTTAGTTTTAGTTGATTTTTAGTTTCTGTTAGTACTATTGCCAAGGGCTGAAACTCTTTTTGTTCTATATGGGATTGATGTTCCTTTTTTTCTCCTGTAGGAAGAAACTGAGTTTCTATAATCTTATTAGTCAAGGGGCGAATTAGGTATATTCCATCTGAAACTGATATTTCAGTATGGGTATCATATTTTTTAAAACTTTTATAAGATCTAATGTTTTGTTGGCCAAGTGTATTAAAAACCGTACACAGTATCAAAAGTATACAACTGAACATGGTACCTTTTGTATGGGGTGCTATGTTCACTAGATAGATATTAAAAACCGTTAGATACATACTGTAATTGCAATGATTTATAAAAGCGTTTATGTTTTAATCCATAGAGCTCCCGAGGCAAAGCCTCGGGTATAGCTTGCAGAATCAGGATAAAAGGAATCTTTTTTCTTGGTTCTTGTAGTAAATGGTCTGGTGCTCTGTACCCCTGAGTAGGGTTAGTCCATTTTCACACATAATTTACTTCGGATTTTTCGATAGTTTGTAAGACTCCATTGATTTGAATTGCTAAGGCTTGTCCTTTTTCTAATACAATAGTAACGCCATCTGGGACAACGCTAATTTTTAAAATACGTTCTCTAAAGTTCACTTTAAAAGAATATTCACCCCATTGCTCAGGAATTCTGGGAGTAAAAGATAAGGTGTCATTGGTTATACGCATTCCTGCAAACCCTTCTACAATACTCATCCAGGTACCTGCCATACTAGTGATATGACACCCTTCTTCAACCTCTTTATTGTAATCATCTAAGTCTAACCTTGAAGTTCTTACATAAAATGTATAGGCTTCTGCAATCCTATCTAGCTTTGAAGCAATAATACTATGTACGCATGGAGATAAGGAAGATTCATGAACGGTTAAAGGTTCATAAAAATCAAAGTGCTTTTCAATTTCCTTTTGCGTAAAACGATCTTCAAACATGTAAATTCCCTGAAGCACATCTGCTTGTTTAATGTATGGAGAACGTAAAATACGATCCCAGCTCCAATGCTGATTAATTGGGAGTTGATCATCTGGCAACTCTGATACCTTAGTTAATTCTTTGTCTAAAAATCCATCTTGTTGCAGATACACTTGGTATTTCTCAGAATATGGGAAATACATGGCGGATGCTACTTTTTGCCATGCAATACATTCCTCTTCGGTCAATTTTGTGGTATCCCAGATACGTGTATACGCTGTTAAGTAGGACGCTTTTACTTTATGAATTTGTTCTATGCAATATTCAATACACCATTTTGCTAAATAATTGGTGTAATAATTATTGTTAATATTATTCTCATATTCATTAGGACCCGTAACACCCAGAATGACATATTTATTTTTTTCTTCTGAAAACGTAGCACGTTGATGCCAGAATCTTGCAACTGCAATCATTACCTCTAATCCTTTCTCTGGGATATAACTATAATCGCCGGTATAACGAACATAATTGTAGATGGCAAAAATCATGGCACCATTCCTATGAATTTCTTCGAATGTAATTTCCCATTCATTATGACATTCTTCTCCATTCATTGTAACCATAGGATATAAGGCAGCGCCATTCGTAAATCCAAGTTTTTTAGCATTTGCTATAGCTTTATCTAATTGATGATATCGATAGGTCAATAGATTTCGTGCTACTTCAGGGTTCTTGGTAACCATATAAAAAGGCAGACAATATGCTTCAGTATCCCAATAGGTACTTCCTCCATATTTTTCACCGGTAAATCCTTTTGGCCCAATATTGAGTCGTGTATCTTTTCCTGAATATGTTTGATTCAATTGGAAAATGTTAAAACGTATTCCTTGCTGTGCTTTCACATCACCAGTAATAGTAATATCTGCCATATTCCATATGCTTGCCCACGTTTCTGCTTGTGTTTTTATTAATTGGTCAAACCCAAGCTGACTTGCCTCAAATAATGCCTTTTTACTAGCCTCCGTTACAGCAGATTTTTGATGATTCAGAGAAACAGTATAGCCGGCATATTTTTCTACTGTACAAGTTTTTCCCTGGTCTACGGTCAATCCATAGGTGAGCCCTATATAGTTGTCTCTGTTTATTTGTTCTGAGGCAGTACATTGTTTTTCCTCTGCCCCCAGAGTGCATGTGCTATACATCCCTGTACATACATGAAAATCAGTTTTCATCGTTTTGGTTGTGATGGAACCACTATTCATGGTCGTATTTGTTTCCAGTACTTCCCAGAAGGTATCATCCCAATTAGAATCTTCATTTGTGATACCAGCATCTATATATGGAGTCATCTGAATATCTGCAGATGTATTCACAGGCATAATGGAATATCTAATAGCACCAACTTCATCATATTGTAAACTTAGCATTCTAATAGCTTCTACTTTTACGTCTACTCCATTGGCGAGGCGTGCGGTAAAATTTCTTTTATACCAGCCTTCTTTCATATTTAATTCTCTACGAAAGTGAATTACTTCGGAGGTATGCAAGTCCAGTACTTCGCCATTAATTTTTACATCAATCCCAATCCAGTTTGGTGCATTTAGCACTTTTGCAAAATATTCGGGATATCCGTTTTTCCACCAACCTACTCGAGTTTTGTCCGGATAATAAACACCCGCAATATAGCTTCCCTGGAAGGTTTCGCCTGTGTAAGTTTCTTCAAAATTAGCACGTTGACCCATAGCACCATTTCCGATGCTAAAGAGACTTTCAGAAGATTTTACCCGATGTGGATCAAACCCTTCTTCAATAATAGACCATTCATTTGGTTGTATATAATCCTGATGCATAATCAGTACATTTTATTGTTAATCTGTAGTAACTACTACAAAAAATATTTAATACGTTCTTGTTTGTTTTTTACATGATAATTGTATTCAAAAAAGACTCAATTCTCATAACTTCTTTCATTTCTATGAACACATTGACCAAGTAATGAATGCTACTAAATCTTTCATTCAAGAGAGTTGTTAGAAGAATGTTTCAACTACAGATACCCTGTAGTTTTTTCTCTATCTATTTCAATAAGACATTACAGCTAAACCTTAGGTACATTCCAGATAGCACCCAAAAATTGGGGAGTCATGGTAGTAAAATCAGGAAATACTTCATCTGCTGCTATTAGTACTTCTTTCTTTCCTATACCAATAGCATACATATTTGCTGCTTTTGCTGCTTGTATTCCAGCTACAGCATCTTCAAATACGACACAATTTTCTGGTCTTATATTCATTTCCTGTGCAGCTTTTAAAAAGACTTCAGGATCTGGTTTCGCTTTACTTACATGAGTACCATCTACAATGACATCAAAAGCATCAAATAACATGATTTTTTGTAAAATTTGTACTGCATTTTTACTTGCAGATCCAAGAGCAATATGATGTCCTTCTTCTTTAAGATGCTTTAATATATAAGGCACATTGGGTAATATTTCATCCGGAGTCATTTTCTGAATATACTCTAAGTACTCTTGATTTTTAGCTTCCATCCATTGTTGTTTTTGGTCTTCTGAAGCGGTTATATTTCCAATATTTAGAAGAATATCTAACGATTTTTTTCGAGAAACTCCTTTTAACAGTTCATTGTGTTCCTGGGTAAAAACAAAACCCAATTGAGTTGCCAGACGATTCCATGCTTTATAATGGTATCTGGCAGTATCGACCACGACACCGTCGAGATCAAAAATAAATCCTTTATCAGTCATTTTATGAGTATTTAGATTATGTCATCTGTATCATGGACGCGCACTACTAAAGCTGCTGCGATTAATAATGATACACCACTAATGACCAAAGCATAGATTGGATTTCCATTGTATAGGTATTTTACAAGAGGACCACCAATAATTCCATTGATAATCTGAGGAATGACAATAAACATATTGAAAATTCCCATATATACTCCCATTTTTTTACCAGGTATTGATCCAGCCAGAATTGCATAAGGCATTGCCAGAATACTTGCCCAACCTATACCAACACCTATCATAGAGAGTATCAACCAATTTGGGTTTGGTACAATATAAATAGATAACAAACCAATACCTCCCGCAATTAATGCCAGCGCATGTGTACGTTTGCGACCTACTTTTTTGGCAATAGTTGGTAGAAAAAACGCAATGATTGCTGATACTAAATTATAGACACCATAGATAACACCTACCCAATCGGCCGCATTCTGATAGGTAACGCTACTGGTATCATCCAGAGATAGCCCATAGATATGATGTGCAATAGCCGGGGTAGCAAAAACCCACATTCCAAATAAACCGAACCAAGAGAAAAACTGTACCCAGCTTAATTGACGCATCGTGGATGGCATACTTTTAAAATCCTGTATAATGGTCAATAAAGATCCGTGTTTTTCAATCACATCAGTTTTCTCCTCAGCGATTTCAAATTGTTGTAACTCTGCTGGTGTATATTCTCTTGTGGTAATTACTGTTACTAAAATACTGGCAATCAAAACAATCGATCCTGCTACAAAAGAAATCAGTAAATGCATGGGTACTCGACCTATAACTTCTGTATTGGCTATTCCAAACCAATTACTCAGTACATAAGGTAACCATGAACCAATCACAGCTCCGATACCTATGAGTACTGTCTGAATGCTAAACCCCCACGTGCGCTGTTCTGATGGTAAATTATCAGCAACTAATGCTCTAAAAGGCTCCATGGCAATATTAAAAGATACATCCATTAACATTAGCATGCCAGCACCTACCCATAGGGCAGGTAATATTGCTATAAACAGATCTGCCTGTGGTAGTAATAGTAATCCTATCGATGCAAGAATAGCTCCTGCTAAAAAATAAGGTCTTCTACGACCTAATTTTGTCCAAGTTCGATCACTATAATACCCGATAATAGGCTGTACTATAAAACCTGTTATTGGAGCTACTAACCAGAACCATGATAATTGATGGATATCAGCACCAAAAATTTGTAAAATACGGGAAGCATTTGCATTTTGTAAAGCAAATCCCATTTGAATACCTAGAAAACCGAAACTCATGTTCCATATTTCCCAGAAACCTAATTTACGTTTGTTCATTAGTAATTTTTAAATGTGTATATCTTAAAGCTTTGAGTTCGGTTGTAAAAGAATGTTTAGATCTCATCCTTGATGTATCTATTATAAAAACATTGCTTTTTATCGCGCATTTCAATTCATAAAGATATACGGTAATGATTAGATGATAAGGTACCGTACTCAGAACAGTTTCTCCTTTAATGTTCTTTGTTAGTTATATCTTATCAAAACTTATATGTTAGAAAGTAAAAGTATATAAGCCCTGATTTTCCCGAGTGCAAGTTACTTAAAAATGTTGCTGTTTTCCAAACCTTAAAACTTCTGAATCTCAATATTTACAGGTGTTTACAGTTCTGAAACAGTAACATCTTCATATTTCAACCGATTGAACAATAGTTGAAATTATTTTAAAAAAAATTAGTTTTTTATTAATTTTCCCGTGGAAAGAATACCACTTTCATCTGTAAAACGATAAAAATAGACTCCTTTTCCTACTGTGTTTTCTTCTAACGATACTGAAAAACTATTTTGTTGTTCTTTTTCAATGATTTTATGATAAATCAACTGACCACTTATCGTAAAAACCTTAAATGAGGCATCACTTTTTAATACGTCATCAGATCTTACTTCAAACGTTTTCGTAAAAGGATTAGGGTAAATGACAAGAGGGGTTGTTACTTTATTAGTATCAAATGATCTTGCATTTGCAGGGAAATCACTTGGAGGGCTTGCAAAAAATTGTCCATTCACATAATATGGAGCTGTATTGCAAGCATTTAAGTCTGCTGTTTGTCCATTTCCATTATTACTAAAAATAATATTAGTACAGTCTCCGGGTACCATTGCCTTATACCAGTTGTTACCAATACTTTCCATATTTATACCAGGCCATTGACCGGATGTAGCCTGATTATTTTGCCATGTATACGTGGTCGTGAAGTTTTTGGCAAATACTGCAAAATCAGTACGCTCAGTAGTGGTGCCTCCTTGAGTCCATACAGCATAGTCTACTCCGGATGTTCTTAGATTCCAATTATCTCCATTAGGTGACCAGTCCCCCTGTCCTAGTTTCATAGCAATCGTACCATTTCGCCCATCTATATATGCTGCGTATAAATCATTTCTTGACTCTACAATATTCATGGTAGTGCCTGAGTGTATCCGTACATCTTTTCTAATAGTGATTAATTCATTAATAGCATTTTGTACTCCCGATCCATTATCAAAATAGTGAGGCCAAAATACCATAGGTACTCCCGGATGAGTAAGAATGTAAGCATATCCTTTTCTTAAATTTACTTCACCTCCAGGAAATATATAATCAGCACCACAGCATTGTTGAGCAGCACCTGTATCATGGTTTTCTAAGAAAGTAACTGATTTGTTAGGTTTGTTACCGATCATTCCTGATGGATTGCCATTGCCATCCCGTAAAAATGAGAAATTATTGAAGCGAATAGCATTTTGTAGTGACACCTTGGTATTAAAATCAAAAGCAGAGGATGAATTTTGTGTTAAATCAACCCATAGTTCTGTTTGAAAACGACCGCTTTCTAATAATTCACCTACTGCAAAATAAGGTTGTGTAGCGTCATTGTATTGTTTGTTAAAAATTGGATCATATCCATGAACAAAATCATAACGCCAACCGTCATACCCTAAGTCATTTTTTAAAACATTCATCCAGTTAATAATTTCCTGACGTACCGCCGGATTAAAATGATCTAAATCTCTTGCAGGACCATAGGTGCCGTTAGAACCATCTGATTTTAATGCTCCGGGAAAATAATCTCCATTGATGCTAAAATCAACAGGACCATCTACAAAATCCCTTCCTTCGTCATCGGCTGTAATAAAAAAGGTAGGCCAGTTTGGATTCGTAAAGGTTACTGCATCTGCAGTGCCTACTCTGTGATTAATAACAATATCCCCTATAACTTTGATATTCAATTGATGCATTTGATCAATTAGTGATCTTAGATCAGCTTCAGATCCATAGGCGCTATTAAAATTATATAATTCACGCGGAAGGTATCCTTGTGGTGCTGCAGAATCACTACAGGGAGGTAACCAGAGCATATCAAATCCTGCACTATTAATGACCTGACTGTTTTGATTGATGATATCAAACCAGGAAGTCCCATTAGGGAGATTAGAAAAAATGTTCCAGTCAAACCCCTGAAGCATGACATCTTCATCTTGCGCTTGAACAGAAATTGTAGTCATTGCTGCTACACTAAATAAGAGTGTGTAACAGACTTTTTTAAAATGATAAAAGTTGAGTTTCATAATGTGTAATTGTTTTCATTAAACAATTCGCAATTTATAAGTTAAAAAACTTAAAATATGTTAATGAAAATTACGCTAACGATTGAATGTTTATAAGTTATTGAATATTTGAAAATCAACTAAAGCTTTGTTTAGGAATATATTATGTAATATTTCTATTATACATAGATATTAAAGTAATAAGAGGACCTTGCTGCCTTTGATATAATACTACTTAGATGGAGATTAATGAATTGTAGCCGGATAGAGTGATTGGTGAAACCGATTCATTGAAAATTTTGACTCACTTTTTTAAAACATACAATATATCATATTTTAAAATTCAGAATCAAACGATTAATAATATATTATTCCCTTGTAGATGCTCTGTGAATTAATTCTGTATCGATAATAATAGTTCTATATTCTTCCAGCCCTTGCTGTTGATTTTCTAATTTATGAATTAAGAGTTCTGCAGCTTTCTCACCCATTTGTTCTCCATGTTGGCTCACTGTAGTTAATGTAGGACTAGCGTGTTTAGAGAGCAGTCCATCAGAAAATCCAATGATAGCCACATCATCAGGAATTGATTTGTTCTGTAAACGCACTGCTTTGGTTGCTAAAACTGCAAATAACTCATTAACCGCAAAAATACCATCAAATTCTTTCTCTTCTAAAAAGGATAAGATTTCGCCTTCACAATTATCTACATCTTCTATTTTTAAAATTAAGGTTTCATCGATTTCAAGATCATATGCTTTTAATGCTCTGAGGTATCCTTGTGTTCTTAAATTACCTACATTAATATAATCCACTGTAGTAAGTAATACAATGCGACGGCTTCCCTGAGCCAATAAGTGCATCACTGCATCCTGAGCACCTCTCGTATCATCCACAATAATTTTATCACAGAAAATACCATCAGCGACTCTATCAAATAAGACAACGGGCATCCCCTGACTAATTGTTTCTGTGATATGATGGTAATCTTGATTCTGAAGAGTTTCTTTGGCAATGGATAAGATAAAACCATCGGCACTGCCACTTGCCAGCATTTCAAAATTAATTACCTCTCTGTCAAATGAGTTGTTAGAAGAACATATAATGACCTGATACCCATTTTTGTTAGCTACCCGTTCGATACCTCTGATCACTTTAGCAAAAAAATGATGTAAAATTTCTGGTATGATTACAGCGATCGTTTTTGTCTTTCGATTTTTTAGACTTAACGCAATATTATTGGGTTTGTAATTATAGAGTTTGGCAAAAGCCTTTACTTTTAAGCGCGTGTCTTCACTTATTTCTTTATTTCCTTTTAAAGCTTTTGATACAGTAGAAATTGAAATATCCAGTTCTTTGGCTATATGTTTTAGGGTAATTTTTTGTCTCAAAATAGTTTTTTATTTCATTAGTTCAACTTTATCTTCAATATATGATATTCCACGTTTAGCTCTTTTCTGTAAGAATGATAATTGAATACCCTTCTGTTCCGTACGAATATAAGACAGGTTGTAAACTAATTATTAATTTGGCTAAAAATATACGATATAATTATTTTTAGCCCCTGTTTTTTTGCAATATTCGTATTTTTTATAAACATTCAAACGTTTTCGTTACATTTTCGTTAATCAAGGTCTTGGTTACGAAAACGTTTTTGTATAGTTTTGATGTCAGAAAGTAAAGGTAAAAGCATAAAGACATTTCCTGTTAACAATCAATTAGTAAACTCCTTATTTAATTGATATATAAGAACAGCAATGTTCTCTAAAACAACTAAATGTTACAATTATGCAACAACTATGTAAACAATTAAAATATATATTATGCTTTATACCCATTTTTGCGGTAGCACAAAATGATATTAAAGGGAAGGTATTGGATAGTGACACATCAGATCCATTACCAATAGTAAATATTTTGAATCAAAATACGGGTAATGGAGCATTAACCGATTTTGATGGAAACTTCATTTTAGAAGGAGTATCCATGAATGATGTACTTCTCTTTTCTTATATAGGGTATACTCCTAAAGAAGTTACGTATAAAGGGGAAACGGACCTTACAATCTCACTAAAGGCGAGTGTTTCCAATTTGCAAGAGGTGGTATTGATAGGGTATGGATCGGCATCTAAGAAAGATGTAACTGCTGCGGTTGCCAAAGTATCTGCAAAAGACTTTAATCAAGGGGCTATCATATCTCCAGAACAGCTAATTGCTGCAAAAACTCCTGGTGTCAGGGTAACTACCGCAGGTGGAGCTCCCGGCACAGGTTCCAGAATTCGGATTCGGGGAGGAGCATCGCTTTCTGCAAGTAGTGATCCGTTAATCGTAGTAGATGGAATTCCCTTAGATCAGGGTAATGAGCTTCAGGGAACCAGAAATCCTTTGAATGCGATTAATCCTAATGAAATCAACGATTTTGTAATTCTTAAGGACGCTGCCGCTACCGCTATATATGGATCCAGAGGGTCTAATGGTGTTATTCTCATCAACACAAAGAAAGGAAGGAAAAATACGCCGTGGGAGTTATCACTGGATGTAAAAGGTTCTTATGGATTCAATAATGAAGGTATTGATGTACTCAGTGCAGATGAATATCGTCAGTTTGTAGCTGATTTTGATAGTGATCCGGCAAATGCAGGAAATCTAAAATCTCAGTTTTTGAGAAATGCAAACACCGATTGGCAAGACGAAATCTTCCAAAATGGATATGGAATTATCTATGATGCAACTGTATCAAAAGGTTTTAAGAATACCATCTTACGATTAAATTCTAATACCAATATCCAACAAGGAGCATTAAGAACAGATGAATATCGAAGAAGTTCCTGGAATTTAGCGCTTACTCAATTTTTATTAGATAATGATCTTAAAATTACGGTCACTTCTAAAAATAGTTTTGGGTTCAATCGATTTGCGAATAACAAAGCTATTAACGCAGCATTAAGTTTTAATCCTACCAACCCTATATATGATCCTAATAATCCGGCTAACTTTTTTGAAGAGAGAGATGCAGGAGGTAATCTATTGGTCAATGCACCTGGTAACCCTTTAGGAATCTTACTTCAGGATAGAAATACTTCAGACAATACAAGAAGTATCACAAATGTAGCATTAGATTATAAAATCAAGTATGTACCAGGATTACGTTTTAACTTAAATACTGGATTTGATTATGGAGAAGCAAAAAACGGACGTCAATTTCAACCTGCTAATACCGGGATAAATAAACTACCATTTGATAATATTAAAACGTATAGCGGTATCAATCGTAATCAGTTATTAGACTTTTACTTTAATTATAAAAAGGATATCAATAGATTAAATACCACGGTTGATATTACTGCAGGATATTCATATCAATCTTTTTTTGAATCTAAATATAACAGCGAAACTAATAATGGAGAGCTCGTGGCATTGAGTCCAGAAATTAATACAAATAAATTGATCGGCTACTTAGGGCGAGCTAGTTTTGATATTGCAAATAAATATTTAATTTCTGGTTCTATCCGTAGAGATTTATCTTCTAGATTTTCTGAGGATAATAGAGTTGGATATTTTCCCGGAGCTTCTGTAGGATGGAAATTACATAATGAAAATTTCCTTAAAGATTCTAATGTATTGTCGCAATTAAAATTAAGAGCAGGATGGGGAATTACAGGTCAACAGGAAATTTCTGAAAATTATGCATTCTTATCATTAATTACACCATCAGATACAGGCGCATTTGTACAATTTGGGGATCAGTTTATCCAAACGAACCGTATTGAGGCTGTCAATGAGGATCTGAAATGGGAAGAGACCACTTCGTTTAATATAGGAATGGATTTTGGGTTTTTGAGAAATCGTATTTCTGGTAGTATAGAATATTATACAAGAGATACAGATGATTTACTTGCTACAGTACCAGTTCCTGCAGGAACCAATACCAGTGATTTTTTGACTGTAAATGCAGCAAGCACTACCAGTGAAGGGATAGAGTTCTTATTAAATGCAACGATCATAGATAAAAAAGATTTCAGCTGGAACGCAGGGTTTAATATCACCTATAGTACACGTGAGATTGAGCAGTTAAATTTATCTAATGATCCTGATTTTTTCGTGCCTCAAGGTGGAATAAGTGGAGGTGTAGGAAATACGGTTCAGATATGGAAACCAGGATATGATCCTACTACCTTTTTTACTTTCAGACAGATCTATGATGATGAAGGCAATCCTATTGAGGGTGCTTATGTGGATGTGAATGGAGATAATCAAATTTCTGAGGCAGATCGTATCGCTTCAAAAAAGGCGACTCCGGATTTTTTAGCAGGTTTTACTTCTACCTTTACCTATAAGGCTTTTGACCTTAATATGACGTGGAGAGGAAGTTTTGGTGGCTATAACTATAACAATGCACAATCAATATTAGGAAATATAGCAAGTTCACTTAATAATAGTGGAGATTTTATTCAAAACACTACTAGTGATTTTAGTAATACTAATTTTCAGAATGCACAATTCTTTTCAGATTATTACCTGGAAAAATCTGATTTTGTAAAATTAGATAATATTACGTTAGGCTATAATATAGACAATCAAAAAATGAAATGGCGTTTCTCTGTAACAGCGAATAATCTATGGACTATCACAAATTATAGTGGTATAGATCCAGAAGTATTTGTAACAGATGTGATCAGTCAAAGAGAAGGGATCGATGATAGTTTTTATCCCAGACAGACTTCTTTGATTTTTGGGGTTAATTTAAAATTTTAAAAATAATGATTATGTATAAGTACATCAAATATCTTAGTATACTATGTAGTATAGTAATAGGATTGGTTTCTTGTGAAGATGATTTAAACCTTCTTCCAGAAGATAATCGTGCAACTACAGAACAAACTTTTACTAATCTAGAAGCATATAGAGGCGGACTTGGTAAACTCTATGGTGGATTATCACTGAGTGGTCAGAGAGGTCCTTCTGGTTTAGCAGATTTAGATGGTTTGGACGAAGGTTTTTCTAACTATTTGCGATTATATTGGCAGATGCAGGAGTTAACAACGGATGAGGCTGTGATCGGATGGGATGATGGAACGATCAGGGATTTACATGCACAAACCTGGACAGCTGGTAATGAATTTATAAGAACCATGTATGACCGTATTTTCTTTCAGATAGCGAGCGTTAACGCATTCTTAAGAGAATCCGAATCCAGTGTAGTGAGTTCCAGAGGTATTAGCGGTGCAGACGCAGATGAAATTGAGGATTATAGAACAGAGGCCCGATTCTTAAGAGCCTTAAGTTATTGGCATGCACTCGACCTGTTTGGATCGCCTACTTTTGTTACAGAGGATGATGTAGCTGGCGCTTTTTTACCACCACAGATTTCCAGTACCGATTTGTTTGAATATATTGAAACAGAGTTACTAGATATTGAAGGTGTTATTGCTAGTGCAAGAGGAAATCAATATGGTAGAGCCGATCAGGGTGCGGTATGGATGTTATTAGCAAAATTATACTTAAATGCTGAGGTATATGGAGCAGGAGATCGGTATGATGACGTAATCACATTTTGTAATAAAATTATAAATTCAGGATATACGATTCCTACAGATGTTCCCTACAATTATCTTTTTCTAGCGGATAATGATTCTAATGGAGGGGAATCAGAATTTATCTTTACCATTCCTTTTGATGGTTTAAACACACAATCTTTTGGAGGTATGACTTTTATTGTACACGCAGCTGTATTAGGTAGTATGAATCCCAGAGCAGATTTTGGAATTAATGGAGGATGGTTTGGTCTACGCACTACCAGTGCATTAATTGATACTTTTGGAAATTCTATTAATCAAGAAGAAGTTTTTCAGCGTGATGATAATGGTACAATCATTTTAGAAGATGGTGAACCAGTATCTCTAGGTTTTCAAGAGTTATGGAATGATCAAAGACTACTTGCATATACACCAGGACAAACTAAAGAGATTGCAGATATCGCTGCTTTTACAGATGGCTATGCTATCAGTAAATATCGTAACATTAGAAGTGATGGTACTACGGGATCGGATCCTGATAACCATCCTGATACTGATTTTCCTATGTTTCGTTTATCTGATGTTTATTTAATGTATGCTGAAGCGACGCTAAAAGGAACTACAGGAGATGCGAATGTAGCAGTAGGATATATCAATCAATTGCGAGAACGTGCTCATGAGGGCTCTTCTTCATTTAATATCACTACAGCAGAACTAACAGAAGATTTTATACTGGATGAGCGTGCCCGCGAATTATATTGGGAAGCACACAGAAGAACAGATTTAATCCGTTTCAATCAGTTTACAGAGAATGGTATATGGCCTTTTAAAGGGAATGTGCCACAAGGTGCCACTACTGCTGGTTTTAGAGACCTCATGCCTATTCCGGCAAAGGAGTTAGCCATTAATCCTAATTTGATACAAAATTCTGATCAGTATTAGGTGTACTTCATGTAATTGATTAAAAATTTCACACAATATCCTTTTTAAAGGAAATATTTAGAGCTCCCTCACTATTGGGAAAGGGCAGAGGGATGCCTTTATTTAAAAACGAGATCTACTAATTCACACTCTTCAGCTACGTTTAGGGTGTGAAAAATAGCCTAAACACAAATAAAACGTAGCCAAAGGGTAGAACACACTAAACAAAAACAGATGAAAAAATTACACACATTACTAATAGTACTGATCAGCCTATGTTGGATAGGTTGTGAAGAAAGCGACGACATTCAATTTGTTGAAAATGGAATGACTAATCCAGTGATCGTATCTCCATCAGAAGCGATCACTTTAAGCAAAGATGCATTAAGCAATAAAGTATTTACATTAGTCTGGAACGATGCAGAACTGGATACTCCTACAGTGCTTACTTATACGGTAGAAATGGCCGCAGCAGGCACAGAATTTGCTACTCCTGTTTTATTAGGAACGACTGCAGAACACTTTATCTCCGTTACTACAAAGGAGTTTAATGATGCTGCAATAGAAGCAGGTCTGACTCCTGGTGAAGAAGGAGCTGTAGAACTTAGAGTAATGTCTTCTATAGGCAGTGCTACAGGTGTTCCGTTGTTTTCTGAATCGGTTACTTTTTACACCACTCCTTTTACAACAGGTGTTCCTCAATTATTTATGGTTGGAGCATTTCAGGCATATTATGGAAAATCCGCCTGGACTCCTACAGAGGCTATAGAAATGAACTATGTGGGTGATGGTACTACACAATTATTTGAAGCATATTGCAAGCTAGGTGCAGAAGATGGTTTTAAATTCATCACAGAAGCTGCTGATTGGAGTGTGGTTGATGGAAATTATGGAACGATTGGAGGAGTTCAGGACGGAACGATCGAAAATGCCGGTACTAGTAGTGATATCAAAGGAGGTGTTGAAGGATTTTATTATGTGCAAGTTGATATTGATAACCTAACGTATCAGTTGATACAAATGGATTGGGGAATCATAGGAAATGCTACCCCTTCAGGATGGGATGGCGAAACTGCTATGACTTATAATTTTGAAGATAATCAATTTATGATCACACAAGATTTAGTAGAGGGCGAAATGAAATTGAGAAGTAAAAATACGAGTAATGCGATTTTTGGAAGTGATGAAGACTGGAAATACAATGTAGGAGATTCTGGGGCAGATGCCGTAGCAACAGATTCTGGTGATGGAAACTTTGCAATAACCACAGGGAATAAAACAATCGTATTAGATATACAATTTAATGGAGTAGCAACTACCGAAATCACAAATAATTAAACATGATGAAATTTTTTAAGACACACATAAACAGGTGGTTAGTTGTAGGGTGTATGGGACTAAGTTTCATTGGATGTTCAGACGATGAAATGGAAGAGAATCCCACACCAGCACAACCTGAAGCCACAGATTTTACCGCTACTTTGGCTAAATATACTGCTAATGATGGCGTGATGATGCAGGCCTTTTACTGGGATGTCACACCTCAGGGAGATTGGTATGATATTATAAGCGCTCATATAGAAGATTGGAAAACAACAGGGGTCAATAGAATTTGGTTACCACCACCATCTAAGGGACAATCTGGTTTTAGCTCTATGGGGTACGATCCATCAGATTATTTTGATTTAGGAGAATTTGACCAACATGGAACGGTAGAAACTCGATTTGGTTCTAAAGCAGAGCTAAAAAGCCTGATTGATGTAGCACACCAGAATGATATCGAAGTGATAGCTGATATTGTTCTGGGACATAACTCAGGAGGAGGACTGCAAGCAAACCCTTTTAGAGATGGTGCTGAGGTATATTCATTATTTAATGAAGCTAATGGAAATGCATCGGGTAAATTTAATAGAACAAATGAGCATTTTCATCCTAATGATATTCATCAGAATGATGAGCAGGCCTTGTTTTTTGCAGAAACAGATCTTTGCCATGATCAACCGTATGTACAGGACTGGTTATGGAAGAGAGATGATTCTTTTGCTGAATATCTAAAAAGCTTTGGTTTTGATGGATGGCGTTTTGATTATGTAAAGAGTTTTTCTCCGGAGGTGATAAAAGAATGGAATGAAAAAGTAGGAGGTTTTTCTGTGGGTGAAAATTTTGATGGCAACTCAGAAGTATTAGAAAACTGGGTAGAAGCATCGGGCTCTACTGCTTTTGATTTTGCTTGTTTCTATAAACTCGATGAAGCATTGGATCGTCATCAGGATTTAACATATTTAGATCAAGGGATGTTACGAAAAACATATCCTGATCAAGCTGTTACCTTTACTGCTAATCACGATACAGAAAAAGATGAGAATCCTGACAATCGCATTAGTCTGGCGAATAAGCTAAAAGCTTATGCGTATATTTTAACCCACGATGGATATCCCTGTATTTTCTATAGTGATTATGAAAATATAGCCTTGCAAGCGCAACTAAAAGGGTTAATTGCAATCTATAATTCACTAGCTACCGGTGCTGTAGAAGTACTTAAAATCAGCGAAGAAGAATATATTATGAAAAGAGAAGGAAATGCAGATAATCCTGGATTGATTTTATATATTAATATTGATGATCAATCTCATTCTTTTGATGCCAGTACCAATTGGAATAATAAAGAACTCGTTGACTATGCAGGAAATGTAAAGACAACAATCACTGTTGATGCTAATGGAGCTGCAACACTTACTGTACCAGCAAATAGCTTTACTATTTGGTCAGTGATGGAATAGAGAATTGTGAGGGTCGAGATTTTTTTAAATCAGACCAAATCTGACAATTTTTGCTATCATACTTTATAAACACTAACTCAACCTTACTAACGACCAGACAGATTCATTGAATTTGTCTGGTCTTGGTATTTAATCAATAAAATTCTTCGAGGCGCTGCCTTGAGTGCAGTACATAGAATCAAGATAAAGCATTCTTGTAGCGAAGCGGTCTTATTTTTAAAACCACGTATCCTTAAGGTCGAGATAAGTTTATTTATCAATGATAAAGATTATTGATTTGGATACTATCTGTAAACCAATTTTTTATCTGAATACAGGTATGAGCAATAAGTATACTATTTAGGTTTCTGCGATTCCTGCAATGTCAATTATT
The DNA here is from genome assembly GCF_039539305.1 of Aquimarina addita. Taxonomy (NCBI): domain Bacteria; kingdom Pseudomonadati; phylum Bacteroidota; class Flavobacteriia; order Flavobacteriales; family Flavobacteriaceae; genus Aquimarina; species Aquimarina addita. Next base: position 14,239 of record NZ_BAABCW010000030.1, on the reverse strand, counting down.
TTATTGTTTTCAAGTCTTATTTCAATACCATGTTCCTGATCAATTTTGTAATGTATTAGAATTTTGATATTTCCGTGTTTTAATATTCTAAGATACTTGATGTCCTTTAGGTATGTAAAGTGTTCTTCTTTTGTATGAATTCCTAATGGTTTTTCTCCTGATTTATCTTCATTTTCATAATAGTGCGCGTATAGTTCTATATATCGCTGATAACTTTTTTCTTTAATGTCTTCTATGATTTGATCCAGATGCATTATAAAGTCGGAGTATGTTTTTTGATAGGTATCTAATTCTTCGTTTGATGGCGCTTTTTCAATCTCTTCTCCATCATCATCATACTCTTCTCCTAAAAATATAGTTACTTTTTTTGTGTCAAAATGAGGTGTGATAAATTTTATTTTCGAAGAAAATCCAGCCCAATCTTCTTCAATTAGCCCCCAATAGGTATGTTTTTTCATAAATGGATCTTTATTATGAGTTCTTTAATTACTGAAACAACGGTCGTTTTTAAAATTAGGGTTAGGATATTCTTTTCATGATTTTCTTAATTAATTACAAAACACTTATACTACCAGCATAACTAAACTTATAGAATATTTTACTCTTTTAATTCTTCTACCAATATTCTGCTAACAGCCGTATCATAAATGATTCTTAAATCTAAAATTTTATTTTGATCATTAAATTCTATAATATCAACAACATCAAAGGTTACTTTCTTACCAGATCGTACCGTCCATTGATATTCAAAATAAAGAGCCAGTGTATTCGTTTCTGAATTCTCAAAAATCTCTTTGACTTGCAATTCAGAATTTAATGTGTCATTATTCAGTTCCTTATAAAATGTCGTTGAGAATTGTTCTCCATAGATAGGAGAATGTACCTTTCCGTTTTTTGCAAAAAGACCAATGATACGTTCAGTATCTCCGGTAGAAAGCAGTTCAATATATTTTTCTGCTATTTCTTTTCTAGTCATGCGTACGTTTTATATAGTTTTTATAAGTTGATCGCTTATAGTAAGGAGCGCAATATATTGCAAATTAACATATATCACTTATTATCATATTTCTTCCCATTTTCCATCCTGAAGATCTAGCTTTGCAAATTCTCCAGAATCTGTTAGCTCAGATGATGTCATTAAAATTTCTGCTAAACCATCATCAGAAAAGCCAGATGAAAATGAAAGTTGTTTTTCTGTTAATAAGGTTTGTATTCCAAATTCGCCACCGTTAAAATTGAATGTAATTAGTCCGTTAACATCACTCTCAATTTGATAACCATAAGCTAATAACCTAGTTTTTAATGTTTCGTGTTGTTCTTTAGTAAACGACATAACCTGGTCTTCATGTTCTAAAAAATCGAAATTAGAAGCATATTGATCTTTCACTTCTTTTCTAAATATATAAACGGTATATCCCATTCCATCTTTTTGTGTTATAAGAAATCTTCCTGTTGTTTCAGAGCTATCAATACATATGATTAATAGTGATTTTTACAATATTTTGTATAGATTAAATAAAAATCTATCCGTTTAAAAATATACTTATGAATGATCGGTGCTATTGGATTGCAATAGAAGATCTATTCGATTTTTAAACGTAAGTTTATCATCTACGTATAGTACTAAACTTTTATATTTTCGTTTTAACCCATATAGGCCTATTAACGTATTTTCTTTTTTTAAGTGGATGATTAGATTGTGACTTTCTAATGTGCCTAAAAATGATAACTTTCTCGTTTCGGTAGTCAATTCGATATCATTAGATGAAATCTCTATGTGATCAATATCTTTTAATGCAATCACGGTTTCGGTCATGATTCCGTATTTGAGATATAATTTTTGATGCTCGATAGAGATGGGTCTTTTCAGCATTGATTTTAGGAACCCAAAAATCTGAATCCCAGAGTATATACTCAAAGCTGTTAAAACCCAAGCAGCCGTAGTATTCCATTTTGCTAATAGGATATGTAATACAAATGTCTCTATAGCGATGATACCTATAAGAGCAATAAGTAAGGTGATAGTTCCACTATGCTTATGATATGTAAATTCATTATGTGCAATATCTCTTTTTTTCCAATAGATAAATCCATAATAGAAAATTGCAATTTCTGTCACTACCGGAATGACTGCACCTTTGGGAAGTATCTCGTAACAGGTGTTTTTTAAGGTGGTAAAAAAATCAAAAGACTGATTTACATTTGATTTGTAATTCTTTATAGCTTTTCTAATGGTATAGATGACATAGGTTACTACTGATAATTCAATAACAGGAAGTACCCAGAATTTAAAAAGATTTAAATAATAGTGATGTTTTGATGGAAGTATCAAGGAACAGATAACGATACATGCAATCAAAAAAGGAACTATGGTTGTTCTTGGAATGCTCGTTTTCCTGATTAATAAGAAATATACTAAGGGTGCGGTTATCAGTAAATCACCAGTGATTCCGATCGCTAAATTCGTTGGGTTTTCTGCAAAAACATAAGATTTAGAGATCAATAACATTATTACTATAATACTTATTGGTAGTCCAAATATGAGGATACTTTTCTGAAGATTTATAGTCTTATCCATAGGTTTTGATTTATTGTGTACTGTCATTATCCCGAGTCTGTCATGTTATAAATATAATCCATTTATTAGAAGCCTCAAAGGATCAAGGTAGGATAAGCTTAATGTTGTTATTTTGTTCTAAAAACAGGTAACATTAGAAATGAAATGAGTATCAATACCGCACCTTTTATCCAATCATATCCAAAACCTGGTACGAGCGCAAACAGTATAATTAAGAAATAAAAAATCGGACAATATAAAATTACTTGTTGTATGGCACTAATGCCTGTATATTTTTTATGATCAAGATCCAATATGATATTGGTATTGGATGGTGTTAGAATCATATGTATCTTCTGATATGGATCTATAATCTTATGATGCTTTACTAATAACCTGGTTATTTTTGATTCAGGTGCGTAGAGGAACATATGTCTAGGCCACTCCAGAAATGCTATATATGAGATAAGAACTGCTGCTACAAATGATCCAAAGGCATGATTGGCGATAACTACAGAAATACTGTGTAAAACAATACCCAGCCATATTGCTAATCTGAAATATGCTTTTTTAGTCAATAGCAAGGCCATACCCAATTCTATACCGATAACCATCCAAGAGATAAATTGTGCCAATATCAAATTGGGGAGCCGTTTTGAAAGTTCTGTGTACATTAAGAAATTTAATTTGTATCCCAGCCAATGATGTATGTATTGTCCGGTTTGCCAATCGATATCAAATAACTTATTAATTCCTGACCCGAAGTATAGGACAATTACCTGAAGTCGTAATAGCTGGATACCGTATTTTTTTTGATATAGAATTAATAAAAGTAGTAGACTGAATATGTAAAACCTACTATCAGAATAGCAAGGTCTACAAGATACCATTGTTATAAATAAGCCAAAAGCAATAAAAGCGCACCCAAGTCTTGGAGCAATGGAAAAGAAAGTAAGTAATACCCCGATGATAATCATACCAGCAAGAGTCCATACAACAAGTTGAGGATGATGGATAGTATTGAAAAAATCAAAAAAGGTTAATTGAAGCGTAGTTCTAAAGAGATACGGTTGAAATAAAGGTAAGATTACGATTAATCTAAAAATCAAATCTATATTGACAGGGTATTGATTTTTTTTTATGGTAAACATAGAAATACTCCTCAATTAGTTATAAATTAATTTTAGTACCTGATCTAGACCAAAATTTCCAGTCTTTGCCATTGACGCGATATTTTAAAGATATCTGATCCCCCTTAGCTGCTGGATACAACCTTTCATACTCTGTAATAAATTGGATTAGATGATCAGGTGGTAGGTCAAACCATCCGTGAGTACCTAATCCATAACGTTCTGTTAGTTCTTTATCGTTTAGTGTTTTTTGTTCAGAATTGACATCAAGAATATATTCAATTTGGATATCGTGAGGTGCCCAGACAAAATATCTGTTCGATGAGAACCGTGCAGAAACAATAAGTACTACTTGTGCTAATAGATATATACTGCATAAGAGCACTTTCCAATTGGATATCATTCTGTGTTTTTTTGATTATTAAGATACATTGATAAGCAAATAATTTATAAAAAGGAAACATCTTGAACTAAATATAAAAATAATATTAACTTTGGATAGTAAGCATTACTCTTTATTTGTTTAAAATTGAGTAAAAGCGAATAGTATTTAGACTTCTATGGCCAATCAACTAGTAAAATCAGGCATACATCATCATAATTCCATTCAGTTGGATTATTATGCAGGAAAAGTAAAGAAAACCATGCTCCCTGTGGATTCTTATTATGTCAATAACCATATCAGACAATTCATAAAGCATTCAGGTATTACCAGAGAAGATGATATTCTGGAAGTAGGTTGTGGTATGGGTAAATTTACCTTTCCGTTGTTACAACGAGGATATAAGTTAACGGGGCTTGACTTATCCCCTGTTTTATTACAAAAGCTATTAGAGCATAATGCCAATCGTTTTCAGATTAATCTGGTTGCATCTGATATACTGGATGCACCTAATGAGCTAAACGGTCGTTTTGACTATGTGATTGGTTTCTTTACGTTGCATCACTTTATGAATTTAGAAACCTATATTAAATCGATGTCTCGTCTTCTTAAACCGGGAGGATCTATTATTTTTCTGGAGCCTAATGCTTATAATCCATTGTATTATTTTCAGATCGCTTTTTCACCTACGATGTCTTGGGCAGGAGATAAAGGCGTAGCAATGATGCATTATAAAAAATTTAAAGACGCTTCTGCTTATGCAGGGTTAGCAAATCTTACTATCGATAAATATGGTTTTTTTCCACCTTTTGTGGTGAATCGTAAAATAGGGAGATATGTCGAATCATCTTTAGAGAAAATGAGGGTTTTTAAAGGAGTTTCTGCATTTCAGATCGTGAAAATGACAAAACCGGCATCTAGTGAGTCCTGATCAATTAGCAAATAATGTGACCTCTGGAGACAATGGTTTGTGGAAAACACCTGCAACGGCACAAATTTCATATACCAGAAATGGTCACGATCTGATACGTAAGAGTGAGGAAAACTCATTTTGGTTTTCTCATCGATTACAATGTTTGTCAAAAGTGATTAGTAATTACCCAATTGATAAAACACTGGATATTGGGGGAGGGAATGGCAGATTTTCATTGTATTTGCAATCTCTGGGTATTGAGACAGTATTGGTAGAACCGGGAGATCAAGGAGCGGCATTTGCCATAAATAATGGGGTCAAGAATGTAATACATGGTTCTTTAAAAGATGCTGATTTTAGAGATCATAGCTTTCCCTCTGTTGTTTTGCTGGATGTGTTAGAGCATATTGAAAGAGATGAGGAGTTTTTGCAAGAAATCAATAGGATATTGCAACCAGAAGGAAAATTAATAATCACGGTTCCTGCGTTCCAATTTTTATTTTCGGATTTCGATAAAGAAGTAGGGCATTACAGAAGATATACTTTAGCAGATTTAACACAGAAGCTAAATAATTCTGGATTTAAGGTTGATTATAAAACCTATTTTTTTTCGTGCTTACCTATTCCCTTATTAGTGGGTAGGCTGTTTATTAATAAATTCAGAAAAAAAGAAAAAAGGAAGTCCACAGGACATCTTAATAAAACAGGAATTTTAGGAAAAATCCTGGGTGTAATACTATGGCCGGAGCAGATTTTGATTAAAAATAAGATTAGAATCCCTTTTGGATCCAGTTGTTTAATGATTGTAAGTAAATCAGAAACTCATGAGCGCTAATTTTGAATTGATTGCTTTTTATTCTAATCCTAAGACGCTTGATGAACTTCTGAAAGCTGGCATTGATGGAATCATTATAGATTGGGAAAATAAGGGGAAGTTAAACCGACAAAGTTTATATAATACACAGGTCAACGAACATACTATTTCGGATCTGGAGTTTGCCAGTAAAAAAAATGTGCCCAACTTAATCTGTAGAATCAACGGGCCATCTTATTGGAGTACAGAAGAGATTGATAAAGCAATCGATCTGGGAGCCAACGAACTTTTAATACCTATGATTAAAAAAGTAGAAGAAGTAGCGTTTGTACTTAACTATGTAAGGGATAGGGTAAAGGTTGGTGTTATGTTAGAAACCAGTGAATCTTTAGCGATTGCAGATCAACTTAATGCCTTACCAATCCATCGGTTCTTTGTAGGATTAAATGATCTCTCTATTCAACGAAAGTCAAGAAACCTTTTTCAGCCTTTTATAGATGGTACTATTGAGACTTTACGACCTAAAATCACAAAGCCATTTGGTATTGCAGGGCTTACACATCCTATGGGAGGCGTACCCATTCCTTGTACTCATTTGATTGGTCAGATGAAACGGTTTGATGCTTCATTTGGGTTTTTAAGACGTGCTTTTTATAAAGATTTAGCTACCTATACAGCAGCTGATATTATTAAAGCTCTCAGAGAATCTTTTGATCATAATACGATGGTAAGTACTACTAAAATAACAGAAGAAGAAAAGATTTTTTTTAGTCAGGAATTAATTTAGTGTATGTGCAATACAAAGAACAATAAATTGCCATCACTGCTGCTTTTATTCGTTTAGAAAAGGTATATCCTGATGGCCCGATACTTTTTCCTCTATCCGCAGAAATGTATTGAATTTGACTGGCAAAATGTGCAACAATTATAGACATATATGGGTACTGACAATTAGATGCGGTAGTGGTTACCTTTTTTAATAATGAATTATCAAACATGTAGTAACTTCCAGCTTTATAATGTAAACCGGAGAGTAGCTGGATGATCTTTTTGATCAATACAGAAGTTGTCATTCTCCCTTTTGACTGATACATTCCTTTTCGTTTTACAAAAGCTGCTGAGCCATTATTTTGTGCCATTGCTTGATATAATAAAGGTATGAGCTGTGGATGATCCTGTAAATCTCCATCTAATACTACTATTTTTTGCCCTATCGCCTTTTTGAGACCTTGCAATGTGGCTTTCTGTTGTCCTACATTTTCTTCAAGATCAAGATATGTAACACAGGCGTATTGCGAAGCCAGGTCTGTAAGTGTATCTAATGATGAGTCTGGCGAACAATCATTTACATATATGATTTCATAATTATATGGGTTTAGAACGGTCATAAGAGCATTGTGTAACTCTTTTAATACCTTATTATTACGATAGATAGGTATGACTACACTAATATCTAATTCTTTATTCATGGTGTGAATGCTTGATACCATTGTATAGTTTTCATAAGACCTTGCTCAATAGAGGTAGTCGGTTCCCAGTTTAATTGTTGTTTGGCAAGTGAACAATCAGCGATAAAATCTCCCTGATCATATAAATTCTTAGGGTATGCGTTTAATTGCTTAGGAACTTCCCTTCCTAATTGTTTTTCAAGGAGTGTTATAATTTCAGAGGCACTATATTGAGCGCTACTCCCAAAATTCATTTCGATGCCATCAGATACATTAGTAGCGGCTAGTTTTAGAATCCCCTCTATCAGATCATTGATAAAAATATAATCTCTTTTAAATTTTTGATGACCAAGTGGAATCGGAATGCCAGTTGTGGTAGCTTCCAGAGCTTTTATAATTAATTTAGAATGGATTTCCCATGGACCGTAGGCTCTAAAGATTCTGGCAATCTTTACCTGGATATTATTTGATTTTCCCAGATCAAGACAAATATTACGTTGGCTTAATTTCAGACGACCTCGTAATGTTGTAGGATGTAGAGAGGTAGATTCATTAAAAATAAAATGATTAGGCTCCCAATGATATACAGCACCACTACAAGCGTGTATAAAAGATTCTAATGGGATGTTTTGATCTTTTACAGCAGTAAATAAATTGATGAGATGTTGCGTAGAATGATGTATTTGTCTCTGAAGATCCTGTTCACTTTTTAGGAAGCTGTGAGGTGGAATTGCAAAATGAAAAATATAATTTGGTTGTATGGATCGCATGACTTCTTGTACGTGTTTAGAATCAAGTAAATCTATTTTGATAACATGTATAGTACTATCAGTGGATGGAAGTCTCCATAGGTCTGATTGATTTCTGACAAATGCATATACCTGCGCGCCTTGTTGATTCAGTTCTTTGACAAGATGTGATCCAATAAAACCAGAAGCTCCTGTGACTACTACCTTCTTTTTAAGAAAAAAATCATTAAAATTGTTCATTTACAGTTAACTTTGACTAAAGCAGTTAGTAGCATTTTTTATGACTTTTAGTGGAATTAAAAAAATACCCCTGATCATATATGATAAAACAAATATAGGTTTTGTTTTCTGGTTTTTGATAGGTATTTTGATCACAATTATCTTCTATCAACCGTTTGAGCAGCCTGTTATATCCGATCGGGCGTATTTGTTATATATGTCTCAGGTAGTTTTTAGAGGAGACCCATTATATAACAGTACTACCTTTGGATATACTCCTTTAGCCAGTATATTAGTTGGAGGATTTATGAAGCTGGGAACGCTCTTTTCACTAAATACCATAGAATCTGCCAGGATATCAGGAATATTACTTTACGGGGGAATATGCGGATCAGTTTTTATCATGAGTAAAACATTATTTAATGATAGACGAACTACTTATATCGCATGTATTTTGTTTTGTGGTTTAGGATATATCCAGATATTATCAGGAATCCATGCTGAAGCAAAATTATGGGTGCTTCTGTTTTCTGTGTTAGGAATTTATTTTTTTAATAAAGAAAAATGGTTGTGGACAGGACTTATATTTTCGTTGGCAGCTATGAGTTGGCATGTAGCGGTTGTCAGTCTTTTTGCTTGTGCTATGGTATTACCTTTCCGTACCAAAAAGTTTTTACCAGCTTTTACCAGTTTAATGACCGGAGTTTTCATAGGCGTATTACCTGTACTTTTGTATTTGTTATTCACTGATGGTTGGATTGATTTTTGGAATCAGGCGATTATTAGGAAATTGAAAATCGAAGGAGCTTCAGTAGGTGAATCACCCTTCTTATGGATTAAATCCGGTATTTACCCACATTTTATTTTAGAATCACTACATTTTATATTTGGTTTTTTAGGGGGGATAATTGCAGTATATGTCCTTTTAAGAAATAGGAAGGCTCAAATCAATGATCCTTTTAGTAAACGAACCGTTTTGTTTTTACTTTGCTATAGTGTATTATGGGCAATATTTAATTCACTGGATTTTCAAACTAATATTGATTTACTTCCCTTAATTCCTCCTGTCATTATATTCGGAACTTATTTTATCAAATATGTATTAGACAAAATACATCAAAAAGGGATTATAATTGTAGTAAGTATCATATTCATAACGTACAATTTTTTTGATGCTATTACTTATGAGTTACCCTTTGTTTATAAAGAGCAACTTGCTGTCATCAGAGAATTAAAAGAAAAGTATGATAGATTATTTGTAATTGATTTTGAAGAATATTATGTTTTGCAGGAAACACCTATGCCAACAAAATTTATGAGATATACCTGGTATGAGGATCATTTGATTGATCGTACAGAAAATGGATGTGTAGGTATCGGTGATTTTTTGATTGAAGAGCAGTTTAGTGCAGTAATCGAGTTTAATCCTGAGAAAAGAGTAAGAAGTAAGGCGGCTACACAATTAGTAGAGAAGATTCAAAAACCATTTGAAATACCATATATAAGAAGTAATTGTGCTTCTTATCTGATTGAAAACTTTACTTCTTCTATCCCTAAGGACACGATTAAGATAAAAAATCAAACGGTGTTGCTTGGATCAGCCTTTTACCTTTATAGAGAATATTCTCTATATGAATTTCAATCAAGTATATTACACGAGTAAAAGAAGATTTCATATTTAGAACACGTATTAATACGGGTTTAAATTTCCCCGTTATGTATGTATCTTAGAGGTGACTAATCAATCACTTATATACTATGGGAATCTTTATACATAATTTACAGAAATCAATACGTCAGGAAGGGGCAGCAACACCAGATTTTATAGACAAGGATGGAAATGTAACCCAGCTTATTCCTTATAGTCATGTAGATACACCGACTATGTCATATCAGAAATGGCTTATAGCGTCTAATGGCCAATTAGCAAATCTAAAAAATAGTACGATGAAGCTAGCGATCATAGGAGCTGGCGTAGGAGGTTTGACAATGGGGTTTGAGTTATTGCGTGCCGGATTTACTAATTTTACTATTTATGAAGCATCTCATAGAATAGGTGGGAGGTTTGACTCTCATATGTTCCCCGGTGATCTTACAAATTTTGCAGAGTTAGGAGCCATGCGTTTTCCTCCCACAGAAGGCTGTTTATATTATTACATTCAGTTTTTACAAGAACAGTATAAAGCAGGAAGACAACCACATGAGATTACTATGAAGAGTGGTTTCCCTGATCCGGGAACGGTACCTACGATGGTATCATTTAAGGATCAGTTATATACGGTAGATCCTACACATCCCATGCTACCACCGGATGTAGAAAAAATAAGTAAAAGCTGGGCAGATTTTGTGTCCAGAAAAACGCCTGTAGTATTAGGTGATGGAGAGGTACTTCCTGCCCCGGCAAATATTATGAATTGGTTAGATGATAGTGGTTCTGATTATAATCCGGTAAAGGCTGCAAATGCCTGGCAGGTATATGTCAATAAATTTAAGGATAAAAGTTTTGTAGAAGCAATGATCGATATTTTCTGTCAGCCCAATGCTCCGGGAGGTGATCCCTGGAACTATCCTAAGGATGTAGATATTTTTGGCGCTGTAGGAACAGGAATCGGAGGTAACGCTCCGTTGTTTGAGATTAGTTTTGTGGATATGATGCGTTTTACCCTTAATAAGTTAGAAGAAGATCATGCACAGATTGTTACGGGGGTGGATTCTGTAACTAATGGATTAGCAGATTGTCAACTAATGATTGGTGGTAAAACACATACTGTAAGAGACTATGTGATGCTGAATACGCCAGTTGGTGAAATGAAACCAAGTGATGATGGTACCACGATATCCTTGTATCGTCAGAATACGAATGTGGTACTGGGTAATCCCTACACTCATATAGTAGCGGCAACTACCCATAGAGCAGCAGAAATTGACTTAGAGGTAGATAGTAGATGGAGTAATCCGGCAGGGATGTCATCTATGACAACAAGTAACATAAGTGAACAGATTATAGAGATGGATAGTCGAGAAGCGATTAGTACGATCCATATTGGGCAATCCAGTAAATTTTTTATCAAAGTAAAGCCTTGGTGGAAAGAAGATGATACCAGAGTGCGTTGCATTACTACTGATACAGCAATGGCAAATTTTTATACATTGGATTATGGAGAAAACTCAGAAGAATCTATTTGTCTCATGAATTACACGTGGGAAGACTTGTCTGAGAAATCAGAAGCATTGGGAGATATCAATGAACGCTATCAGCGTTTTCTACACGATTTAAAACTGATAGCCCCGGATTATATACTGGATGCAATGCCAGCAACTGCCACAGCGGATAATGCAGTGATGATCGATTGGCAAAAAGAAAAGCACTATTACGGAGCTTTTATGCTAACGTATCCATTTCAGGAAAAGATGCTAAGTACCCTGTTTTATAATTTTAAAGAAGAACGACCTGATGAGTTAGCAAAGGTGTTTTTTGTAGGTGATAGTTATCACTGGATCGGTGGTTGGTGCGAAGGTGCTTTTCAGACTTCATTAAACGCCTTTTGTGCGATAGCTGGGTCTACAGATAGTACACTGACAGAGGAAACAGAAAGTCCGATGAAAAAATTAAGTTCGCTATTGATTAATTATGGAAATCCTGGTAACAATGATTCTATAGTATCTTTTGGCCCCTTTGGTGGAGTAGGAGGTGTAACTTTTATTAATGAGGAGGTAAAAGATCAGGAGGTTACAGTGTATTATACCAATACACAGGAGCCTGTTATTAATGGGTTGCGTGTAGGGAAAAAGATGTATGGTACTCTTGGTACAGCGGGAGCGTCTATTGTAAAAGAAGATCTGACTGCTGTCAAAACCCTTAAGGTATACGTATGCCAAAGTGATACCATATCATTTCTGAAAACCGGGAGGGTACGTTGTATTGAAATTAATGGAACAATCTACGGACCGAGTCCAAAAGAGAATGATTTTTCATATGATATAGATATTCAAGGAGATGGAAGAGCAATTACTTCTATTGTGGGTGTATCTGGTCACGACATTGATAGAATTGGTTTTATATTGAGTAGTTAAGATAAGGTACATTTTATATTAGCCCGAATTAAAAGAGTATTACATAAATGCTTCTAATTCGGGTATAAATATTTTTGGCATATAAATTTTACAACTCATTAAATCCATAAGTGTCGATAAGTATATCTAAAAGGCTTTCACTTTTGACACATGTCATGATGAGATCACATATCTCACCTTTATTATTAGTAAAATACATAGTGATAGCATCTGGTTTCCAAAAAATAACCAATCCATTGTGTTTTGTAATTATTTTTGAATGCTGATCTAAACTGGATATAAATTTTTGAGAAATAACGTTTTTATGATACTCATCTATCTCCAGCGAGGCAAAATGAGTAAAACCACTATTAGCCTTTCTATGATAACTTTCATCAGCCATAATACATTGAAAATATAATAAGTGTTCAAGAAAGTCACGTAAGCTAAATTTTTCTTTAAACCATTCCGCTTTTGCATTAAAATTTTGATCCGTAGTCTGGAAAATAGTTTGTGAATCCTCTAAGTCAACTGCCCAATATACCACAGATTGATTTTCTTGTAAAAAAACCAACTTTCCATCGGTAACAAATAGATCATCAATTTTGGCAAAATGTTGAAATCCATCAATAAACAGTAAATTATTTCCTATAGTTGCATAGAATTCTATTAGTACTTGTGGTATCTTTATTTCCAGTTGTTTCTCTTTCTCTTTGATTAGTGAAATTGTAATCCCTTCTTCTGGTTTAAGGTTTCTGCCTAATATTTCTTCAGCTTTGATCAGAAAGTTCATCGATTAATTTTATGATATGTATGAAAGGTACTAAATTTCTTGCTTTTTATTATTTCCAATTGGTTACTTGTCTGATGTTTTATAGTAATGAAAAAAATAAAAATCGTTTTGATACTGCTTTTATTGTTGATCAAAAAGATTGTGATCAAATGATCAAGGTTATTCAAAAGCAGAATCTATATCAGTAGACTTTATAATATAAGATAACCTGTGTAGATAACAGTTTTTAATTCAAAGTAATTAATTGAATTTCTTTGCTGTTAATTCGTTTAAACGTTCCAATAACAAAATTCTGATTTTGTAGTCGTATCTGTAAATCATCACACAAGGTAGTACAATCAATTTTAATTTGTTGTAATAATTCAAAACCGGATGTAGTAGTAATAAAACTTTGTCCGTCTGTCTTGAGGTCTACATTAAAAAGCGTTTCACTATCTACTTCTTGGGTTGCTTTTATTTCTTGTAAGGTGTATTTTGATGAAGCGCCATCAGCAGGAGGATGGTCAATCGGTTCTACAAGTACAGAAAGATCATAAATACGTCCGGATTCATAAGTAAATCCATCAATAGGTGAATAAAATTTTGACCAATTATCTGTTCCAATGTTATCGCCTTCCTGTATGAGTAGCGTTAAAAAAAGACCTTCGCCCACGCCTGTATTTTGATAATGATTGATACGCATATCAATAATGTAAGATGGATCAGTATCTTCTGATGTACAGGCACATAAAATACCAGTAACTAATAGATATAAGAATTGTTTTCTCATAGTAGGTATTCATTTATCTTATACTAAGTAGATGTATATTTCTAATGAAGGTTGCGCTGTATAATTGGTAATTAATCGAGATGTATTAGATCTATTTTGAATCTTTTATTAATTGACAATTTAAAACCTAGACCAGTGTTCGTAAAGGGACATGGTTTACAAAGTTAAAGGGACATAGTTTACACTAAATTAATTTCTAATCTTGTTGATTGTTGTTTATTTCTAAGATGTTTTTCATCAAAGAAACCTAAAAATACATTTCTAAAAAAGACTTTCCAAATACCCTTGCCAATATCTTCAATAGCGACATATTTTCCTTTTAAAGCCGCCGATACATATACCCAATAATAGGACTTCCATCTTATAGCTCCACTCTTAGTTACTTTAAGAATTTTATACTTAGAATCATAGT
>NZ_BAABCW010000029.1:0-46879 GCF_039539305.1 Aquimarina addita | reverse complement strand
CAAAAAATCCTCGGTAATGAAATCTTCTTTCTTCATAAGTGCATAAAATTTAAAGTTAATAAAAAATAAAATACGGAGGTCGCGACCTCCGTATTTTAAACTTTACACACTTGGTGAGATACTACCATTATAAGAAATTATTTACAAAACTATGATACTCCCTATGATTAGTACAGCTTAAAGATATATTTTAATTATTAAGAAGCCATTTGTTTTTGATAAAATATTTGATTTGGAGGTACTTTTCCGATTTCAGTATGTCTTCTTTTAGTGTTATAAAATTCAATATATTCCCTTACCTTTTGATATAAGTCTAGTCCTCCATTGGGTGGATTAAGATATATCTTTTCATATTTCAGAGATTTCCAAAATCTTTCTATGGATATATTATCAAGAGCTCTACTTTTTCCATCCATTGAGATTTGTATTTGGTGCTTTTTTAGAGCAGTTATATATAGATCGCTAGTATATTGTGAACCTTGATCTGAATTATGGATTTTAGGGATCCCATATTATCCAATTGTGTCATTTAAGAGTTCGGTGCACCACTCAGCACTCATTGAGTTAGAGACACTCCAGTTTAATATTTATCGGCTATGTATATCAATAATAGCAGCCATATACATAAATCCACGAAACATTGGAATATAGGTGATATCGGTTTGCCAAACTTGATCGGCACAATTAATCTTAAGATTTTTCAATAGATATGAATACACATAATTAGTTTTATCTTTAATGGTAGTTTTTGGTTTAACATACAGGGTTTGAAGTCCCATTAATTTATAGAGCCTTCGAATTTTCTTGATATTAACACGATATCCTAAATCTAGTTTATACTCCATAATAAGGATGTTCTAAAAAGTATCTATCGATCTCTTTTATCAGCTTTAGATTCAGTAGACTCTCTCCTTTTGGTTTATAATATAATCCTGAACGATGAATCTCTAATAATTTACATTGTTTTTTAGACTAAGTCCTGAATGAGATTTTACAACCTTTTGCCATTTCTGGGTAGTACTCATTTCTCCAAGACTTTCTTTAAAAAATCATTCTCAACTTGTAGTTGACTAATTTTGCTATAAAGAGCACTCTTTTCTTTATCCACTTCTTCCGTTTTGGTCTTGGAATCGAAAGCTTTGGAAGAATTTTCTATAAATTCTCGCTTCCAAGTTGATATTTGGGTAGGATGAATATCAAACTTTGAAGCTATTTCCTGCAAAGTAAGTTGATCTTTGATCGCTTCTAAAGCTACTTTAGCCTTAAAGGATGAACTAAATTTTCTTCTCGATTTTTTCATATGTACAGCATTAAATTTACAATTTAAATAGCTGTCTTAATAATGGGGAGTATTATACTTGTTCTTATTAGTATCTTGACTATCATTACCCGCAGCGTGAACTATAAGCACATCCTTTTTAGCAGCATATGCAATTGCATCAGATACCAAGCCTTGTTGTGGAGAGAAATTTACCAAAACTCATATTGATTATTTCTGCCCCATTATCAACAGCATACCGTATAACTAAAGCAATATTTTTATCATATTCATCATCATGAGGAACTGCTCTTGATATCATTAACTTAACATTGTCTGCTATACCATTCATGCCTTTATCATTGTCTCTGGAAGTACCTATCAAACCAGCAACAATGGTTCCGTGATTCTCAATATTGACATCTCCTTTTATGTCATTATTTCCCATAATTTTATCTTCAATATCCTTCTTATCATCTCCACTTATTTTTTGATCATTATAATTCTGATTTAATTTGTAATTTTCAATAATATCATTATATTTCTCGAATTCTTTCAACCAATCTTGTGTGAGTTCGTATTCTAAAAATCCGTGAAGTTTTTTTTACAGGAGCTTTTAAATGAGCATTAGCTAAAGTATCAATTGTCTTAAGCTTTTCTAATGTATAGTTTTGTTTGGGAAAATATTCTTTTTTTCTTCTAATAGTTCTTTTTCCTTTTTATAAAACTCAACTGCAGACAAAATAACAGAATCTTTCTGTTCTTCTGATATTTTTAATTCTCCATTTTTATTAAAAACTCCTTTATTCTTAAGAATTATAACATATTCATTTCTAGAGTAATAACTATTTTTTCCTTTTGAATTGCCCAAAAAATTCCATCCATGAAAGTCATCAATGTATCCATTTCCATCATCATCTTTCTTATTATCAGGAATTTCATCAATATTTTCCCATATTTGATTCTTTAGATCTTCATGATCAATATCTGCACCACTATCTATAATTGTAACTATAATAGTGTCCTTTGATTTCAGTATTAATGATTTATATACTTTTTCTGAGCTTACACGGGCACCGTATCATTAATAATATCTTTGTGCTGCCATTCTTTCATTATATTATCAGGAAGTATCTTCTCTTGATACCCTATGACTACTATATTTTGAGAAATATTGGTAATTTTTTGAGCGAAACTGGATACAGAAATTAGTAGTAAAATAAAAATACTATTTTTTATGAGTTTATGTTTTTTTAGATATTTGCTCCGCCATTAACAGCGCATTAAAGGTATTAACTATTTTACCAGATTTCGATAGTTCTTAGAAGGGACTAGTTTTTTGATGCTATCATCTGATATTATTAAGATAAGAATGAACACTCTTTAATCGATCTTTGGTTCAGGTGGAGGTAATTTTAATTCTTTTTCTGGAAGTCGTTTTTTAAGTAGTAGGATTTGCCCTAAATGACTGGATTGATGCTCCATCACATGAAACCATTTAAAATGATTATTACCCCAAGAGCCGGGATTGGTGCTTTCTAACCAAGCATCGTTTCGCTTTTTGAGCTCTTCTAGTGTTTTTTTACGTACTTTTCTAAAGATACCGAGGTAATAACTGATTTCATGACCTGTTAGGTCTTGCTGTCCTTTTTCGTCTAGCTCTAGCCCTACCATCCATAGTTTTTCTTCTTCTTTGTTAAACCCTCTGTTTTCAAAAGTATTTACTTGATAATAGGCTTCTGCAGCCGCTAAGTGCATGACTAAAGCGCCAATAGAATTTGCTTTTTCGTCTAGTAAATGATCCGTTTGTTTTAGATCTAAATCTTTTACTATTCGCTCTACACGATTGCTGAGATTGTTGAGCATAGACACCATAGCTCCTATCTGGGGAGTATAGCCTTCTTCAATAGTTATATTATTACTTTTTGACTTTTCGATACCCTCCCCTTGGATTACAAGTGCTTGTTTGCCAGTATAGGCGTCGGTAGTGTTTGCAAATTTATATCCTTTTACTAGTTGTTCTTTATTCCTACCTATACCCCGCTTCCATACAAATAAATTTTCATCGGTCACTACAGTTTCAAAACTATTGTTTTCTGGTGTAATCTTTTCAAATTTTCCGTTTTCATTTTCTGTAAATAGCTCAAAATGATCAAAATAAAAAGTCCCATTGTAGGTTACTAACCCACCAAAATTGACTGTGGCAGCATTCACGGGAATAGTGCCCTCAATTTCATAAACAGTCCATGTATCAGATTGTATAGGTCTTCCAGACATATTATCAAAAAAGAGAGACTTCTCATTTTTGTCATCTACTCGTATCCATATCGCGGCTGAAGCTGTAGAGTCCTTAATTTTTGCTTTGACCGCAGCGCGTAATTTAAAATTTAATGGGATATCAGTAGTAAAGTTAATCGTTTGAACAAATGAAGTCCAGTCTTGTTCAATTTCTTTGGATTGTGAGAATCCTAGATTAGATAAGAGTAATAAAAATGATAGTGACTTTAATACAATGTGCATGGTAATAATATTTTCTATTTTCAGTTCTTTTTAGAAACCTGCTCTGCCATTAATAATGCATTATAAGCGTTGACAACTTTACCTGATTTTGAAAGTTCTGAGAAAGGCACTTTTGGACTATCCCTTTTGCCAGGAATAGTAACTTCTAAGCTATATGAGTTTCCAGAATCCATTAGTATTTTTTTGACTTCGGAAGCTTTTAGCTTAGGGTATTGTGATCTGATTAGAGCGGCAATACCGGAAACAACAGGCGCTGCAAGTGATGTACCACTTTCATTAATGTATTTATTATCTGGTGATGTGGTATATAAGTTATATCCAGGAGCAAAGACATCCACATTTATTTTACCATAATTTGAAAAATAAGCAGGTAATTTTCGGTTTAATTTATAATTTATAGCTCCAACATTAATAAAGTTTTCAGTAAACTCAATACTCTCTGAGTAATCTATTGGATAGAACTTGTTCTTATCAGTATCTTGACTATCATTACCCGCAGCGTGAACTATAAGCACATCTTTTTTAGCGGCATATGCAATTGCATCAGATACCAAGCCTTGTTGTGGAGAGAAAAATTTACCAAAACTCATATTGATTATTTCTGCCCCATTATCAACAGCATACCGTATAGCTAAAGCAATATCTTTATCATATTCATCACCATGAGGAACTGCTCTTAATATCATTAACTTAACATTGTCTGCTATACCGTTTATGCCTTTTCCATTATCTCTGGAAGCCCCTATTAAACCAGCAACTATAGTTCCATGGTTTTCTATATGTATATCTCCTACAATATTGTCATTACCATAATTTTTATCCACAATTTTATTCTTATTATCACTACTTATTTGTCGATCATTATAATTAGGATTTAATTTATAATTTTCAATAATATCATTATATTCTTCGAATTCTTTCAACCAATCTTGTGTGAGTTCGTATTCTAAAAATTCGTGAAGTTTTTTTACAGGAGCTTTTAAATGAGCATTAGCTAAAGTATCAATTGTCTTAAGCTTTTCGAATGTATATTTTTGAAGAGGAAAATATTCTTTTAATTGATTATTAATAGTTTCATATTCCTTTTTTTGTTCTATGATATATGTTTTATTTTCTTCAAGAAGAGCCTTTTCTGTTTTATAGAACTTAGCAGCTTCCAAAATAACAGAATCTTTCTCTTCTTTTGGGATTGTTAATTCTCCATTCTTATCAAAAAAACCTTTATTGTTTAAGATTCTTACATATTCATTTCTAGCATAGTATATGTTGTTGTCTTTAGAATTTCCTAAAAAATTCCATCCGTATATATCGTCTATATATCCATTATCATCGTCGTCTTTATCATTATTTGGAATTTCATCATAATTTACCCAAATTTGATTTTTGAGATCTTCATGATTGATATCTACTCCGCTATCTATAATAGCAACAATAACAGTCTTTCCTTTTTTTGATAACAGATGTTCATACGCTTTTTCAGAACTTACCCCCGGAATGGTATCTGCAATAACATCTTTATGCTGCCATTTATTCATTATAGTATTGGATAGTGTTTTCTCTTGATAGCCAAGAATCATAATTTCGGAAGTTATATTAAAACTTAATGATTTTTTTGAATAATTACTAATTGATGCAAAAAACAATATTAAATAAATCTTTTTCATAAACAAATTAAACAGTCAGATATTATACAATTACATTTAAATGAATTTTTCAAATGTATAATTATAAATAGGCTGATTACAATAAAAGCTAGTAAGGATTCCTGAATTTAGAGTCTAAATTCAGGAATCCTTACTAGCTTCTTAATAATTTACTTTATTAAAAATTAAATTATTAAATCCAATTTTCAATCACTAGAACTATTTTCTAATTTCTTTATAAAATAAGAGGGTTTGATGCCAGTTTTTTTGTAAAATGCTTGTGAAAAAGAAACAGGATTGCTAAATCCTACTGTGTCTGCTATAGCCTTAATTGTATATTTTCTAAACTTACTATCAACTTTAAGCCTTTCTATAGTATGCTCAATTCTTAAGTCATTAATATAATCAGTAAATTTTTTGTGTGTATAATGATTTATAAAAACAGATAAATATTTAGAATTAGAATTCATTTTTTTTGCAAGCTTATTGATAGAAATATTTGCGTTTAAATATTCTTCTTTAGATTCAAATTTATTGAGCCCTATTTGAATAACCTTAACAATATCTTCAGATAAATAAGTAACATTCTGTGTTTCATTTATAGAATTATGAATCTTTTCTTCTTTAGTGTTTTTATTGATTAGTAGATCAAATCTTTTTTTATACCTTTTTCTTTTGCGATAATTGAGAATTAAAAAGATGAATGCTATAATCAATATTACCATTAACGTAAAAATACTTTTAGACTTAGACAAATTTGATTGGTTAAGGTCATTAATTAATTTTTCTTTATCTAATATCAAATTTGTGGTATCAAAGTCTTTAATTATTTTACTATTAATGTATCGATAATTAGAGTTTAATATGCTGTCTACAGCAATTAGCCTATTCAAATAAAACAATTGATTTTCCTTATTATTACTACTTTTGTAATGATTGATCAGAACCTTGTATCCTTGACGAATTTCAGGAAATAAATCCTTAAAATCCTTAAATAGGCTATCCACAGTTTTGAATTGAGAAATAGCTTCTTTTATATTATTATGTTCAAAGTATGATTTCCCTAAATAATATCGAGAAAATATTATATTGGATTTATCATCTAATTTAATGAGATTCGGGATAGCCTTTTTTAAGCTATCAATCGATTTTTGATACTCTTTTTTAAAGAATAGATTTACACCTTCATTCATTATAAAATAATGATACATATCATTATCGTTATTTGATAAAGAGATTTTCATTCCTTTCTTATTAATTATGGTAGCAGTATCAAGCTTTTTTAATTTGGTATAAGAATCCGAAAGGGCGAATAAGCCGATTAATTTACTATAATAATCTTTAGGATATTCAGATTCATCAGACAAAATATATTCATTAAATTCTTTAAAAATCGTTAAAGCTTCTTCATGTTTCCCAATTCTATTTTTTAATGATCCGATATTAAACTTTGAATCATAGGCTAAAATATTATTATTACTAGCTTCAGCTATTTTATAAGATGTGTAATAATTATCCAGTGCTTCTTTATAATTTGCTTTGGCGAAATAATAGTCACCCTTATTAAAATATAATGCGCCTGGATAGTATTTATTGTTGTATCCTTTGGATAAATCAATTGCTTGGTCAAGGTAAATTAACTTTAGAGAATCTTGTGCTATAGTGCTTAATAAAAAATATCCTTTTGCAGTTTCAAAATTATCATTATTCGACAAACTTTTCTTTATATAACTTTTAGCATAAATATCAGCCTTATCGGGAAATTCAGTATACTTATAAAATAGTTCCATCAGGAAGTCAAAGGATTGGTTTTGTAAAGAATCTGGTATGATAAATTTATTTACTACCTCAGGATTTGAGAAATTTTCAGATTTTATCTGTACAAAAGAAGTTATTGAAAAAAAAATAACGAAATAGACTATTTTATAAAACTTTACCATAGGTATTTAGAAACAATAGTATTAAAAAAGGATCAAAATTAATATAAATTACTGTATGATAATAATTTAACTGTAAATTAAAGTTGTGAACGCTCAACTTTTAATATAATTTTTTAGAACTGCAATTTCAGGAAATTAAACTGCAATTTCAGGAATTCGCACAACCTCCTCTTGCAACAACGCAAATCTCGCTCATATATTTGCCCTGATTACAAAGATCATTTCACAAGCGGTAACAGCAATAAAACTAAACAAAAATCTACAGAATAACTCCCCCATGTTCTAGGGGTATTACACCCCCTCTGAGATTAGAGAATTAATAGTAGTTAATAAACAATTCAACCATATAAAATGAATAAAGGAACCTTTCTATCACAACTAATCAAAGCCCTGCATATGGATGTGGATGATTTTATGTATCGAGTAAGTCAGCATAAAACCTATGAGTTGGTGCTGTATGGATGGATGAACCGATTGTATACTAAGAAACAATTCTATACCACTGCAGTACGACTGATCTATAGGGCACGGCATTTTTATTTTTTCAGAAATCTACATCCATCTTACAGTTCCCCCCGAGACCGCCCAGATGTAACGGGATAATACCGTCTGTTTATGCTTGATTTTACGTACAGAAAATTGACGGATGCCCAACAGGAGTATATAGTAGCAAGAATTACGATGACAGTTCATGCTAACAGTATTTTGGTACGACAGGTGCTACAAGATATGAATCCTCCCTTGAGCGCAGAAGGGGAAGATATTAGGATTCACCGCAATACCATGATGCGATTGCAGAAACGGATAGAGCAGTTGAATGGAGAGTGAATTAATTGTTAAGTGGCGAATGTCTTTTGAAGTGGGAACTATAACAATCTAAAAACAAAACAATGTCTAGAAAAAATGAGGATAAAATTTTAGAAGGAATACGAACGGGAGATGTCGTAATTACACAAGCTTTTTATGAGTATAATCTAATCTATGTAAGACGCTATATTCTTCAGAATATGGGGAATCATCAGGATGTAGAAGATATAGTTCAGGAGGCGTTGGTAGTACTTTATCAAAAATTAGTAACAGGTACTCTAGAGATTCAAGCTTCTATACAAACCTATTTTTATGGTGTTTGCAGAAACTTATGGAGGAGTCGATTGCGTACCAAAGAAAAACTGATAGTAAATGACGCATTAATTGTAAATAAAGAGAATGCGATAGATGTTTCTATGACAGAAAAAGAAGAGCGTGAAGAACAAGAAGCCATTTTTTATAAACATCTTTTAAGGCTTAGTACTTCGGATAGAGAATTATTAACCCTCTTCTTTAAAGGCAAAAACACAAAAGAGATCACTGGGATAACAGGATATGCTGAAAATTATGTGCGAAAAAAGAAGTTTATAGCAAAGAAGAAGTTACTGGGAATGATAGAAAAAGACCCAGCGTATCTATTACTGACTTAATAGAAAATATAGTTTTCGGCAAAAAAGTTTTGACAATAAAATCAAAATTAGTATCAAAAAAAGAACAAATAGTTCAAAAATCATCATTATGTTTTATGTAGCATCAGAATTAGTGTTGTTAATCAAAAACTGCCTTCTATACATTTGCGGAATTTGCTAAAATTTAAGTAAGTAGTAATAATCTTTTATAAATAATTCATCAAACAAAAACAAACAGTAATCAGCAATTAAAACGGTACAATTATGAATACCACTTTAGAAAAAAAAGAAGGTATATCCGGTTTTCAAGATTTGATCCATCCATATTCCTTAGCGGATTTTAGCACTCATTATTGGGATAAGAAATCCCTCCTAATTAAACGAGAGGATACTTGCTATTTTGAATCGTTACTAACTATCTCCAACATTGATGAGGTACTGGATTTAAATCGTCCAAAAGGGAGTAGTATCAGAGTTGTCAAATATCAAGAACCACTTGATAAAACCAAATATGAGAATGCTGATGGAAGTCTGAATCTAAATCAAATATATGCAGCCTATGTCGATGGATATACAATCGTAGTCAATGAAATTGATAGATTTTGGAAACCCCTCAAAATATTTTGTCATACTACCAGGGATTTTTTAAATCATAAAACAGTGGCTAATATGTATTTGACACCCAAAAACCAAAAAGGATTACTTCCGCATTATGATACACACGATGTATTTGTAATACAGGTGTCAGGAACAAAACATTGGAAACTATATGATGTAGCATATCCAACTCCTATGGTTAATAGTTTTCAACCGATATTTCAGCGAGAACAGCTAAAGAATGTAAAGGAAATCACCCTCAATGCTGGTGATATGATGTATATCCCCAGAGGTATACCACACGAGGCTATTACCACTGACGAATCCTCATTACACCTTACGATCGGAGTATATCCAACACAATGGATCGATTTATTAACAAAATCCTTACATCATATTGCGTATACCAATGTAGCACTTCGTCAAGCGTTACCCATAGGCTTTTTAGAATCAAATCCCTTAGCTGTTCATGAGGAGGCTCAAACGAAGTTACAGACAATACTTCAAGAGGCGTTAAATACAAAAAATATGCAAGGCGCCAAACAACTCATAACTGAAGAATTTAGAACAGAACAACAACCCATGGGGGATGGACATTTTAAAAATCTTGATAAGATCAATGAGCTAAACCTTAATACTCGCTTGGTTAAAAGAGATCGAATGAATTGTAAAGTACAGGAAATAGGAGCTGCCTCGAGAATCTTATTTTCAGGAAATGTAATAAAAGGACCTATAACAATTGCTCCAGTATTCGATTTTGTGGTAACACGCAATGAGACTTTTCAGGTGCAAGAACTACCAATGCTAAGTGACGAGAATAAATTAAAACTCTGTAAAAGATTGATTCGCGGAGGACTACTTAAGATTGCGTACTAATCACTTTAGTATTTGTACTCATCATACAAATATGTCAATACCATCACAAAATTCACTCACATCAAAAAACGAACAACATGAATACTCATCATCAAATCATCGATTGGAATGCTCCAGATATTTTAATGCAAATTGTAAATACCCTACAAAATCCGTTAACTTCTATTATGGAAGCTAATGATACCAATGTAGTACATCAAAAAACGAACAACCAAATAAAAGAGAAGCCATCAGAGATTATTTTTTCGAGTAGCCAACAGATCTCTGACCTTATTAAAGAAGTAGTAACGATTGCAAAATCTAATTCAATACAGATATCAAGCAAAGAGCAGCCAGCAATATTTTTGATCTATAAAGAGAACTCAAAAGTGCAATCATTATGTAATGATCAGTTGCTACCATTCAAAATATCTAAATCAAACCAAAGTTGGTTGATGAATTTTGAAGAACAAGTCTTTGAACAAATAAAAAGTAGCCAATTAAACTTATATGACTTATCATATAATCTGGCGATTAGTGAACGCCAATTGCATAGAAAGATCAAAAACTTATTGAACCTCACTCCCAATAAGTACATCAGGATACTAAAATTACATAAAGCCAAAGAGTTATTGGATGAATATGTATATGATACAATTGCTGAGGTCTCTTATGCGGTAGGATATTATGATACCTATTATTTTTCTAAATTGTTCAATAGTCAATATGGAATCACCCCAAAGGAGTTATTGATATCAAAAAGATAATGTAACTACCAGAAATGAGCATTCTCTTTTTTCTCAGTTAAACAAACATTTTTTAGAATAGATTTTCTGGTATAGATAGCATATTGGCTCTTTTGCTGATGTGCTATTTCTTTTTTTTTAAAAACACCTCTAACATATGAACCAATACAGTTAAGATTGTCAGTTCTACAAGGGTTGTTGTCAGTTTTACATAGGAATTCTACTATATTTTAGCCTATATCAAAAAGTTGAGCACACCTTATTAATTTTAAAAAAATTAACATGAAAAAAGTACTTTTTTTATTGGGTCATTTAACCGATCTAGATATTGAATGGATGATCCAGAACGGACATAAAAAGAAGCTGAAAAATGGACAACAATTAATAAAAAAAGGTGATCATATTGAGAATATTTACATTGTTCTTTCAGGTCAATTAGCAATATCAGATAATGGTACCGAAATTGCCGCTATTGGATCTGGCGAAATTGTCGGCGAAATGTCATTTCTAGAATCCCGCCCACCATCTGTATCTGTAATAGCAAAAGAATTATCTACCGTTTATAGTATCTCAAAAGAATTAATGAACACAAAATTAGAAAATGATATTGAATTCAGGGCTAATTTTTATTACTCATTAGCGTTATTCTTATCCGACAGATTGCGAAAAACGACGAATCAATTTGGGTATGAATCCCCTGACGAAGCCGATTCAATAGAAGAGAATGTGTTGGATGGTGTAGCTCAGGCAGGTGCAAGATTTAACCAGATTTTACATAAATTTTCTGAGGTATAATCAAAAGCTTTTTAGATAGAGAATTAAGATTATTTCGCCACTAATCCCATTAGGTATAGGCAACAACCAGAATAAAAATAGCTGTTAAATATAACTAGTTATTTACTATAAATTATTATGAAACGAGCATGATAAAAGCATTATCACCCAAGAAGATGATTAATAGCGAACAGCATGTGACCTTTCAAAAACAGTAAAAAGAAACACATGAAATTAAAGATTTTTTTCTTTACTACAGTATGGCTGTATGCTCTTACCTTATCCGGTCAATCAACGATTACATGTGATCTTATTGAGCTTTCTAATCTTACCATTGGTAAGAATCCTACGGTTAAGAGAAATGAATTACAAATCCAAATTGCTCAAGCGGGTTTACAGATCCAGCGTAGTGCTTTTGATTATCAATTATCATCAGGGTTAGGCATTAGTAATAGCACATCAAATCTTTTTGAGGTGGATCCAGTAAATAGTCTTTTTGAAGATGATTTTATAGAAACAAACAATTCAGATTTTTCTTTAGGATTACAACGAAAATTTCGTTCCGGACTTAGTGCCAATGTAAGTGTTGATTATAGTCAAGTATCAGATAATTTTCCGATAAATAGATTTAGTCAAAATGTAGGAACATTTATTTCTGACCATACGATTTCCTCTACTTTATTACTTACACAACCTTTAATAAAAGGGAGAGGGGTAAAAGTTACCACCGCAGCAGAGAAATCTTCTTCACTACAGGTAGAAAGTGCCGAGAACAGTTTTGAATTAAGCAGTGCCTTGGAACTTTTTAAAATGGGAGTTGCCTATTGGCAATATGCAGGAGCTTATAAGAACCATATCATTTTTAAGGAAAATGAAAATCGAGTTAAAAAAGTATTATTTATTACTAAAGAATTAGTAAAAGCAGATAAAAAACCAGTGGGAGACTTGGTACAAATAGAAGCGGATCTGGCAAATCAAGAAAGACAAACTAAAGTAGCAACACAAAGCTTGCATAATGCTAAAATTAATCTGGGAAGAGCCATTGGGCTTAGTGAAAAAGAAAGTGAAGCATTAGGAATACCTGAAAATGAATTTCCTATTACATCAGAGCATATAGAAGCCATAGATTCTGAGGCACTAATCAATACAGCTAGAAAAAACAGAAAGGATATGCATGCTTTCGAAAAAACTCAGGAAGCATTGGAGTTTCAGCTTCAACTAGCATCTAATAATCTAAAACCCCAACTGGATCTTAGTGGTTTTGCCTCATATGGTGGAACTAATATGGGTAATGGATTAGATCGGGCTTTTTCTGCATTAGGAAACAGAGAAGGACGCAATTATATCTTTGGATTGAGGCTTGATTTTTCTTTTCCAATCAATAATAATTTTGCCAAAGGTACTTTTTTACAAAATAAAGCAGCTTTTGCGGATCAACAAATAGCCTATAACGACCTTCAGCGAAACATTGATATTAATGTCAATATTGCTATTAATAATCTAAAAAATAATGCATTAATCCTTGCTAAAGCAAAAGAAACGCTAGGATATTATCAAGATGTTTTTAATAATGAACAAACAAAGTTTCAAAATGGATTAACAACCCTGTTGAATTTAATCTTATTTCAGGAAAGACTAACATTTGCGCAATTAGACTATTTGCAAGCGCAACAACGGTTCGCAATATCCATAATCGATCTCAGATACGAGACAGGAACACTTATTTCTATGGAAGGCAATAAAATGGCTTCTCCAATAACTGAAGAGATATACTATACCATACCAACTCCAAACTATTAAATAAAAAACAGATACTCATGGCAGCAGGATTTTTTAGAAAGGCAGCATTAGAAAAACTTTCGACTCCAGAAAAATTGGATCAGCTCATAAAAATTACAGGTTCCAGAGCCTGGATCGCACTTATTACAATAACACTCATCCTTGGAACTGGCATAGGTTGGGCATTTATGGGTAAAGTAAAAACTAAACTTAACGTTACAGGTGTCCTTCTGGGTGGAGAAATCCACGAGGTAGTATCTACATCACAAGGACAATTAATAGATATTAAGGTGGTAGTTGGTGATCAAATACAAGAAGGTGATATCATTGCCGTTATCGAGCAACCTGAACTTTCTCAACAAATAGAAGAAGGAAAAGCCTCTTTAGAAGATCAAAAATATGATTTGCAATTACTTTTATCATATGGCAATCAAGACACCAGAATACAAGGAGAGCTAATCCAACAGCAACGTACCAGTATCGATTTCCAAATCAGATCAAACCATAAAAACTTAACGTTTCTAAAAAACCTATTAGAAACAGAAAATGGGCTGTTAGCACAAGGACTTATCACCAGATCACAATTAGTCAATACAGAGCAACAAATAGAGAGCACGAGAAATTCTATAGAAAATCTAAAAGCTCAAAAAGTTCAAACATCTAGTCAGAAACTGACTATAGGTTTTGATATGGAGCAAAAAATCAATCTCAAAAAACAGCAAATTGCAGAAGCAGAAAGAAGACAAGAGCATTTAATGGAGCGTTACGATATACAAACGAATATTAGAAGCCAATATCGAGGGCAGGTTGTGGAGTTATTAACGGATGCTGGTATTATAGTAGGTCAGGGAACACCCTTATTTAAATTGAAACATCAAACACAAATAGCCGGAAATAAATTACGAGGTGTCCTATACATCCCTTCTCAAGATGGAAAAAAAATAAAAGTAGGGATGGAAGCACTGGTGGTACCATCAACAGTGCAGCCACAAGAATATGGCTTTATGAAAGGAAGGGTGACCTACGTATCTGATTTTCCTGTAACACAACAAGGAATGATGACTTCTGTAAAAAATGATCAATTGGTTCAAGGGCTTTTAGCCATGGGCGCACCTTTTGAAGTATATGTAGAGTTCGAAAAAGATACAACTTCGCATAGTGGATTCAGATGGACATCGGCAAAAGGGCCTGATGTAGTGATTAATGAAGGGACTTCTTGTATGGGTAAAATAACTGTTAAGACAGAGGCTCCAGCTACGATCGTAATACCAGCTCTGAAGAAATTTTTCGATTTGTACTAAAAATAATAGCCAAAAGATGGATAAGAATATACAACCCATATCAAAACAAGCGCGACCAGTAAAAACACCTACTATTTTACAAATGGAAGCAGTAGAATGTGGTGCTGCTGCACTTAGTATTATTCTGGGATATCACGGTAAGTTTGTTCCCTTAGAAAAATTGAGAATTGCCTGTGGAGTTTCAAGAGATGGTCTCAAAGCAACGAATATTCTTAAGGCAGCCAGAGCATTTGGATTACAAGCAAAAGGATATGCAAAATCTATAGAAAAGTTAAAACAAATTCAAGTACCTGCTATCATTTTTTGGAATTTTAATCACTTTTTAGTCTTAGAAGGTTTTACTAAAAATAAGGTATACTTAAGTGATCCCGCACAAGGAAGGTACCACGTAAGTCATCAGGAATTTGACGATGCCTTTACTGGAGTCGTATTGACTTTTGAGCCAGATGAAAATTTTGAAAAAGGAAATGAGAAAAAGGGACTGACTTCTGCCCTTGCAGCACGTATTTCTGGATCAAAAATAAGTGTTACGTATATTATTTTGGCTAGTTTATTTCTAGTGATACCCGGACTGGTGATACCGTCTTTTACCAAAATATTTATAGATAAATATTTGATCAATGGGATTTCGGGTTTTGTCATGCCGCTACTGCTTGTTATGGGTGGAATGCTGTTGATCAATGCAGCACTCGTATATCTTCAACAGTATTATTTATTGCGATTAGAAACCAAATTAGCATTGACCACTTCCAGTACTTTTTTATGGCATATTTTTCATTTACCCATTGCTTTTTTTACACAAAGATATAGTGGTGAAATAGGAAACAGGGTTACTCTTAATAATAAAGTTGCGCGATTGCTCAGTGGTGATCTAGCCAATGCCGCCCTCAATGTTATTGTAGTTATTTTTTACGCAGTATTGATGTTTTCTTATGATATTATGTTAACGCTAATAGGCATTGGGATGGCTACGCTGAATATCCTGGCGCTACAATTTGTTTCTAGAGCACGTAAGGACGGGAATAGAAGGATGATCAATGAAAGTGGCAAACTACTAGGAACTACCACCTCTGGAATTAGCATGATAGAAACACTCAAAGCTTCAGGTAGAGAAAGTGATTTTTTTACTACATGGATAGGATATCTTGCAAAAGTGATGAATGCGCAACAAGAACTAGGATGGCTTACCACACGATTAAACGTTATTCCACCATTATTAATGTCTTTAACTACGACCTTGATTATAGCTTTTGGAGCTATGCGTGTAATGGATGGACAGATGACCTTAGGAATGTTGGTCGCATTCCTATACTTAATGAATAATTTTATGCGTCCAGTGAATCAATTAGTATCTGTAGGAAGCTTACTTCAGGAAACAGAAGGAGATATGGGACGGATAGACGATGTGTTACACTACGAGACGTCTGATGAGTTCAATGCAACAGCAGCAGCTGATGATTTATTAGAAACTACAAAAGTGCCCGATAGTGAAGCACTACATGCCATGGTTAATAAAGAACCATTAGTCGATAAATTGAGCGGGCATTTTGAGATGAAAAATATCACATTTGGATATAATACTACCATGCCGGCATTGATTGAGAATTTTAATATCAAACTAAAACCAGGAAGCAGAGTAGCACTGGTAGGGGGTTCTGGAAGTGGAAAATCTACAGTTGCTAGATTAGCTGCTGGTCTTTATCAACCATGGGGAGGAGACATTTTGTTTGATGATCGTGCAAGAAAAGAAATACCTAGAAATATTCTTACAGAGTCTATCGCTGTGATTGATCAGGAAGTGTTAATGTTTAAAGGAAATATAAATGAAAACATATCTTTTTGGGATCAAAAAATCCCTGAAAACCATATCATTCAGTCTGCTAGGGATGCAGCAATTCATGATGTAATCGCCTCCAGAACTAATGCCTACGAAAGTGAAGTCATAGAAAGAGGAGCCAATTTTAGTGGTGGGCAACGTCAGCGATTAGAGATAGCAAGAGCCTTAGCGCTCAATCCTTCTATTCTGGTTATGGATGAAGCTACTAGTGCGCTGGATCCTTCATCAGAAAAAGCAGTGATGGATAATATCAAAAAAAGAGGATGTACCTGCTTAATTGTAGCGCATAGATTGAGTACGATCCTTGATTGCGATGAAATTATAGTGATGCAGTATGGAAAAATTGTAGAACGAGGTTCTCATCATGAACTTTTGGAAATGAAAGGGGTATACACCCAATTAATCGATGCAAAATAAAATGCCAAGCAATATGTTTGAAAACGAGAAAATACAGATGGGTGTTGATACACCATTAATTCTTAACGATTTTGATAGATTTTGGATGATTACTTCGGGAGAAGTAGACGTGTTTTATACACATATTGGAGAGGATCAAGAATATAAAAGCCCGTTAACGCATCTTTATAGTGCAAAAAAAGGGGAACTTCTTTTTAGTTTGCTTACACAAGCTACTGCTCTCGGAATTAGACTTGTAGCAGTAAGCTCCAGTGCGACCCTCTTAGCTATCAATAAAAATAAGCTACTCGATATAAGTCCTACTTTTTTAAAACAATTAGTAGACAAATGGATATTAAAAACTGTACAAACAGTATATCAAATTAACCCTCCAAGAGTATATCAATCTCTGGAGGTTGATCAAAAAATATCTTTAAAAAATGAAGAGGTAGGATATCCATCAAAAGGATTAGTATGGTGCCGTGTCTTACAAGGTGAAGTTACAAAATACAACGGTACTACTTTACAAAATAGGGAATCTAATCACACGTATCCTATAGCGGTATGCAATGAACTTTGGATTCAATCGGTGAGAAAAGATACACAGATTGAAATATTGAAGACTCAGGAAGTGTTGAAAGATGAAATATATTTTATGCTTTCTATCAATGATCTTCAAAACTGTTTGTATAAAAAACTTGTTCAGAACGCACAGGAGCATACTATAGAGACTAGACAAAGGATTAAGGATAAAATACAAGCTGAAGAAACAAGGCTCACCACTGCACTTGGTAAACTAAAATCGATTGTAACAAACCGTAACACTGATTTTATCAATATTGCTGCTCTAATCAACAATACTAGTGAGGAAACTTATTTATATACTGCTTGTAAATGTATTGGAGATGCGGTAGGTTTTCATTTCGAACTACCAAAATTTGAAGAAACGTATGAGAGCAATACAACAAATAGATTGCATGCCATTGCACAAGCTTCTAATGTAAGAACAAGAAAAATAATCTTGAGAGGAATCTGGTGGAAGGAAGAAAGTGGACACCTGCTGGCATTCATGAAGGATGAAAAAACTCCAATAGCGTTAATCCAAAAAGATGCCACTACCTATCTTTTGAAAAACCCAAAAACAGGAGAAGAAAAGGTTGTTACAAATGAGGTAGCAGAGACAATAGATCCCATATGTTATATGTTTTTTTATGGTTTTAGTGATGCTATGACTTCAGTAAAAAAGATTTGGAATTTTGCCGCTCAAGGTGTTAAAAAGGACTCAAAATATTTAATTATAGCAGCATTAGCAGGAAGTATCATAGGGTTATTGGTTCCTATATTATCAGGAGTGATGTTTGATGATGTAATTCCGACAGCAGATAGATCCTTACTTTTTGAGGTATTTATAATTTTATTGATGATTGGGGTGGTCACTGCGGGGTTGCAGTTGGTTCAAGGAGTACTGCAGCTCAGGGTGGAGACAAAATCCAGCATCAATCTGCAAGCTGGTGTTATGGATCACCTACTGCGATTGCCTGTGTCATTTTATAAAAAATTTACTGCAGGAGATTTAACAAACCGTGCATTAAGTATTAATAGTATTAAGCAAATTTTATCAAATACAGTGATGACAGCCGTATTAAGTGGAGCATTCTCTTTTGTGAATCTGGGATTGCTTTTCTACTATCAATCGAGTCTTGCCTGGATAGGTGTGGGATTGGCAGTAGTTGCAATTTTATTTATTACGGGTATTGGTTGGTTAAAATTAAAATATGACAGGCAAATTTCAGATACGCAAGGAGAGCTGCAAGGATTTCTTTTTGAATTCTTATCCGGAATAACTAAAATAAGAATTACGGGGGCAGAACGAAGAATCTTTACGTTATGGGCGGATCGGTTTTCTAAATTAAAAGCATTGGGTTTTAAGTCTGGAAGTTATCAAAACTATGTAGAGACCTTTAATAGCTCTTATCCTTTACTGACTAATATTTTCTTTTTTTCCTTTATTTATTATACCGTTACTACAGCAAGTACAGCAGTAGGTATTATTTCTGTTGGAGCGTTTATGGCTTTTATTAGTGCTTTTAACCAGTTTTTGAATGATTGTTTAAAAATGAGTATGGCTTTAATCTCATCTCTTAATATAGTTACACTTTATGAGAGAGTGAAGCCTATTTTAGAAGAAATTCCGGAATCTTCTAAGGGCAGTACAGATCCAGGAGAGCTAGCAGGCGAAATAGAGATGAACGGAGTGTCCTTTAGATATCACCCAGATCAGCCTTTAGTACTTAAAGACATATCCTTTACTATAAAGCCGGGAGAAATGGTCGCTTTTGTAGGAACTTCGGGATCTGGAAAATCTACTGTGATGCGATTATTACTTGGGTTTGAAGAACCAGAAACAGGGTCTATCTATTATGATGGTCAGGGATATGAGGCTATGAATAAGGATCTGGTGCGTCGACAGATTGGAGTTGTACTCCAAAATGGAGCATTGATGTCAGGAAGTATTTATAAAAACATAGTGGGTAATTCTGAATTGACGCTAGAAGATGCCTGGGAATCTGCCCGTATGGCTGGGATGGAAGAAGATATTAAACAGATGCCTATGGAAATGCATACCGTAATTAGTGAAGGAGCAGGTACCTTTTCTGGGGGACAAAGACAACGATTGATGATTGCCAGAGCCATAGCACATAAGCCAAGATTATTATATATGGATGAAGCGACCAGTGCGCTGGATAATAGAACTCAAAATATTGTTTCAGAAAGCCTGGACAAACTACAAGCTACCAGAATTGTAATTGCACATCGATTAAGTACGGTCATCAATGCGGATAGAATTTATGTAATGGATAAAGGCTCCATCGTAGAATCAGGAACCTATACAGAACTTATGGCAGAACAAGGGATCTTTTTTAATCTTGCGAAAAGACAAATTGCATAAAT
The DNA here is from genome assembly GCF_039539305.1 of Aquimarina addita. Classification (NCBI taxonomy): domain Bacteria; kingdom Pseudomonadati; phylum Bacteroidota; class Flavobacteriia; order Flavobacteriales; family Flavobacteriaceae; genus Aquimarina; species Aquimarina addita. The sequence continues at coordinate 26,845 of NZ_BAABCW010000029.1, read as the reverse complement.
GCGATGACTATGATAGAAGAAATAACCAAGTACGCATTCCTTAAAGAATATACAGATAATGAAGCAGTAATCTCAGAAGTTTTAACATATACTAAAAACAAATTTTCTTCTGTAAACATAGGAAAATTAGATGCAATTACGGATACGGATGAACCATATATAGAAGCTTGGAATCAATATGTTGATGAATCAAAAACTATCGGAGTATATGAAACGCTAAAAAAGTATCTAGTTCCATTTCAATTTCCAATTCAAAAAGATATTAGCGCAACTGATGCGTATAGAGATGCGATGCTTAGAGGGGTTTCAACACAGAAAATGGAATCGGCTACTGGATTACAGTTAGAGAAACCACCGGCTATGCAACTCAAAATTTATCAGAGTATCGCAGGTAAAATTCCTGTACTGATTATTCCCGATGATACAGATTTTTGTGCTATTATTCAGGCATTTTTTCATAAAAATGAACCGATAGATACCCCAGAATCGATGGGAGCAGCCTTAATCAATGGCATCAATAACTGGGATAGAATCCATTCATTAAAAATGCAGTGGCAGGCAGTTAATCCATTTGGAAATTGGTCGGAGGAATTCAAGAAACAGATCATGCCGTATCCGGCATTATATAAAGATAAAATCATTGTATTGAGTACAAAACCATATAGTAATGTTTCTGCCAATAGTTTGGGGATTGCTCATAATGACTGGATAGATTATTCTTTACAGATACGATTAGCACATGAGTGTGCACATCTTTTTACTTTAAAACAGTATGGGCATATGACTACTAATATGCACGATGAGCTCATTGCAGATTATGCTGGTATTACAAAAGTTTTAGGCAGGTTTAATAAAAAATGGTTTCTATGTTTTATGGGATTAGAAGACTATCCTTTCTATAGAAAAGGAGGGCGTTTAGAAAATTACTTAGGAGATAAAGAAATGTCTACAGAAGCCTTTGATATTTTGAAAATGCTAATTAACAATGTAGCAGATACCCTTTCTAAATTTGATGCCTTTTTAGGGAGTATAAAAACATCCAATGATCGGTTAAACCGAATTAAAAGCATTTGCGAATTAGATATCATCACTATGGCTTCACCAAATGGTAGTCTAAAATTGATAGAAAAATACAATAATATACGTTTACAAGCAGTGATATGATCATAAAGAACGAAAAAATACTAAGAGAAGTGAATGTTATTTTAGATCAAATATCTAAAATAATGGATGTAGAAAGAAGTACTTTTTTTTTATTAAATACAGAAATATCTGCGCTGGAAAGTCTAGTTGCACAAGGTGTAGAGAACACCATCATTTCGGTGCCTGTTGGAAAAGGAATTGTAGGAACTATGTTTGAGCAAAAGCGTCCTATTATTGAAAATAATGCTCAAAAAAGTGTATTATTTGACCCCTCTTATGATAAACAATTGGATTTTATTACAAAATCAACTTTATGTATTCCTATTTTTAATGAAGCTGGTCATCCTATTGGAGCATTACAATGTTTGAATAAGAGAAACACTATTTTTACAGATAAGGATGTCAACATACTACATAGTTTTGCTTCAGCAATTACGCTGATTGTAAAGAATAATGAATTGTATTTAGCAAGTGAACACATTAAAAATAATTTTTCTACTTTATTAGAGGTGTTTACAGCCATATCATCAGAATTAGATCTGAATACGCTTATTCAACTCATTATGAATAAGGCAGCAGAAATTACGAATGCAGAACGAAGCTCTCTTTTTTTGTTAGATGAAGAAACCGGAGCGTTATGGACTGTATTCGCTAAAGGGCTTAAAAATAAAATAGTAAGGACAAAAAAGGGAATCGTTGCACATGTAGCAAAAAACAAAAAAGCTTGTATCGTTAATGATCCATACAATCACCCTCATTTTGATGCAGCTATAGATAAAAAAACAAAGTATAGAACCAAATCAATAGTAAGTGTTCCTGTTTTTAATTCCAACAATAAAATTCTAGGCGTTATTCAAGCAATAAATAAGCGTGGTAATGATTTTGACTCAGATGACCTGAATATGTTATCAGGATTTGCAAGCCAAGTACGTATTGCGATCGAAAATGCAAAGCTATTTGATCAAATCCATACGATGAAAAACCATCTTAACATATTGGTTCAAAATCTTGATAATGGAATTGTCACTATTGATACATCTTTTAAAATTAAAACCGTTAACGACACTTTCTATACCATGTTTGGTTTACATCCAATGGAGGATGTAACAAACACCCATATTGATGAGGTAAATACTGCAATTAGATCGCTGTTTGCACATTGCAAAGAGGCAATGCATTCTGGTAAAAAGGTATATCAAGATGATGTAGAAATCATCAGTAAACAAAAATCTGTTACCGTTACCATAAGCGTACTCCCTATGCAAGATGCTAAAGGAACTATTATAGGTGTGATAACTGTTTTTAATGATATCTCCAAAGAAAAACGTATCCAATCAAATTTAAGTAGATATATTCCACAACATATAGTCAAAGAAGTCATGAGTACCGATAGCCTGTCCGTATTAAAAGGAAGCTATTCTCGATGTAGTATTTTGTTTTCGGATATTCGAAATTTTACAACATTAACAGAAGAATTTGGAGCTATCCAAATTGTAGAATTGCTCAACAAATATTTTGAGGCTATGATCAATTCTGTTTACAAATATGATGGTATATTAGATAAATATATTGGGGATGCTATTATGTCGGTTTTTGGAGTGCCATACGCTAATATATCAGATGCCAAAAATGCGGTTGGTTGTGCGTTAGATATGTTTACTATGCTCGCTATTTTAAATACCCAAAATAGTCAGTTGCCTATCATAAATATAGGAGTTGGCATTAGTACTGGAAACGTAGTTTCTGGTAATATTGGATCAGAAAAACGTTTTGAGTATACCGTTATTGGGGATTCTGTTAATCTTGCTGCACGATTAGAAAGCGCAACAAAAATCTATAATGTGGATCTATTAATTTGCGAAGAAACCTATAAAGAAGTCAACCCTTATTTTCATTGTCGAGAGATTGACACGCTCAAAGTAAAAGGAAAACAAATTCCTGTAAAAGTGTACACCGTGTCCGGGCATAAAAATGTTCCGCTTACTGAGGAGCAACTACAATTCAATACCAAATTTACTGAAGGATTATACTATTATAGGAATAAACAATACAAACAAGCAAAACAATCTTTTCTAGATGCCAATATCTTGATGTCTAATGATGGCCCTACACATCTATTTATCACTAGATGTCAGAGCAGTCTTGCAGAAAAAGCTAAAGACGCTAGTTGATGATTTCGTTGATATGTTAAAACTTTTCCCATCCCTTTTGAGTTACTGTCTGTACACATCTTTCTAAAGTGTTATTTTGAGCTAAAAACAGACATACCTTTTCCTTGGCTTCAGCTCGTCCACAACTGCGTAGTGTCGTCTTCGAAGGAAGGTGGCTCAAAAAATTCCTTGGTAGGTAGATTTAGAGGGATGTTTTACACGTATTTTTTTAATTTATACTTGTACATCTGCGATAGCCCTTTGGGAAGCTTTCCTGATCGGCGAAGTAAGTATTTAAGAAGGGATACACTACAGTAATTGTGACCTTTTTAAGAGAACACCTCTAAAAACTTCTTTTGTCAGCATTTATGGCATTTTTATCAGTATGCTAAAAAATAGCTTTGCTTTAAAATAATACCAGTTTTTATATATAAGAAAAGGTATACATATAACGCATCTAAAATTTTAATTATGGAACTCACAAGAGAACAAAAATTATTACAAACCATTGTCCATAAAGCTTGGGAGAGTGAAGCTTTTAAGCAAGAATTGATTGCACATCCAATAAAAGTTATTGAAGAGGTAACAGGAGAATGTATAACGTTACCAAAGGGTAAAACCATTATAGTACGTGATCAGACTGATGAATCTATGGTGTATATAAACATTCCTGCAGAACCCAATATGGATGACATGGAATTAAATGAAGAACAACTGGAAATTATAGCAGGTGGAGGAAAACCTACGGATCCCGTTATTACAGATCCCTCAGCTAATTTGATAGGTCTTTTTTAAACAAATTATGCAAAAAAGGTTCATCCATATAGATCTCTGGGATAACATAAGTAAAGAGAAGTATCAAAAAATAAAGATAGTTCTCTTTTTTATTTTGTGCTCAGTGTTTTCTATTGGTCAAAATAATGTAAGCGTTATGGAAACAATCCAATCTGGTGATTCAAAAAAGCAACAAGAATTACTTGTAACTCCACAACAGAAAAAAGTAGCTAAAAAAAAAGTAGCGGATAGCCTGATAATCATAGGTAACTCACAGATCAAAGAAGGAAATTTTTCTGAGGCATTAAATGCCGTTCAGCGAGGATTGATGCTATATAAATCGCTAAATGATCATAAATTAATAGGTAATTGTTATAATAAAATAGCTTCTATATTTTATTATCAAAGTAACTACCTTAAAGCACTTTCATATTATGACCAAAGTATCACACATTATGAAACCGCTGATTTTAAAAAAGGAATAGCGTCTTCTATTAATAATAAAGGGGCTATTTATTATTATTTGGGTAATTATCCCAAAGCACTAATTCATTATAAACAAGCTGTCAAATTAAGTGAAATACTAGATGATGAAAAACAAACTGCAGCTACACTCCAAAATATAGGTGGTATCTATTTAGAATTAAATGATTATAGAAATGCTATGAAGCATTTTCAAATAGCTAAAAAAACCTACGAACGCATTTCTGATAAAAAAGCATTGTCTCAAGTTTTAAACGGAATAGGAGAAATCCATTTGAGACAAGAAAAATATACTAATGCACTAACACATTTTGAGCAGGCTTTACAACTGGCAATAGAGATTGATGACAAGCAAAGAGTACTCGAAACATTGTACAACCTTGGTGAAATATATGGTACCCTCCTTGAGTATGAAAAATCACTTATATTTTATAATCGTTCACTACGGCTAGCCAAAGAAATAGAAAATGCATTATACAAAGGTCTTTCATTCATCGCTATTGGATCAATAAAGAATAAGTTAGGTAAAAAACAAGAAGCTACTACTAATTGTATAAAAGGACTAAGAATAGTAGAAGATTTAAAAACAGTTGCTGCTCAGAAAGAAGCTTGTCAATGTCTCTACAAGGTGTATAAGTCAGTAAACAAAAACGGAATTGCATTAGCATACTATGAGCGATCCATAAGTCTTAATGACAGCTTACAAATGAAACAAACAGGCGATAAAATACTAAACATGGAGTTTGAAAAACAAGTGCTGATGGATAGTATTACTCAGGTAGAAAAAAGGCGTATTATACAAATGAAGCATAGCCGGATAGTTCAGAAAAAAGAAAAACAACGAAATATTGTTTTAGCAATAAGTTTTTTTATTCTAATACTTGCAGGAGGAATTTGGAATCGATTGAGTTTTGTCCGAAAGTCAAAAGCTGTATTACAAATTGAAAAAGACTTGTCTGAAAGTCTTTTGCTAAATATCCTTCCTGAAGAAATTGCAATTGAACTCAAACAGAAAGGATATGTAGACGCACAGGATTTTGACACTGCTTCCATTCTCTTTACCGATTTTAAGTCTTTTACTGAAACCGCTGCGAAACTAACTCCTAAAGAATTAGTAGAAGAAATCAATGTATGCTTTAAAGCATTTGATGCTATTATGGATAGATATGGTATCGAAAAAATAAAAACAATTGGTGATGCTTATATGGCAGTGGGCGGATTATCCAAACCAACTGCTAATACAATTAAAAAAACAATTTTTGCAGGAATCGAAATGCAAGAATTTGTGTCTAAAAGAAAATTGGAAAATGATCGGTTGACCAAGCCGGCTTTTGAAATGCGTGTAGGGATTCATACAGGTCCTATCGTAGCAGGCATCGTTGGGGTTAAAAAGTTTCAGTATGATATCTGGGGAGATACCGTCAATACCGCCAGTAGAATGGAAAGTAACGGAGCTGTGGGTAAAGTGAATATTAGTCAAAACACCTATCAATTAGTCAAAGATGAAAAAGAGCTGGCTTTTGAGTATAGAGGAAAAATAAATGCCAAAGGGAAAGGAGATATGCAGATGTATTTTGTTACCAGTAAATCCTGAATAAAATTATATCCGGTTAGGGAATTGACGTTATAAAGCAGTGCTTTTAAATCTTTTTCCACCAGTATATGATGTAAGAAAAATCATCCCGTATAGCTATTGGTAGGTCTTTAGCTTCCTTCCTTCAAGAAAAGCCTGAGGGTGGGATGAGAATAGATAAAATAAAAATGTATATAATCATTTTGTCAGTTCTTTTGGCATTTCTCTCATATAAAGTAGGGGTAGTTTTACATCAAGAAATTAATAACATAATAATCTAAAATTTAAAATTATGGAATTTACAAATCAAGAAAAACTAATGCAACAAGTTGTGCATAAAGCCTGGGAAGATGCCACTTTTAAACAAGAATTAATCAATGCTCCTTTAGAAGCAATTGAAAAATTAATTGGAGCAAAAATGAACATTCCTGAGGGAAAGACTCTTGTGATAAGAGATCAGACAGATGAATCTACGGTCTATATCAATATCCCTGCAGCTCCAACTACTGATGATGTAGAATTGAATGAAACACAATTAGAGGCCGTAGCCGGAGGGGCTTCTGTGATTATTGGTGGGATTCATGATGTTATAGATTGTTTCCCAACACCCGTTATTGATGTAAAAGCGCCAGATAACTTTTTATTATAATCTAAATATTCATCAATTAAAAATCATTCAAAACTATGGAATTTACAAATCAAGAAAAACTAATACAACAAGTGGTTCACAAAGCATGGGAAGATGCAACATTTAAGCAAGAACTACTTAATTCTCCTGTAGAAGCAATTGAAAAATTGATCGGTGCAAAAATGAACATTCCTGAGGGAAAGACTCTTGTGATAAGAGATCAGACAGATGAATCTACGGTGTATATCAATATCCCTACAGCTCCAACCACTGATGATGTAGAATTGAATGAAAAGCAGTTAGAGACTGTAGCGGGTGGTGCTGGCTTTAATCCACTTTCAGTGTTGACAGGTCCACCGATCATTATAGAGTGTTTTCCTGATTATCCATTAGATAATTCGACATTTTAATAACTTAAATTATGGAGTTTACTAAAGAGCAAAAGCTATTGCAACAAATTGTACAGAAGGCTTGGGAGGATCAAGTTTTTAAACAAGAGCTCATCGACTCACCAGTAGCAGCTATAGAGAAACTTACTGGGGAGAAATTAAACCTACCAGAAGGAAAAAGTATTATGGTAAGAGATCAGACAGATAAAGCTGTGGTGTATATTAATATCCCTGCAGAACCAAATCTGGATGATTTAGAACTGAACGAGGAACAATTAGAAGCTTTTGCTGGGGGCACATTCCTTTTTCCTTGGTCAGGTCCAATATTTCCTTTTCCAACGGACGGAGGAGACAGGCAAGCTTAACATTATTTAAATAAAATTATTCATCAATCATTAATTTGAAATAAAATGACTTTAACAGAAAATCAAGAAAAAGCACAAGATATCTTACAACAAATTTTCACAAATGCTTGGGAAAATGATACATTCAAAGAAGAGTTGATTGCAGATCCAGTAGTTTCTATCGAAAAAATCACAGGTAAAAAGTGTAATACTGAAGGCACTAAAGTTATAATAGAAGACCAAACGGATTCTAATATTGTGTTTTTAAATATTCCAAGAAAACCAGATTTTGAAAATTTACAGCTTACAGATGAACAATTAGAAATTGTTGCTGGAGGCATAGTAGCTGGAACGGCAGGAATCGCTTTAGCGATTGTAGGTCTGTTCGCAGCTGGTGTAGGAATTGGTATTGCAATAAGATAAAGAAATAATATATCGAAAATAAATTTTTAATAGTAGACAAAAATGGAAATACACGAAAATCAAAAAAAAATTGAGGGTTTAATGTCAACACTTAATAAAAGATCTTGGGAAAGTAATGACTTTAAAAATCAGTTAATAACTTCCCCTATCACAACTATAGAATCTATTACTGGGAAAGAAAGTCGCCTACCTAAACATATGAAAGTAATTGTTGAGGATCAATCTAATTCTTCTAATATTTATTTGAATATACCAGCTAAACCAGATTTTGAAAATTTGGAACTTACGGATGAACAGTTAGAGATCGTCTCTGGAGGAATAGTAGTTGGAACTGCACTTACTTTTACAGCGATAGGTTTACTGGCATTAGGTGGAGGAATAGCTGCAGGTTACTATATGTAATAAGATATTCTATTTTTAGGATAGTTTCGTTAAAATCAAACCATTTATTGTGTTTCAATAAATGGTTTATTAAATTTGAACATATGAAAAATAAACAGATACCATTTATTATACTTATTTTTGGAATTATACTTATTCCAATAGGTATATCTATTCAAGATAAAGGCTATAAGCTAACTCTGCTAATAATTGCTATACTAATATTGTTCTCCAGTATATTTTTATTTGTAAGAAATATGAAAAATAAAAGTTAGTTACTTCTTTTTTTGCAGACATGAATATGCTCAGGTAAAAACACTTAGCAAATCCTTGTTTTTTGAAGAAAATAAGGATTTATTTTTTAAATTCAATTGCTCTTTTAATAAGTTCTAACAAGAAAAAAATCATTAATAGTTAACTTTATTTTATTAAGAGTTTGAAATCCGTTTATAGATTAAATAAATCAAGTGCATTACTGTCATGGTACTTCCCATCACTTACGTATATAAATACATGAATGTTACCCCTTAAATCCAAAAGCGTATGAACTTTTACTGCACCTTTGGGGTATTTCATTGAAAAACAGATAAATAGTGTAAGGCTTAGTGAGATTGTTGTGAAATCCAACGCAAAGACTTGATTATTTAAGTTGATATTAGGAATTTGATAATTAATATACATCGGTCGAACTAGATCTATGGGATACTGCCCGAGGTCAGCGAATATTCTCCAATCTCTACGTTCATTAGCGCATGATGATGAAGACTGATTCACATGTCCAGCCAACCCAGATTGATAGAGCTTATTTTTATGTGCCTTCAGACAAATTGAAATATCTCTTAAGGAGTTCCTAGAGGTAAGTTGCCAAAAATAATTGGATAAACTGATTCCAATAGTTAAAATTACGAATTCTATAATCGCCGTTATACCTTTTAACACATTTCTCAAACTCATACTTGTTCACATACTGTAGTAATTGCGCTAAGATGTATTTTCCTGAATTCATTGCAGTCTTTTTTAAAAGACTACAAATGTATCCACTAAATCAAATCAAAAAATTAAAGAACGTATAGAAAACCTAACATATAAAGGCTTAAAACAAAAAAATGAAAAGTTAACGCATCATTAGTAAAGCTACATAATACAGTAGTGTTAAAACAATGTGTACAAATATCGGATTGTCAATTTTAACCGTTTTTTTGTCAGTTATATACATATGTCTTGTTATAGTTTTGTTTTTATAGATAATCACTATCAATATTAATAAAAAGTTATTATGGATACACTATTAACAAAAAAACAAGAAATCGAGAACTTCGCAGATCTTATTTATCCTTTTGAAAAAAATGTCTTTGCAAAAGATTTTTGGGGGAAACAGACGTTACACATACAGCGTGAGAGTCCAGAATATTATAACTCACTTCTGACTATAGAAAATTTGGACGAAATTTTAGATCATAGCCGTCCAAAAGGATGGAGCCTAAGGGTTGTAAAAAATCAGGTTCCAATAAACCCAAGTAAATACGAAAATGAGGATGGTAGTTTAAATCTTAATCAAATATATGCTGCTTATGCGGATGGGCATACTATTGTAATTCATGAAGTGCAACGTTATTGGAAACCTATCCAAAGGCTATGTCAAAGCCTTCAAAAGGAATTTAATTTTAGAACGCTTGGTGAACTCTTCTTAACACCTAAAAACCAAAAAGCGTTATCACCACATTACGATGCACATGATGTTTTTGTTGTACAACTTCAAGGAACTAAACATTGGACATTATATGATGAGGAGTATCAAACTCCACTTGTAGATAGTTTTCAACCAGTATTTGATAGAAACCAATTAAAAAATAAAAGAGAAATAATGCTTAAGGCTGGAGATGTTTTATTTATTCCAAGAGGCGTGCCTCATGAGGCAATGACAATGGATGAATCTTCGTTACACTTATCCATTGGAGTACACCCATTCCAATGGGTTGATTTGTTAATGATATCACTAAGTCAAGTTGCACAAAATGATGTTGAGTTTCGTCAGCCATTACCTTTGGGGTATTTAAATCAATATAAAACAGACGATAGCTTAAAAGAATTAATTAATACCAAGATTGAGAGATTATTACAAAAAACATCCAATAATTTGAACCCAAGTTATGGTATAGATCTTTTGTCAGAGAATTTCAGGTCAAATCAGAAATCTATAGGTGATGGGCATTTTGCTCATTTAGATAAAATAGAAGATATTAATCTCAAAACAAGTCTTGCTCATAGAGATTTTATGACAGTAGGAGTATTACAAATAGGCGAACTTAGTAGAATATTATTTCAAGGAAATGTAATTAAAGGTCCCGAATATCTGGGTTCATGTTTTGACTTTATAGCTAAAGCAACAAAAGGTTTTACGGTTTCAGAAATACCATTACTAGATGAAGAAGGTAAGCTGAAGCTTGTAAAACGTTTAGTTCGTGGAGGATTATTAAAAATAATTAATATTTAAGATTCATTGCTTTATTAAACCATTACTTTGGGTGGTGATGGTTTAATAATTAAAAAGTTGAGTATCTTTTTGTATTGAAAAGGATTTGATAGGTTACTTCCTTATAGGTCAATTTTTAGTTATTTGATTACAGAATAATTTAAGGCCATTCTCGTAATTAATTATTTCTACTAAGGTGTGATATTATTTAAAAAAATGGAATGAAAAAAAATGTAGTTTTAATAGTAAGTTTTCTTAAACACAGGGGAAAGATAGTATCCGTTTTAGGCGAATCCAACATTGGTTTACTCAAGGTATTTGGGTTCATATTTGATTAACGGGTTGTAAAATTTACCGTTTCCATGCGTCTTTGATTTCTTTACAAGATTTGATCATCTTAGCGGTAGCAGACAGAAAATATTTAGAGAGAAATAATCCTCCAAAAACAGCTCCGGTTATCAGAATGGTTTTGCCCACCTTTTTCACAATAGGTTTATTAAAAAAAGCATCACTTTTATGAGTGAACTTTTCTATCACATCTATATGCTCTTCTACCCTTCTAATGATAGGATGTTTCTTTGTTCTTTTTCTTATTTTCATATCGTTCTAATGTTTTATATAATACATACAGACAAAGTACTGTCGTTGCTCCAATCAATACTTGTTTATATATGTGATTGTGATGGGTCAAAGTCTGGTACTGGTTTTTGTAGAAAGTTAATTCTGCTGGGATATCCTTTGCAATATCCAATTCAAAACAGTTAATAAATTCTGAGGTCATTGCACAGTTTTTTATTGTTTGTTAGAAGTCTTGATAATTTTAAACCGCTTATCAGGTAATTGACAATACCCATATTCGTACACGCAACTCCAGATGCTATGTTCACTATTGATAGTATGCGTATTGCATCCAAAATGAAACCCAGCTCCCAGTAAAAAATCATAACTCTTGATCACTTCTTTCTCATTTGCCAACAACGATTTCATAATAGATCGGTTCTTTTCCAATATCCGATTTAAACCTGCTATGGCTTGTCGTTTTTTTCTAGCCTTCAAATTGTTAAATTTGATCTGGTTTTTTCGTGTGGCAAACTTTTGATTGTTACGCTTTTTACTAAACTTCTTATTGGTTAACGGATCAATTGCTTTCATTTTCATAGGCTTGATTTTTGTCAAATATATGTGATAAAAATCATCGAAATACATTGATTGATTTGAGTTTACGTCATATAACCTAATATAACATCCAATGATATAAATTGCCGTATACGGAGCTATATTTCATTAAATTACTGCTAGATTGATCTAATAAAGTCCAAATTAATCTGCATTAATTTGAATCGATTTAGCATTTTTTTAAACACCAGAAAGCAGGTAGTAGTATATATATACTACTACCTGCTTTCTGGTGTTTAATGCAACTGTTTAAAATGCTATGAAGCCTTCATTCCAGATACAGGATTTTCAATCTTCTCCAGCTGATAGAAAACTTCTCTTCCTTTTTGGGTTTTTACCAAGGAACAGGGAACGTTATTGGCATCGGGAATTTCATAGTAATTACTACATAATTCCTTTAAGCGTTCTCTCATCGTCCGGTTACCACAAGAAAACGTTTGACATAGATCCGCTACCATCGTTTTACCAGAAACGACTCCGGTAACATAGGAAGATAGAAATTCTATGATTTCTCCAAGATTTCCTTTATTATTTTTAACGCTTTGAACTTGTTTAATGCGATCATTACTTGCTAAGACCAATCTTTTAGTTGCTTCACAAAACTCAATATGGGAAGGCTTAGGTTTTTTCCCGTTTCGGTTCTTAGGAAAATGTATAACGATTAGATCGTCTGGCGTTTCTTGCTTTTCGTTTTCGAATGCCATTCTGAAAGTTACCGTAGATTTATTTAACATCTCTGAGCCCAAATGTCCCCGTGCTTTTTTATCATTAGGATGCGGGTTTTCGTGAATGACTGCAATAAAAGTAACATCCTGCTTATTGATCGTTGTATTGAGCATATCAATCAGATCCAAGCTATTTTGTGTATTGTTAAAATCCATAATGCAGTCTGATACCACATCCAGCACAATAATTAAATGCTCTTCTTTTTGAACGTCTTTTTGCACGTAGATAATAAAATCACATAGCGCTTTATAGCGGTCAGACCTTTTAGTATTCACCAGAGAAGTGTAGGCAAAATTCCTTGGGTCTTCTGTAATGTCATACCCTGCATCTACTTGTATTTCCTGTAATGCCTTAGGGAATTGATTTGCGAGGTTACGCTCGGTATCCACATAACAAACAAAACATGGTTTGTCAGGGTTTCGTGTAAAAGCAAGTAGTTCATTGTTGCAGTTCTCTTTCTTTAGAAAAGCACTGCATATCGTTTGCGCTAACCTGCTCTTATGCGTTCCTGATTTTCCTTGTATAATGTTGATACTTTGCGAAAATATGACTCCTTCATCTTTATGGGAAAGTAATGTTGGAATTTCTACAATATCCTTTGCCATGGTTTCTTTCAATACTTGTTGCGTTTGCTTTAATGCTGCAAGATATTTGCTGTCGTTGACAACTTCTTTTTTCTGTGAAGGAGGTATCATCTTAATCGTCTCTTTAGAAAATAAACATCCTAGTTGGAAAAAGTCGGAAATATCCTTTCCACCTTTTGCATTGAGTTGCGGTAAGCTTGCTCTATACACACCAAACGTAGTTGCTATCTTTTCGGACTGCGCAATGCCTGTTTGATCCATATCATAAAGAATAGTCACCCGCTTAAAACGCTCTTTGAGTTCCTGCATCAGTTCTACATGTGGAAGCGATGTCTCGCTATTAAAGCAAACAGCATGATATCCCTTTACAGATAAGGATAGTACATCTTTTTCCCCTCCTGTAATAAATAATTGTTTTCCGGATTCAGGAAGTTTTGAATATCCAAACACATAGTTTTCTGGTTTATCACCTATCCACGAAAACTTAAAACTCTTAGCTAATGGACGATAAATTTTATAGCAAGTATTGGAAACCCGATATGCAAAAATCGGATTATGATTATTGGAATGAATGTGGTAAGGTTCGTTATTTTCATTATACCGGGTTATCTTAGCTACTGGAAATACATAAAAATACTTGAGATGTACAGGCAGGATTCCGTATGCTTTCCAATACCTTGCAAGTTCTTCTGTCCACGCAGTATGTAATTGTATTTCTGGTTTTTTCTTAATCATGTATTCCTGTAATCCCAGATTGAAATCGGTATTGATATGTTGTAATGCCTCTGGAAAACTACAGTGCTTTAATTTCATAATCAGATCAAATACATCCCCTTCACAATCACTATCTGCAAAATCTTTATACCTCCATATTCCTGATGTGGATTTGTAGATATTAAAAGAAGGTGTTTTCTGTTTTTCTGAAAGAAAGGGGTTAGAGATATGCTTTCCCTGTTGCAATCGTCCCTTAGCATGATAAGGTTGCAGGTAATAATTTAATAGTGTTTGTGAATCGATTCTTTTGATGATATTTTCTTTGGTTATATTATTATTTGGTTCCATCTGTTACTTTTTTTGTGTTATATATAATTTGTTTGTAATACGTTAAAGCGCTATCATACCTAGAAAAACTTCTAAGGACCTTGTATCCATTGCTAGATAGAATCACATCATTTTTAGATTCCTCGATATGATAGGCTTGTTGGCTGGGATTATAGAGAAGCATCCATATCATAGTTCATATTGCTATTGCATAGTTTTTCTATAAGCTTTACGGTTTGCTTTTTATGGTAGTACGTTCTTTTTCCTATTTTACATGGAATTAAGGGCAGTTCTCCAGATCTTTTAAGCCTGCCTAGTTTCTGTCTGGAGATTGGCGGACTAAACAATTTACCTACCTCCTTGATGTCTAAATACAGAGCATTAGGGCTTATTAATTCATTTGGATTCTTCATCTTTTAGGGGGTTTTAGAAAGGTTTCTGCTTCTATTTCTTCCATCACGCTAGGTTTTCCTTTATGAATCCAATCGATCAGTACTTTTTTAGAAAAAGTAAGTGGTTTTCCACGTGACAACACTGGAATTTCATATCTGCTAATCTTAGAATACATAGTGGGTTTACTGTACCCAGTAAGCTCACAAGCATCATCAATAAAGATGATATCCCGTTCCGGTTTATTTACTAATGGAATTTCCTGATGTACTAACAGTTCTTGTAACTGCTGTCTGATAATCCGTCTGTTTAATTCTGTGTACTCTCCAACGGTGAGGGAATACAATGGTTTTAATACATCGCTCATTATTTGTGTATTTTATGGTTATTAATGAGCATCTCGAAATGCTTTGTTTTACTAGATATCTGGAGCTAAATAACAAAGGATATCAAGGCATTTATGAAATAAATTGTAGAGCGTAGAGTGTGTATAGAGTTGTTTTGATGGGAACTACTATAAAACTTTAGGTATAATTTTATGCTCTATAGTGAAAAAAATTGTCGAGTGTGGAGTTGAAAGGTCTATTATTTAAAATATCGAGTGATTAATAGACTATTTAATATTCCGTCATTATATTAGATGCTTAAACATTTTAAATAAAATGGATAGAATACTTTCAAAATTAAAAAAGGTAGAATTAAGAGATTTTTGGTCTCACGAAGCTTTAGATTTTACCAGGTGGTTAGGAAAAGATGAAAATATTCAACTTTTGAGTGATGAAATTGGAATTGTACTAACGAATACAAGAATTGAGGAATCAATAGGCAGGTACAATGTAGATCTGGTTGCGATTGATGAAAATACCCAAAAGAAAATTATTATTGAAAATCAACTGGAATATACTGATCACAAGCATCTTGGACAAATTATTACGTATGCGTCTGGATATGATGCAAGTATTATTATTTGGATAGTTAAGGATATCAGGGAAGAACATCAAAAAGCCATGGAATGGCTAAATAATAATACTGGATCGCAATTAGGTTTTTTTCTCATCAAAATGGAATTATGGCAAATTGATGATTCTGCATTGGCTCCTAAATTTAATGTGGTTGTAGAACCCAACGACTGGGCAAAGCAATTACAAAACTCTCAATCACAACCAAAAGAATATACAGAAACGAAGCTCGCTCAGCTTGAGTTTTGGAAACGGTTCAAAGATTATGCGAAAGAACAAGGATCATCTTTGAATATTGGGCGTAAGCCTAGTGCACAACATTGGTTTGATATAAGTATTGGAACATCTGAAGCAAACCTTACGTTAACGATCAATTCTAAAGAAAATTTAATTACTTGTGAGTTCTATATAAAAAGGGATCAGGAGCTATACTTGCGATTTGAGAAAAATAAGCAAACAATTGAGTCAAATATTGATATGCAATTACTATGGATGCCATTAAATGGAAAACAAGCATCAAGAATAAAAGCAGAAAACACTGCAGACTTATTTGAAGAAGACAATTGGAATAGTTATTTTGAATGGATGCTTAAAGCTGCCGAAAAAATGGCTATTGAGTTTTCAAAGTATGTCTGATATTAAGATCATCGTTGATTGTTCAATCATTTCTATACAGGTTAATGTAGTTTTTAACTTATAGATTACTTCCTAACTACCTCGGAGAACACATTTTTAAAGCCTAAGATAATTCTTTGTCTGTTATTACTAAGCCGATATGCAAAATATCCAAAATTATATGTCATTGTTGCTGCAGCTATGAAAAAAAACAGAACTTTAATTTTATTTTGTAATAGTATCTTATCGATATATTCCACCTCTATTTTATCCATACCAAACCAATCTGCTAAACTTAGAATAGTGATAACACTCAGGGTTATAAATATTTTTGTTACATTAAGAAATGGCTTTGGCATGTCCTCTGATCTAAATTTTTTAATATCCCATACAGATACTAATGTTTTATTCAAAAGCAATAACATTATATAAGTAACTATTATACGAAGAATATATATAGAAATAATCCCTATGCACAACTTAATTATTGACATATCAACTTTTATTAGAAACATCTTAGATGCTATTATAAATACTATGATAAGAATGCATATTTCAAATAATGCATTTTGAATCTTCTTGCGCATTTCTACATTTTTTCAGAGTTAATTATCTTGAACAGGCATTGTTGTAGTGTATGTAATTTTTCTTACTATGTCTTAAGTTTTACATACCTTTATAATCGTTTAAAATTTTCACATAATCCAGATAAATAAGCATCAGTTGCATCATTTATTAAATAGTTTGCAAATGCTCTAAATAAAATTGCTCTTGGGTCACTTTTCTTCTTAAAGGTGGCTTTCCAAAGCTTTAAATGCTCCTTAAATTCCTTAAGATCTTGAGCTTGATTTGTCTTATGGTCTTCTTCTATGAAACCAATGTAATCTTTCTCCCATTTTGGGATTATTCTCTTTCGAACGAAATCATTATACCTAGTTTCAATATTGAATGTGGTATTCCAGCTATCAAAAATATCTTGTTCAATAGGGTTTTGAGGCTGTATAACCAATTCCCAATCATTATCTGTTATATTAGTAGATACTGGTTCGTTAATAAACCTGAATGATATATCTATGCTTTGATGTGTTTTATAAGGATAGAAAGAAACAACCCGATTGGTTCTGGTTTCATCAAATAAAACATTTTTTGTCCCTTTTGCTGGTCTACGATTACATTTATCGCCAATTGGCATTAGGTTATCAAAATTAGCCGCTGCAAATGGGTAATTCTCTTTGTACAACCAATGATCTAATGTTTGCCTAGGTTCCCCTTCTACATTAATGTAACCTTCGATACCACAAAAGGGACAAATCTCGATATTATTTATATCTGCAAACTCATCAAGTACATCCAATAAATTTTCATTTACATGAGTTTGATATTTTAAATTATCTAAAGAATCATATAGATGAGTAAACGCATTTTTCAATGGTAAACGAATATCTTCCGGTAGATTATTAATATCAATACAAGAGACTTCTATGCTATTTTCACATAGTTCTTGAATTCTATTTCCATGTTTAAATGCTTCTATTACTTTTTGTCTTTCAAATGATGATATGATTTTTTTATACTCATTATAGACCAACTCGAACTTATCTTTAGCAACCTTCCCAAATACTGTATTAAACCAAACAGGAAATAGATGATCTCCAAAATTTACAGAATCCTCTAGGTTACTAAAAAAAGCAACTGGGATTTCCTGCATACCAATAATGGGAGAATCTATTTTCAGTAATGGTTTTATCATTTCTTTTTATTTTTTTTGCGTTCTTCAGATAATTCATAAAGCCTTTTAAATAAAAATTGTTTTTCACTAGACTCTCCATACTTTTCAATAGCTGACCTTACTTCCCTGAGATCTCCTTCTTCAATAACTTTTCTTAAGTCATTATAGGCTCTGTCAGGAATTAAATGATTTTGCCCCGATAACATTTTCATGATATAATCAACTGAAGCACCATAGGTTTCAAAATCTAATTCTTTTATAGTTGGTTTTCCTTTTTCTTTCTGAAACCAAAGTACATTCTTTGATTTGCTATCAGATAATACAAAAGGAGAGTGTGTAGACAAAGTAACTAGCTGTTGTGCTTTCTCAGGATCTTGAAAACGATCTCGCCTTAATTTATATATTTCATTTATGGTATAGATAAACTTGGATCGCCAATCCGGATTAAAATGGGTAGATGGTTCATCTAATAGAAAAATAGTTCCCTCTTCTTCCATAAGCATTAAAGATCCTATTATATGCAGAAACTGATGCTCTCCATCAGAAAGATTTTTATAATGCAATTCTTTTTTACTCCCTGTTTTCTTCTTAAGTTTTAAGGCATCGATATAAAAAACCTTATCCTTCTTAGGTAGCTTAGGAATCAAGTCTGAAATATTATCTTCTGATCCCGACGAAGCTTTCTTTACCCTATCTCTAATGGCATCAGAGTAATTATATATATTCAGCAAATTCATTAAATAAAATTGTCGAAATAGATTCAGCCCATTACTAAACTCGTTCTGAAATGCCATCTTTATATTGGAACCTATCTGTCGGAAATACAAGGTAACTTTTAACCATTTTCCTGAACCTTCTTCTTTATATACAAAATCTGAATACGTACAGCATCGTTCTAGTTTTTCTATAAAATTACTGAGTTGATAGGGTAACTGAACTTCCCAGAATAATTCATTTTCTATTGCTGAGAGCAACGATTCTGAATCCGAGTCCCTTAATTCTTCAATGATTTCTATCAGATTTTCAGTAGCATGATCCTTTTTTACTTTTAGATTAAGTACGATATTAAATGAGTCTACGCCGTCTACATCTGTCATAGCTTTAAGAATACCCAGCTCTTTTTGTTCTCCTGTATCATCTATATCACGCATCAAAAAATTACTCAATAACACGAATGGATTAGAGTCATAATCCATATAGAATAGTCTGTTTTGCGAAATTTCCGCAGAATCCCCACCTTCTTCTAATTCTTTAAGATACTCATCAAAATAAAAGAAATCCATTCGAAGAAAAGGATTGCTTACCAATTCATTTTGACCAGATGAGTAGGCTATTATTTTTTTTGGTAATAATTGAGATACATTATAATCGTAACTAAGATGTTCTGAATCTAGTACAATCCATTCTTCATCATTTGTAAACTTGATCTGTATTTCCTGTCTTGGGAGTTTTTCAATTGCTACTTTTCGAATACTTCCCAGAGGAGTATCCGCTTTAAATGTAGTATCTGATTGCAATAAATTATTAGCGGTTACTTTAGTTTCATACTCTATAGTAAAACCAAAAGGACTCTTTTTTGTAACATACTTTTTGGCTTGAGAATGATGTACTGCTTCCAGATAAAAAAAGATCTCTGAAATTAATTCTAAAACATTGGATTTCCCAGAACCATTTAACCCTGCCAAACAAATAGGATCAATCTCATTGCGATGAAAAGCATTTTTGAAAATAATTTCAAATCCATTCGGTAATCCTCGAAATCCTTTGGTATTATTGATTACAATCCTATTAATTTTCATGCTTGGATTGCTTTAATAAAAGATACAATCTTTTATCATTCCCACGAATATCATCTCCTACTGAAGAGAGTAAATAAACCTGATCAATGGATTTATTTTTTAATCCTTGATCTATAAACTCTTGGAGCAAGGTAAAAGCAGGATTAAATAGGCTTCTTTGCATTTCTTCTCGCATTTGCTTAAAAGCAAACAAACCATCGTATTTCACTTTAATGAATTGAGAAAAAATTGAGAACAGTTCTTTCTTTATAGTATTTTTTTTTAAACCAGAGAGTGCCTTGTTTTCCTCTAGTATCTGAATTATATCATCAACATCAAATTCTCTTTTGCCGAAGTACTTGTGAATAGTTTTTGGGATATTTACTTTATAATTTTCTATTGAATACTTGCCAAATTGCTCTTGGTTAATGAATTGTAGAATTGGATCCTGTTCTTGGTATAGTTCTCCTTCTAGTTCTTTATTTTTTTGCTCCTCAATGGATTGCTCCAAGCTTTTAATTTTGAAAGGCTTATTGTCTGTTATTTGTTTAATGAATGGATTAGCCTGAAATATTTTATATGCAGAAAGAACATCTGCATTCTTAAAATTTGGTATACTATTACCTCCCAGTGAGTTGTAAAATTTTCTTATAACCTCTAATCCAGGAGCATTATTCGTGCTAAGTGTTTCTTGAAGCTTAAAAATAGTATCAAAAGCCGAAGGGGTTTTAGATATAGTGTTTAACGTAGCAAATAGTTTTTGCGTTGCAGTATTATTAGTGATTTCTCCTACTTGCTCTGTAAACCAATTCACATCTTTTAAAGCAGTTTGGAGTTCTACTTTATTGTCTTGTAGTTTTAGATTACCGCTAAAAGCATTTTGTAATAGCGATTGAAAGAGATTGTTTAAATCGTCTAAACTTTTTTGAATTAATTCTTTCTGAAGTTCAATTTTAGAAACAATTGAAGAAAATATTTCTTGTTGTTTTAGTTTTGGTAAAGGTATTTCTAAAGCTTTGATCATTGCAAGATTTAAGTTTCTTTGTCTCACACCTCTTCTCTTAGATAGATGATATTTTCTTCCTATTTGAATTGCAAAATATACAAATGTAGATGTACATTTTTTCTCATTTAGCTTGGCAAAAGCAATAGCTTGATTACAGCTGGCAACTATTTTTGTGATACTTGATTTTAATGCAGCAGTATCATACATTCCAACAAGAAGACTGCCCGATTCAATTAATTTAGCGGATGTTTTTTTTACAGCAACTTCTGTAATTTTCTCTTTACTTTTAGAGATATACATATCATTAAGTTCTCCAGAAGAAAACCAAGGAATATTTCCTTTAAAATAAGCATCAATACTTCTTGAAGGAGTACCACCGCTTTTCCATACTCCTAATTCACTAAGCTTAGTGAATTTTAAATTCTTTTCGTTTAAAACAGGATCTCCAAACATATCCAAGAAAGTTGCACGAAGTAATTCATCTAATAATTCTAAACTTTGCTCTCGTTTTTTAATGAGCGATTGCGCCTTATCTAAAACTGTAACTATTTGTTTTTGAGTTATGGGATCTGGTAAATCAAAATCAATGTTGTTAATAGCCTTTGCAGAAAGATGTTTAACGGTAACATATGGAGTATTGTCTTCTATTATTTTTAGCTCTTTGGGAAGTAAATAACATAAAAAAGCATTACTTAAAATTTTTTCGTTTTTGGAAGATACTTTACAAACTCGTTGATTCAGATACGCAATATCCGATTGCCATTTTGCAACATGGAAATTACCATCCATTGCAACTAAGATATCCTCTTTTTTTATCTCAAATTTAGAATCAATTTTTTGAGTAGTATATGTCTCAGAATATCCTCTAATTACATCCCGATTTCTAATTACCGGTATGCCATCCTTATTTTTATTAAATGAATTAGCTTTTATTGCATATCCAGATAAAACATCAATATAATCTTCTAATTTCATTCAATCATCTCATTTAATTCATTTAGCTCTTTTTGGATATCATCTTCTAAGTTTAGTAAGGCTTTTAGAATTTCTTTTGGTGGATCATATTTTTGTGGTGTATAATCAAAAGTCTTATAACGGTTAAAACTTAGATCTAGATCATTTTCTTTTATCTTGTCTAAATCTACATAAAAATGCTCTTCTTTTTGATCGGTTTCATTATCGCCGGCTCTACTTTGGTATTTTTTTATGGCCAATGGCAATGGTTCATCTTTTAATCGTTTACGACTATTGTCTAAAGAATAACCATCACTCTGTAAATTACAAAACCATACTCGATCTGTATGCCATTTTTTACTTTCTAGTTCTGCTTTGGTAAAAACTAAAATAGCTGTTTTTACTCCAGTATATGGTTGAAATGCGCCACTTGGCAAGGAGATTACAGCTTCTAGTTGCGTATCACGTAACAAAATTTCACGTGCCTTTTTCTGTGCTTTACCGCTACCAAACAATACTCCTTCTGGTATAATTACTGCTGCCTTTCCTCCTGGTTTAAGCATGCGTACCATACGGTCGATAAATAACAATTCACTTTGCGTACCGGGGATTCTAAATTTATCACTCATCCCACCTTTATCAATACGTCCTGTAAATGGTGGATTGGCTAATACGATAGAATATTGCTCATCCTTTTCATAACCCTCATACTTATTAGATAAGGTATCAATATGTTCTATTCTTGGCACAGAAATATCGTGTAACATTAGATTCATTAATCCAATACGTACCATGGTTTGATCTATATCAAAACCATAGAAAGTTTTTTCTTTTAGATTTTTCCAAACAGTATCTTTAGTGATTTTATCACCCATCGTACCTCTTACAAAACCATTTTCATCCTTTTGCAAGTACTTTTTACTGGAATATTTAGTGAGAATGTGTTGATAAGCTCCTAATAGAAAACCACCTGTACCACAAGCGGGATCACAAATCGTGTCTGTCCAATCCGGATCTAAGATTTCACACATCAATTGGATGATATGTCTCGGGGTTCTAAACTGTCCATTTTTACCGGATTGCCCTATTTCATTCAACAGATATTCATATACATCACCTTGAGTGTCTTGGAAATTCTGCCCTTCGTCTTGTTGTTTTTTTATCTCATCGTAAATCTCATCAATCGCTTTTACAGCTTCATCCAAAAGATTAGAATTGTTAATTAAGAAAACAGCGTTTTCCATATAACGGATATAGGCAAATTCTTGTTCTATTTCTTTATTGGTTAAATCACCGTATAATTGCTTTTTAACTATTTCACGAAAATCTTTATCTTCAATTTTTTTAAGATCAACCTTTTTGTTAATCACTTTGATGAATGGAAAAGCTTCCCGACTCACCAAAATAAGCATTGATTCAGGGTCTAATTGCTTAAAATGAGACCATCTGCAATTACTTTTATCTTCAAGTTCTAATTCTCCTTTTTTATTAAGGACTGGTTTACCATCTTTATCAAGTTTAGGTACTAAAAAAACAGTTCTATAATCTTCTTCTGTAAATCCAGCTTGTTGTATTTTTAGAGTATCTAATTCGTCTATTCTGCGCATAAACAAAAGGTAAGAGATTTGTTCAATAGCAGAAATGGGATTGGTAATTCCTCTACTCCAAAACTTATCCCAGAGTTTGTTGATTTTACTTTTTAAATCGGATGATAACATAGTATTAAATACTCTATTTAGTTTTAAGCACTAACTTGTTCAGTTAATGCTACAATTTTATTGATCAAGTCTGGCGAAAATACTCCTAATATTCCATTATTATGCAACTGGGTAAAAGGAGGTTTTATTAAATCTTTCTTAGATACTGTTCCTTTGTCTAAAACATAATTTTTAAGAATTTCTAAAAAACGAATTTGTTTGCTTGTCAAATTATTATGTTCAATAATAAAAGCTTCAAATAGATCAGATACAGTTTTCTCATAGGATTGAATTTGCTCTATTCCTAAAATATGTTTGATAAACTGGATAAACTTAGCTTGTTTGTTGTCATATACTCGCCTAAGTAGCTGCTCGGTAACAAAAGGATCTTTTTTATTCAATATCTGAGCCAACTTTTTGATTTCCTCTGCAGTCAATTCTTCTCCTGACTTTAGTTTTTGTAATGTTAAATCTTGTCTTGCCATACCTAAAACAGTTTCTTCTACCATTTCGCGATAACGACTTATACTTACTTGTTCATTTTCTGGTCCAAACTCTATAAGTTTCTTGGTGTAAGTAACATCTCTAAGATTTAGAAATGTAAAATCATTACCATCACTAAAAGCTTGTCTGTAGCGAATTAGAGGTGCTATTTTCTGAATTAGTTCATTTTCTTTATCTTCTGAATATGAAACCCAAAAAGAAGTCTTAGATGCATTTTGAATTAATTGTTTCTCTTTCTCAACCTCACGAATAGTTAATGGTAGTTCAGCTAATTGAGAAGTGATTAATTCTACAAGGTTTTCAAAATCAATTCCCTCATCTTTTAGTTTTAAAACTGAAGCCTCCACCAAATCTTTTTCAAAATGCAATGCCTTAAAATCTAATCCGCTAATCGCTCTCATTATTGGTGCAATAACAATTGCTAAATACTCTAATCTATTAGTATCGAGATGTTCCCAAAATTCATCATTTTCAACTTTAACTAAAAAACTTTTATGTTCGACTACTATTACATTTTTAGGAGGTAATTTTGCAATAAAATTTCTAATGGTTTTAATTTCTTTGTGTACATACTCAACCTTATTTTCTAATAGTAATGTTAGCTTTTCTAATCTTAGAGAAAACAATTGTATTGGTAGGGCTAATTGTGACTTATTTTTCCTTCCTTCTGGATTTAGCTTGAAGTATTCAAAATTATCCCAACAATCGATAATTAGAAATTTATCTTTTTCGTGACACCAAGGCTTTAGATTGTTGTTGTCCAATAATCGAGTTCCTCGACCTATCATTTGCCAGAATTTAGTATATGAAAAAACAGGTTTAGCAAATACCAGGTTTACTAATTCTCTTACATCGATTCCTGTATCTAACATATCAACACTTAGAGCGATTCTTGGAAAGTCATTATTCTTAAATTGATCTAGCAAACCGCCTTTCCCATACACTCTTGGGTCATCAGAAACAATAACTTTTGCCAGTTCACCAACATACTGTGGATAATACTGATTAAAAATATCTTTCAGTGCTCTTGCATGTCTTTTCCCAGTGCAGAAAAATATTGTTTTTCCTGGAAGTACTCCGCTAGAATCTTTAATACATTCTTCCATAAACTCACGCACAATTAGCGCGTTTGTCCCTTTGTTTGAAACCGTTTTTTCTAGTTGAGAACCTTCAAAATTAATTTCTTTAAGGTCTTTACCTTCAGCAATCATTTTCTTCTGATCATCAACAGAAATAGTATTCAGATGGATGCCTTCCTTTTGAAATTTGGTTCCAATTTTTAAAACCTCAAAATTATTGAGATACGGAGGCATATTTTTAACAGCTTCTTCATAAGTATATGCAAAAGTTGGCAATCCATCTTCACAATCGAATAGTTGAAAGGTATTATGATCAATAACATCCGTAGGAGTAGCTGTTAAGCCCAGTGTTATGGTATTAAAATAATTAAGTACATTTTGATAAACATTATATATGGATCTATGACTCTCATCAATAATAACCATATCAAAGAAATGAGGTGATAGTTTATCATGTCCTTCATCAATAATATTTAGCATAGTTGGATATGTAGAAACATACACTCTACGATCTAATGCTATATCCTTTTCCTCTTCTTTAGGCCATACTGATAATTGTGGGGTATGTTCTTTAAAAGCTTCGATTGCCTGATTTCTCAAAGCAATTCTATCTACTAAAAACAGAACTCTAGAGACCCATCCGGCTCTCATTAAAGCGTCTACCATTGCAATACAAGTTCTGGTCTTACCTGTTCCAGTAGCCATTACCAGTAATGAAGTTCTTTTTTTCTTTTCTAAAGATTCGAAAACAGAACGGATGGCACCAATTTGATATGCCCTCCCCGCTATATCAGTATTTATAAGCTCTTCTGCTAGAGGTTTTTTATATTTCCGAATATGTGCTAACCTCTCTAAATCGCCGCGAGTAGGAAAACCGTATACTTTTTTTGGTGGAGCGTTTCCGATATCCCAAAAATAAATATCGTGACCATTAGTGTAAAAGCAAAAGGGGAGATCACAATCAAATTTGATTTGAATTTGATTAGCATATTGTTTTGCTTGTTCTTCACCTTTTCTAGCATCAACAGAACTTTTCTTTGCTTCGATCACAGCAATAGGCTGCCCATCTTTCCCTAATAAAACATAGTCAGTAAACTGATTCCCATATTTTCCCTCAGGTTCATTTACATTCTGCACATCAACAACGTATTCCTCAACTACTTGAGTAACATCATTAACATTCCAACCTGCATCAAGCAATTTACTGTCAATTAGTATTCTCCTTGTTTCTGATTCGTTCACGTTATTTTTATTTCAAAGGGATTTAATAAAGTGCTTAGTATATCGTTTTAATAGATTTATGTATAAATATATTCTTTTACATTTAACTAATAACAAATGGGGAAATTAATATTAATAATACTTCAAATAAATTCTTTAAAAATGAGATAGAAAATTACAACAATAAAAAATGAAATATTGCATTTTATATTTTTCCTTAATCAAAAAAGATACGTTTTAATATGCGGCACATATTAATCTATAAACGATCTAGTATACTATACAATATTTTTTTCTTCTTTTCTGTACCACCGTTAGCCCAACGAATTTTATCACGATTAAGTTCTGAACCATCTTGGTCTAAAAAACAGTTGGTGGTAACAATCCAGAGTTCATTCCCCAAAGGTTCTATTTTTTCAGCATTAATAATAAACTTTACAAAGAGGTTTAGATAAATATTACCTCCTATCCAGATAATTTTTTGAGATTTGGTTATTTTATAATACTCCCCATTTTTAAGACAGCTATTTAAATTGTAAATTTAAAACTGTACATATGAAAAAATCGAGAAGAAAATTTAGTTCTGCATTCAAAGCAAAGGTTGCTTTGGAAGCTATCAAAGATC